>NZ_RJKN01000002.1:300000-585557 GCF_003751265.1 Pseudokineococcus lusitanus
GCACCGGCGGCCGGGTCGAGGACGAAGAAGCCGCCGTTGACGGCCGCGACGGCTCCCTCCGCCGCCGCGAGCGCGCTCACCGTCTCGCGGCGCTCGAGGTCCGGGCCGTACGAGGCGCCCAGCTCGCCCTCGAAGGTGGCGGGGTCGACGACGAGGACGTCCATCTCCCACCGGCCGGGGGCCGTGCTGCCGCCGTCCCAGCCGCTGTACCAGTCGCGGGCCGTGAAGCCCGCCGCCCGCAGCCGGGCCACGGCCGCCTGCGCCGCCGCCCGGTCGGCGAAGCCCTCGACGAGACGCACCCGCTGCCCGAGGACGGAGGCGGGCAGGTCCGCCGCCGCCGTCTGCCGGACGGGCTGCGCCGCGGCGGGGAAGCCCGCGGCGGCGAGCCGGGCGACGAGGTCGGCGGCGGACGCGGCGTCCTGGACGCTGCGCGCGGGCGCGTCGGGGTCGGGCCCCGTGGCGCCGGCGGGGATGGAGAGCTCGACGACCCAGGGGACGTCCGCGTCCACGGCGCCGCGGACGACGCGGGTCCGCGTCACGCCGGCGGCGAGCTGCTCGACCTCCACGGCCTGCGGGAGACCTGCGGGCCCGAGCGGCAGGTCGGGGACCACGGCGGCGGGCGCCGCGCGGGCCACCGGGCTGGCGGTGACGGGCGCCGTCCCCCCGACGAGCGCCGTGACGGTGGCGGCGACGAGCAGCAGCGGGGCGCGGCGACGGGTGCTCACCGGCCGAGTGTCCGCCCGCGCGGGTGACGGCGGGGTGGACGGCGGGCACCGGCTGCCCGTCGGGGAGGCCGCCCTGACGGGTGACGCGACGCCCCGCCCGGGTGGTGGGGCGCCCCCGACGGGCGCGGGGGCCGCCCTGCCGCTGTGATCACGAGCAGGGCGGCCGCGGGGGCGCCCACGACCCGAGGGGGAACCATGTCCACCACGTCCGACGTCGGCCTGCGGCCGACGCCCACGAGCGCCGCGTCCACCAACACCAAGGCGATCGTCGCCCTGCCGCTCGCCCTGGCCCTGCCGCTGGTGGGGCTCGTCTTCGGCGTCCTCGCGCTGCGCGAGATCGGCCGCAACGGGGACGGCGGCAAGGGCCTGGCCCTCGCCGCGGTGATCATCGGTGCCGTCGTCCTCGTCTTCTACGTCATCGGCTTCGCCACCTTCGCGACGGCCTTCGCCGGCCTGATGTCGCAGATGCAGGGCACCACCGGCATGTGACGCCCGGAGGCGGTGGTCCGCGGCGCGGGCGAGCATCGGGGCATGCGGACCACCACCTCCGACTTCACCGGCAGCGTCGTCCTCGTCACGGGCGGCGGCTCCGGCATCGGCGCCGCCGTGGCGCGGGCCTTCCTCGCGGCGGGCGCGACCGTCGCCGTCACCGGGCGTCGGCGCGAGCCCCTCGAGGCGCTCGTCGCCGACGCCCCGGACGGGCGCGGCGTCGCCGTCGTCTGCGACGTGGCCGACGGCGCGCAGGTGCGCGACGCCGTCGAGCGCCTCGTCGCCGAGCACGGCCGGCTCGACGTCGTCGTCAGCAACGCGGCCGGCTACGAGGGCGGCCAGCTGACCGACCTCGCCGACGACGCGTGGGAGCAGCTGCGCGCCACGAACGTCGACGGCTTCTTCCACCTCGCCAAGGCGACGCTCCCCCACCTCGAGACCTCGGGCGGCTCCTTCGTCGCCGTCTCCTCGGTGTCCGGCGACCGCGGCGACTGGGGCCAGGCCGCCTACAACGCGACGAAGGCGGCGGTGACGAACTTCGTCCGCTCGCTCGCCCTCGACTGGGGCGGCCGCGGGGTCCGCGTCAACGCCGTCGCCCCCGCCTTCACCCGGACCCCGCTCACCGAGGGCGTGTGGTCGGACCCCCGCGCCCTCGAGCCCTTCGTCGAGCGCGTCGCGCTCGGCCGGGTCGGCGAGCCCGAGGACGTCGCCCCCGTCGTCCTCTTCCTCGCGAGCGACGCCGCGGCGTACGTCACGGGCGCCGTCGTCCCCGTCGACGGCGGCACGAGCGCCTCGACGGGCCAGCCCGCCGGCTGACCCGCCCCCTCCACCCCCGCGACGTGCGGCCGTGTCGCGCCTCCCCGCCCCGCGGGCCGGCGCACACGGCCACACGTCGCGGGGAGGAGCGTCGCGCGGGGGCCGACGTGGCCGCACGTCGCGAGGGGGCGGCCGCACGAGCGGGCACATCGCCACGCGGCGCGGTCAGGGGGCGGGCGGGGGCGCCGTGCTCGCGCGGACGACGAGGCGCGTCGGGACGAGCGTCGTCCCCGGGGGCGCTGCCCCGTCGGCGACCTGGCGCAGCGCGAGCTCCACGCAGAGGCGGCCGACCTCGTGGAAGTCCTGGTGCACCGTCGTCAGCGGCGGGGCGTAGTCGCCCGCGTCGGGGAGGTCGTCGAAGCCGACGACGCTGACGTCCTCCGGCACCCGCCGTCCCGCCTCCCGCAGCGCCCGCATCACCCCCAGCGCCATCTGGTCGTTCGCGGAGAAGACCGCGGTGCAGCGGGTCTCGCGGGCCAGGCGCCGGCCTGCCTCGTACCCGGACGTCGACGACCAGTCCCCCACGAGCGGCGGCGGCACCTCCCGGCCCGCTGCGCGCAGCGTCTCCGCCCATGCCCCGGCGCGGGTCCCCGCCGCGAAGGAGTCCTGGGGTCCGGCCACGTGCCAGACGGTCGCGTGGCCGAGGTCGAGCAGGTGGCGGACGGCCTGGCGGGTGCCGTCGGCCTGGTCGGTGTCGACGACGGGGTAGCGCGAGCCCGCGTCGGAGTCGACGACGACGACCGGCACGCCGGGCGGCAGCAGCACCGTCATCGTGTCGAGCAGCTGCACCTCCATGACGACGACGACGGCGTCGACCGCCAGCTCGGTCAGCCGTGAGAAGGCGCCGCTGACCTCCTCCTGCGTGTGCTGCTGCACCGGGACCACGGTGATGCCGTACCCGGCTGTCGCCGCGGAGGCGAGGATGCCGTCGAGGGTCCGCACGTTGCCCACCGTCGACAGCGTGAACAGCAGCACGCCGATCGAGCGGAAGCGGCCCGACTTGAGCGCCCGCGCAGCGCTGTTCGGGCGGTAGCCCAGCCGCTGCATGGCCTCGACGACGACCCGCCGCGTCGGCTCGCCGACCCCGGGGGCGCCGTTGGCGACGCGCGAGACGGTCTGCGCGGAGACGCCGACCTCGCGGGCGACGTCCGACATCCGCACGCCGCGGCGGGCGGGGGTGCCGGGCGCACCGCCGGGAGCGCCGGTGGCGGCGGTCATGGGGCCTCCTCGCTGGGTCCGCCGGTCCGGCTGCCGAGCGGCCCGGCCACCTGCTCGCGGGGGCCGACGACGACGTCCGCCCGGCAGATGGTTGCGCAAACGTAGCGCGGGAGTCCATGCTGTCCGGGCAGTTAACGCAAACGTCCACCCAGGTCGACGACGACCGCGGGGCGCCCGCCGCAGCGGGGCCACGCTCCCGTCGCCCGCGAGCACGGAGCGAGGACGCCCATGACGGCCGCCGCCCCTCCCGCCCCCGCCACGCCGCCCCCGGCCGCGGCCGCACCCCGCCGCGGCGCGGGGACGCGGCGCCGCTGGGCCGGCTGGTGGTTCGTCGGCCCCTTCATGGCCGTCTTCGCCCTCGTCTTCCTCGCGCCGATCGCCTACTCGGTGTGGCTCAGCCTCTTCCAGGACCGGCTCGTCGGCGGGACGTCCTTCGTCGGCCTCGACAACTACGCGGCCGCCCTCGGCGACCAGCGGCTGTGGTCGGGCCTGGCGCGGGTGGCGCTCTTCCTCGTCGTCCAGGTGCCGGTGATGCTCGGCCTCGCGCTCTTCGCGGCGCTGGCGATCGACTCGGGGCGCCTGCACGGCGCCGCGTTCTTCCGCATCTCGGTCTTCATGCCGTACGCGGTGCCCGCCGTCGTCGCCACGCTCATGTGGGGCTTCATGTACGGCACGCGCTTCGGCCTCGTCGGCAACCTCCAGGACGCGCTCGGCGTCACGCTGCCCGCGCCGCTGTCCCCCGACTACGTCCTCGTCGCCATCGGCAACATCGTCACGTGGTCCTTCGTGGGCTACAACATGCTGATCTTCTACTCGGCGCTGCGCACGGTGCCGCGCAGCCTCTACGAGGCCGCCGAGATCGACGGCGCCGGCCAGCTGCGGATCATCACGGCCATCAAGCTGCCGGCCATCCGCGGCGCCCTCGTCGTCGCGACGATCTTCTCGGTCATCGGCAGCTTCCAGCTCTTCAACGAGCCGAGCATCCTCCAGGCGCTGGCGCCCAACGCCATCACGACCGACTTCACGCCCAACCTCTACGCCTACTCGCTGTCCTTCTCGGGCCAGCAGTACAACTACGCCGCCACGGTCGCGCTGATCATGGGCCTGGTGACCATGGTGGTCGCCTACGTCGTGCAGCTCCGCGGCCTGCGGCAGGAGAAGTGACCGCCGTGACGACGTCGACCCCCACCGCCCGCCCCACCGCGGCGACGTCGCGCCGTGCCTCGTCGCTGCGCCCGACGCGCAGCCGTCGCGTCGACCGGCCGCGCCGCTCCGTCCTCCTCACGGTGCTCTGCGCGCTCGTCCTCGTCTACGCGCTGGTGCCGCTCGTGTGGCTCGTCATCAACGCGACGAAGTCCCAGGGCGACCTCTTCGGCTCCTTCGGGCTGTGGTTCGCGGGCGACGTCAACCTCCTCGACAACATCGTCCGCACGCTCACGTACGACGACGGCGTCTTCGGCCGGTGGTTCCTCAACACCCTGCTGTACGTCGTCGCCGGCGCCGGCGGCGCGACCGTCCTCGCCGTCCTCGGCGGGTACGGCCTCGCGAAGTTCGACTTCGTCGGCAAGAAGGCGGTGCTCGCCGTCGTCATCGGCGCGGTGGCCGTCCCGGGCACGGCGCTGGCGGTGCCGACCTTCCTCATGTTCAGCCAGATGGGGATCACGAACACCCCGCTGGCGGTCATCGTGCCGTCGCTCATCTCGCCGTTCGGCCTCTACCTCATGTGGACCTTCGCGTCCGAGGCGATCCCCACCGAGCTCCTCGAGGCGGCGCGGGTCGACGGCGCCGGCGAGCTGCGCACCTTCGCGCAGGTCTGCCTGCCGCTGCTGGCGCCGGGGACCGTGACGGTCCTGCTCTTCACCGTCGTCGCGACGTGGAACAACTACTTCCTGCCGCTCATCATGCTGCGCGACCCCGACTGGTACCCGCTCACCCTCGGGCTCAACGCGTGGAACGCCCAGGCCGCCACCGCGGGCGGCGAGGCGATCTTCGACCTCGTCATCACCGGCTCGCTTCTCACCGTGCTGCCGCTCGTCGTGGCCTTCCTCTTCCTGCAGCGCTACTGGCAGAGCGGCCTGTCCGCCGGCGGGGTCAAGGAGTGACCCCGCCGTCGGACCGGGGCCGCCGCGGCCCCCGCTCCCCCCTGGCCCGCCCGTCCCGCACCACCCCCTCGACCACCGCAGCCCAGACCTCCCGGAGGACACCGATGTCCAGCCCCACCCCGTCCCGCCGCCTCGCGGCCCGCACCCTGCGCGGCACGGCGCTCGTCGCCGTGCTCGGCCTCACGCTCGCCGCGTGCGGCGGCGGGGACGGCTCGCCCGAGGACGTCGCCGCCGCCGTCGAGGAGGGCGGCACGCTCACCGTCTGGGCGTGGGACCCGACGATGGAGCAGGTCGCGGCCGACTTCGAGACCGCCAACCCCGGCGTCACCGTCGAGCTCGCCAACGTCGGCACCGGCAACGACCAGTACACGGCCCTGCAGAACGCCATCTCCGCCGGCAGCGGCGGGCCCGACGTCGCCCAGGTCGAGTACTACGCCCTCCCCCAGTTCGTCCTCGGCGAGGCGCTCGCCGACCTCGGCCCCTTGGGCGCCGACGACCTCGAGGGCACCTACACCCCCGGCCCGTGGAACGCCGTCCAGGCCGCCGGCCAGGGCGAGGGCATCTACGGCCTCCCGATCGACTCGGGCCCCATGGCGCTCTTCTACAACGCCGCCGTCTTCGAGGAGGCGGGCGTCGAGGTCCCGACGACGTGGGACGAGTACGTCGAGGCGGGCCGCCAGATCCACGCCGCGCTGCCGGACACCTACATCACCGCCGACACCGGCGACGCCGGCTTCGCGACGTCGCTCATCTGGCAGGCCGGCGGCGAGCCCTTCACGGTCGACGGCACCGACGTCGGCATCGACCTGGCGGACGAGGGCTCGGCCCGCTTCGCCGAGATGTGGCAGCCGATGATCGACGAGGAGCTCCTCGCGCCGATCAACCCCTGGACCGACGAGTGGTTCGCCGCCCTCGGCGGCGGGCAGGTCGCGAGCCTCGTCACCGGTGCCTGGATGCCCGGCAACCTCGTGAGCGGCGCCGCGGACGCGTCCGGCGACTGGCGTGTGGCCCCCATGCCGCAGTGGGAGGAGGGCGGCGCCGCCACCTCCGAGAACGGCGGCAGCTCGCTGGCCGTGATGGAGGCGAGCGAGCAGCAGGAGCTCGCCTACGCCTTCCTCGACTTCGCCGCCGCGGGCGACGGCATCGCCTCCCGCGTGGAGGAGGGTGCCTTCCCCGCCACCGTGGCCGAGCTCGAGTCCGAGGAGTTCCTCGCGCAGGAGCCGGAGTACTTCGGCGGCCAGCGGATCAACGAGGTGCTCGCGGAGTCCGCGACCGAGGTCGTCGACGGCTGGCAGTACCTGCCCTTCCAGGTCTACGCGAACAGCGTCTTCAACGACACGGTCGGCCAGGCGTACGTCGGCGGCACGACGCTCTCCGAGGGCCTGCAGTCCTGGCAGGGCGACCTCACCACCTACGGCGAGCAGCAGGGCTTCGGCACCGCCGCCCGCTGACGTCGCGGGCCGGCCGGGCGGACCACCGCCCGGCCGGCCCCGCACCACCGCCGCACGACCCGCCCTCCCCGCACCCCGCGCAGCCAGGAGCACCCATGCCCACCTTCGAGATCGGCGCCGAGGACTTCCTCCTCGACGGCCGGCCCCTGCGGCTCGTGTCCGGCGCGCTGCACTACTTCCGCACGCACCCCGACGCGTGGGCCGACCGGCTGCGCACCGCGCGCCTCATGGGCCTCAACACCGTCGAGACGTACGTGCCGTGGAACTTCCACAGCCCCCGCCGCGGCGAGCTGCGCCTCGACGGCCCCGCGGACCTCGGGCGGTTCCTCGACCTCGCCGCCGCCGAGGGCCTGCACGCCGTCGTGCGCCCCGGCCCCTTCGTCTGCGCCGAGTGGGACGGCGGCGGCCTCCCGGCGTGGCTGCTGGCCGAGGCCGGCGTCGGCGTGCGCCGCGCCGAGCCACGCTTCCTGGCGGCCGTCGAGGAGCACTTCTCGGCGCTGCTGCCCGTCGTCGCGGAGCGGCAGGTCACGCGCGGCGGCAACGTCGTGCTCGTCCAGGTCGAGAACGAGTACGGCGCCTACGACGAGGACGCCGACCCCGCCGACCGGCAGAAGTACCTCGAGGCCCTCGTCGACGTCGTCCGCGGCGCCGGCATCGACGTCCCGTTGATCACCTGCGACCAGGCCGATGACGCCATGCTCGAGCGCGGCGGCCTGCCCGGCCTCCACCGGACGGCCACCTTCGGCTCCCGCTCCCGCGAGCGCCTCGAGGTGCTCCGCCGCCACCAGCCCACCGGGCCGCTCATGTGCACGGAGTTCTGGGCCGGGTGGTTCGACACGTGGGGCGGGCACCACCACGTGCCCCCGGCCGGGACGAGCGCCGGCGACCTCGACGACCTCCTCGCGGCGGGCGCCTCGGTCAACATCTACATGGCCCACGGCGGCACGAACTTCGGCACGACGAGCGGCGCCAACCACAAGGGCGTCTACGCGCCGACGACGACGTCCTACGACTACGGCGCGCCCATCAGCGAGGACGGCACGCCCGGGCCGCTCTTCGACGCCTTCCGGACGGTCATCGCCCGGCACGAGCCCGTGCCCGCCGAGGTGCCCGCGCCGCGCGCGCCCGCGCCGACGCTCGACGTCGCCCTCGACCACCGGCTCGACGTCGCGGACGCGACGGCGGCCCTCGGGCCGTGGCGCACGTGGGACCACCTCCCCACCGCCGACGAGGTCGAGCAGTGGACCGGCCTCGTGCTCTACGCCGCCGACGTCACGGCCGCCGACCGCGCCGTCGTCCTCGGCGAGGTCCGCGACCACGCCGTCGCCCGCCTCGACCGCGACCCCGTGGCCGTCCTCGACCGGGCGCGCGGCGACCGCGTCGTCCCGCTGCCCGCCCGCGCGGGCGAGCTGCAGCTCCTCGTCGAGGACATGGGCCGCGTCAACTACGGCGAGCGCATCGGCGAGGCGAAGGGCCTGGTGGGCCCGGCCCGCACGGCCGCCCGCGGGCTGACGGCCTGGCGGACGGCCGCGCTGGACCTCGAGGACGTCACCGCCCTCACCGCGCAGGTGCGGGCGACGCCCGCCACGGCGCCCGACGCCCCCGTCGTCGGCCCGGCCTTCTGCGCCGGCACCTTCGACGCCGCACCGGGCGCCGACCACTTCTTCTCGGTCGACGGCTGGGGCAAGGGCCTCGTCTGGGTGAACGGCTGGTGCCTGGGCCGCTACTGGGGCGCCGGACCGGCCCGCACCCTCTACGTGCCCGGGCCCCTCCTGCGCGCCGAGGGCAACGAGCTGCTCGTCCTCGAGCTGCACGGCGCCGCGGCCGCCTGCGGGCGCCTCGTCGACGCGCCCGACCTGGGGCACACCGAGTTCTGACCCCGCCGTCGCCGCCCCTCCGGGCGGCGACGGCCCTCCGACGCACCACCGCACGACCCCGCACGCGACGACGACGACGCGAGAGGCACTCCCATGACGACCGACCACCACGCCCCGACGACCCGGGGCCGCACCGGCCGCGGGACGCCCCGGCCGGGACGGCGGGTGCGGCGCTCCGCCGCCGCCGTCGGCCTCGCCGCCGTCCTCGCGGCGACGGCCCTGCCGGCCGCCGGCGCACCGGCCGCCGCCCCCGACGACGCGGCCGCCCAGGACGTCGCGCAGGTGACCGTCCGGCCCGACCCGTCCTACCGCGGCGAGGCCTTCGAGGGCTGGGGCACGAGCCTCGTGTGGTTCGCCAACGCCACCGGCGACTACCCCGACGAGGTGCGCGAGCGGCTGGCGGACCTGCTCTTCGGCGAGGACGGGCTGCGGCTCAACATCGCCCGCTACAACGTCGGCGGCGGCAACGCCCCCGACGTCCCCGACTACCTGCGCCCGGGCGGCGCCGTCCCCGGCTGGTGGCAGGCACCGGAGGGCACCACCCGCGAGGACACGGACTGGTGGGACCCGGAGAACCCGGAGCACTGGGACGAGGAGGCGGACGCGGCGCAGCGCTGGTGGGTCGACCGCATCAAGGGCGACGTCACCCACTGGGAGGCGTTCAGCAACTCCCCGCCGTGGTTCCAGACGGTCAGCGGCTACACGTCCGGCGGCTTCGACTCGAGCGCGGACCAGATCCGCTCCGACCGGGTCGACGACTTCGCCGCCTACATGACCGGCGTCGTCGACCGGCTCGAGGCCGCGCACGGCATCGACGTCGACACGATCGACCCGCTCAACGAGCCGAACACCCCCTACTGGGGAACGCAGCTCGGCGAGGACGGCAACCCGACCGGCGGCCGTCAGGAGGGCGCCCACGCGGGTCCCCGCTCGCAGGCCGAGGTCCTCGCGGCGCTCGACCGCGCGCTGGAGACCGCCGGCACCGACGCGGTGATCTCGGCGATGGACGAGACGAACCCGGGCACCTTCGCCACCAACTGGTACGCCTACCCGGACGAGGTGCGCGACGCCGTCGAGCAGCTCAACGTCCACACGTACGGCACCGGCCAGCGTCCCGTCGTCCGCGACATCGCCAAGGGCTGGGACAAGCCGCTGTGGCAGAGCGAGGTCGAGGGCTCGTGGGGCTCCGGGCAGGACTTCGAGTCCATGGAGCCCGGTCTTGGCATGGCCGGCCGCATCGTCGACGACCTCCGCGAGCTCGAGCCGACGGCCTGGGTGTTCTGGCAGCCCGTCGAGGACTACGACAACATGAAGCCGGGCGGCGAGAGCGCGGCGGGCGCTAACTGGGGCAGCATCCAGCTCCCCTTCGACTGCACGGCCGAGGACACCCTCGAGACCTGCCCGATCTACACCAACACGAAGTTCGACACGACGCGGAACTTCACCCACTACATCCGCCCCGGCGACCACCTCCTCGGCGTCGACGACACCTCGACCGTCGCGGCGGAGACCCGCCGGGGCGCCACCGTCGTGCACGTCAACGACACGGCCGCGCCGCGCGAGGTGACGCTCGACCTGTCCGGCTTCCGGCTCGTCCAGCGGGGCGCCACGGTCACGCCCGTCGTCACCGACGCGGACGGCGCCCTCGTCGGGGGCGAGCCCGTGCCTGTCGCCGACGAGCGCGCGAGCCTCGTCGTGCCCGCGGAGTCCGTGACGACCTTCCTCGTCCGCGGCGTCCGCGGCGCCGACGCCCGCGAGGCCACGGTGCAGGACGGCCACGTCTACCGCCTCGACGGCGTCCAGAGCGACCGCCTGCTGGCGGCGGAGGGCGACGGCGCGGTGATCCGCGGCGACGACGTCTCCGCCGTCGAGCAGCTGTGGCGGCTGGAGGCCGTGACCGGCACCGGCAACCAGACGGAGTACGCGCTGACCTCGGCCGCCGACGGCCGCGTGCTGCGGGACGGCACCGACGGCCTCGTCCTCGTGGACGGTGACCCCGCGTCCGACCCGGCCGCCCGCTGGGTCGGCTCGACGACGGGCGACGGGACCTGGACCTTCGTCAACCGCGGCACGACCCGCCTGCTCGACGTCGGCGGCCAGGCGACGGCCGACGGCTCCCCCGTCGGCACGTGGCAGGCGGGCGGCGGCGCCAACCAGCGCTGGGCGCTCGTCGACGAGACCGTGCTGGGCGGGGCCCCGGTGGAGGTCTTCACGCCCACGGGCGAGGTCCCGCAGCTGCCGGCCACCGTGCCGACGCGGCTGCGCGGGGGCACGGGCGTCGCGGTGCCCGTCACCTGGCGCCTGCCCGCGCCGCGGGTCTGGGACAGCCCGGGGACGCGCACCGTGCGCGGCACCGCGACCGATCTCACCGGCCGGACGCACCGCGTCGAGGCGACGGTCGTCGTCGACACGCTGACGACGACGGAGCCCGCGGCGGCCGCGACCGTGCCCGGCGAGCTGCCCGTCCTCCCGGCGTCCGTGACGGCGACCGGCTCGCTCGGCGTGCCGGTGCAGCGCCCCGTCGTCTGGGACGCCGTCGACGTCGCCGACCTCGCCGAGGTGGGTCAGGTCGAGGTGACCGGCACGGTCGACGCCGGGGCCGGACGCACGCTGCCCGCCGTGGCCGTCGTCGACGTCACGCCCGGGGTGCCGGGCAACGTCGCCCTGGACGCCGGCGTCTCCTACGCCGCGTCCTTCAGCGAGCCGGGGTACGGCCCGGCCGGACTGCGGGACGGGCGGACCACCGACAAGGCGTGGTCGACGTGGACGCCGGACCAGTCGCGCGGCGCCGAGACGCTGACGGCCACGCTGCCCGCACCGCGCACGGTGACCGGCCTGCGGCTGCACGTGCTGCCGGAGGGCGAGGGCACCGCCCCCGTGGACGCCCGGGTCCAGGTGCGGGCGGCGGACGGCACGTGGGTCGACGCCGGGTCCGTCACCGGCCCCGCCACGGCGACCGTCGTCGACGTCCCGCTCACGACGCCGACCCGCTCGGACGCCGTCCGGGTGGTGCTGACGCCGGCGGCGGGCCGGTACCTCGTGGCCTCGGAGCTCGAGGTGCTGGCGCTCGTCCCCGGGACGCCCGCCGGCTGACCGAGCGCTCCCACCGCAGGCCCGTCCCCCTCGGGGGGCGGGCCTGCGGCATGTCCGGGCCCGTCCCGGTCCCCGAAACATTCGAGACCGATCCGTGACGGGTGGACCTCGGCGAAGTGCTTGACAGGCCCCACCGGCGGACCGCAGGGTTCAGGCGTCGCGTGAGAGCGCTTCCACGGCGTCGTGGACGGCTCGGCGACCGCACCGACCCAGGACGACGGTCGTCCCGGGCGGCGAGACCGCCCCATCGGTCCGCCGACGTCACCGACACGTCCCGCACCTTTCGTCAGCCCGGGCCCGCACCGTCGCGGTCCCGGGGGCCGGTCGCCCGGGCTCTCGCCCGGCGCCGGCAGCCGGACCCAGCCCGTCGTCGACCGACCTCCTCCCCCGGGGGAGGTCCGTGAGGAGAACCCGTGCACCGCTTCCGCTCCCGCAGGGCCGTCACCGCGGTCGCCGCCCTCGGCGTCACGTCCCTCGGCCTGGCCGCCTGCGGCGGGTCGTCCGCCGACGGCGCCGGCCCGGTCGGCACCGCCGACCCCGACGAGGCCGTGACGATCACCGTCGACAGCTTCGGCGGCATCTTCGCCAACTACGAGAAGGCGGGACTCCTCGACCAGTACCAGGAGGAGCACCCCAACGTCACGATCGAGTACTCCGAGGTCCAGCAGGAGAGCGACTACTGGACGGCCCTCGCGACGAAGATCAACTCCGGCTCGGGCCTGGCCGACATCCAGCCCCTCGAGATCAGCCGGGCGGCGCTCGTGGCGAGCCAGCAGCAGGACGTCTGGACGGACATGCTCCAGACGCCCGTCGCCGACCAGCTCGAGGAGGAGACCGACGCGGCCGTCGGCGCCGTGACGACCCAGGACGGCGCCGTGCTCGGCCTGCCGACCGACGCCGGCCCCATGGCCATCTGCTACCGCAGCGACAAGCTCGAGGAGGCGGGCCTGCCGTCCGACCCCGCCGAGCTCGCGCAGCAGATCACCGACTGGGACTCCTACGAGTCCGTGGGCGAGCAGTACGCCGCGGCCACGGACGGCGCCGCCTGGATGGACTCGGTCGGCGGCTACTACCGCGTCCTCACCTCGGTCGAGCCCGTCCGCAACTACGACGAGGAGGGCGAGCCGACCTGGGAGTCCAACGACACGGTCAGGCCGTCCTTCGACCGCGCGGCCGGTGCGGCGGAGAAGGGCCTCACGGCCGGGCTGTCCCAGTTCGACCCGGCGTGGAACACGGCCATGAACACCGGTGACTTCGCCACCATCGCCTGCCCGGCGTGGATGCTCGGCTACATCAAGCAGCAGGCCGGTGACGAGAACGCCGGGAACTGGGACGTCCTGCCCCTCCCGCAGCAGCTCGGCGGCAACTGGGGCGGCTCCTTCCTCGCCGTCCCGCAGGACAGCCCCAACCGCGAGGCGGCCGTGGAGCTCGCCGCCTTCCTCACGAGCGCCGACGCGGAGGCCGACGAGTTCCGGCAGGGGCTCGCGTACCCGTCCAACACGGCCGCCCAGGAGCAGACGCTGGACGTGACCGACGAGTACTTCAACGGCGCGCCCATCGGGGAGATCTTCTCGACGGCGGCCCAGGCGGCCCCGAACCAGCCGCTCGGCGTGGACGACGGCGCCATCGACCAGGCCATCGGCGACGCGCTCACCGCCGTCGAGGCCAACGGCGTGGCGCCCGACGAGGCGTGGCAGCTGGCCGTCCGCACCATCAACGACACGGTCGGCTGACGACCGGGCGCACGGGTGGCCCCCCGCTCACCAGCGGGGGGCCGCCCGTCCACCGCGGCGGCCCGCGCCGCCGCGGTCGTCCCGCCCCGCGGGACCCCCACCCGGTGAGCGCCGGCGCCGACGCGCCGGCCGAGGAGGAGAGCTGACATGGCGGCCCACGCACCGACGACGACCCCCGCGGAGCCCGCGGGGGCCGGGCACCCCCCGACGCGCACGCCACCGGACGAGGTCGCGCGGCGGTCGCGCCGGGAGGGCCGCGCCTACCGCCGCGCGCCGTACGTCTACATCGCGCCGTTCTTCCTGCTCTTCGGCGCCTTCGGCCTCTTCCCGCTCGTCTACACCGTGTGGATCAGCTTCCAGGAGTACCGCCTCGGCGGGGGCGACCCGGAGTTCGTCGGGTGGGACAACTACGTCTGGCTCTTCGGCAGCCCGTCCTTCTACAACAGCCTGTGGAAGACGCTGACCATCGGCCTCATCTCCACCGTGCCGCAGCTGCTCATGGCCCTCGGCCTCGCGCACCTGCTGAACATGAACATGCGCGTCCGGGCCTTCTTCCGGGTCTCGATGATCGTGCCCTACGCCACCTCGCTCGTGGCGGCCACGCTCGTGTTCGCGTCGATCTTCGCGAACACGCCCGGCGGGCTCATGAACGTCGTGCTGGGGATGGTCGGCATCGACCCGATCAACTGGACGAACGGCAACTGGACCGCGCAGATCGCCATCGCGACCATCGTCACCTGGCACTGGACGGGCTACAACGCGCTCATCTACCTGGCGGGCATGCAGTCCATCCCCAAGGACCTCTACGAGGCGGCCTCCATCGACGGCGCCGGCCGTTTCCGCCAGTTCCTCCACGTGACGGTCCCCGGCCTGCGGCCGACGATCCTCTTCACCATCGTGCTCTCCACGATCGGCGCGACCCAGCTCTTCACCGAGCCGTTCCTCTTCGGCAACGGCGCGGAGGGCGGGGCGCTCGGCCAGTACCAGGTGCTGACGCTGTACATGTACAACATCGGCTTCGAGATCGGCCGCCTCGGCCGTGCCGCCGCCATCGCCTGCGTCACCCTGATCATCGTCATCGCCCTCGTCCTGCTCAACACGGGCCTCGCCTTCCTGCGCACCCGTGACAAGAGCCAGCCGCTGCTGCGACGACGCCGCGGCGCCTCCTCGAAGAAGGTGTCCCGATGACCTCGACGCCCGACGTCCGCGTGGCCGCGGCCCTGCCGGCGGCGACCGCGCCCCGCCGTCGCCGCCGCGCCGAGGACAGCGCCGGCCCGCTCACCTACGTGGTGCTGACCGTCACGGCGCTGCTCTTCCTCTTCCCCTTCTACTACTCCCTCGTCGCCGCGTCGCACTCGCCCTCCGACCTCTACGACGGCACCCCGCCCCTGCTGCCCGGGCCCCAGATCTTCGAGAACATGCGGCTGGCGCTCGAGCAGGCCGACCTCGTCGCGGCCCTCGGGCGCTCGCTCGTCGTCTCCCTCGCGGTCACCGCCACCACGGTCTTCTTCTGCACCCTGGCGGGCTTCGCCTTCGCCAAGTCGCGGTTCCGCGGCCGCAACGCCCTCTTCGGCATCACGGTGGCGACGCTGACGATCCCGCCGACGCTGAGCATCATCCCGCTCTACGTCGTCATGACCCGGCTGGGCCTCGTCAACAACCTCATGTCCGTCATCCTCCCGGGCGCCGTGACGGCCTTCGGCGTCTTCTTCATGCGGCAGTTCATCTCCCAGGCCCTCCCCGACGAGCTCGTGGAGGCGGCCCGGGTCGACGGCGCGTCGATGCACCGCACGGTCTTCGCGATCGTCTTCCCGCTGGCCCGCCCCGGGATGGCCGTGCTGGGGATCCTGTCCTTCATGGCCGCCTGGAACGACTTCCTGTGGCCCTTCATCGTCGTGCGGCAGAGCCCGACGATCCAGGTGGCCGTCGCCGGCATCGGCGCGGGCTACACCCCGGACATCTCCGTCATCCTCGCGGGCACCGTCCTCGCCACCGTGCCGCTGCTCGTCGTCACGGCGATCTTCGGCCGCCAGATCGTCGGCGGCATCACCGCGGGCGCGGTCAAGGGCTGACGACCCCGGCGCCGGCCGCGGGAGGGGTGTCCACGGGGGGGCCCCTCCCGCGCGGCGGGGCACCGGACGGGGCAGTACCTTCCGCCCGTGCACGCAGAGGGCGCGGACGGCGTCGACGAGGTCGGCGCGGGCACGGCACCCGGCCCGGCGGTCCCGCCGGACCTCCTGGAGGCCTTGTCCTCGGGCATCGCGGAGCTGCGCGCGCGGGAACGCGGGCTGCTGCAGGCCGGGCTGTCCTTCAGCGTGGCCGACGCCCGCCTCCCCGACCTGCCGCTCGTCTGGGTGAGCCCGGCCTTCACGGCCCTGACGGGGTACCCGGTCGAGGAGGCGGTCGGGCAGAACTGCCGCTTCCTGCGCGGTGGACTCCTCGGGCCCGAGTCGACGGCTCTCGGCGCCGCGGCCGTCGCCGGCGAGGCGACGGTGCAGACGCTCCTCAACGTCCGGCGGGACGGCACCGTCTTCCACAACCGGGTCGCCCTCAGCCCGGTGCGGGACGCGGACGGCGTCCTCACCCACGTCGTCGGCGTCCAGACCGACGTCACCGACCTCGTCGAGGCCGCGCGCGACCGCGACGCCGCGGCCGCGGCCGAGCACGAGGCGCGGCTGCTCGCCGAGGGCGCCCTCGCCCGCGCCGAGGAGACCCGCCGCCACCTCGACCTCCTGGCGGACACCGAGGCCCGGCTGTCCGGCCACCTCGACGAGGAGACCTGCCGGCAGCGGCTCGCCGGGCTGACGGTGCCCGCGCTCGGCGACCGCGTCGTCGTCTGGACCGACGAGGGCCGGGGCCGGCCGCCCCGCGTCCAGGTGCACCCGGCGGACGACCCCGCGGCAGCCGCCCTCGCGGCGGCCGCGGCGGCGACCTCCCCCGCCCCGCCACCGGCCGGCGCGGTGGTGCTCGGCGCCGACGCCCGGCTCCTGGGGGCACCGCACGAGCCGGACCTCGCCCGGCTGCTGGACGGGCTCGGCCTGCTCGCCGCCGACGGGTCCGACGGCCGCAC
The DNA here is from genome assembly GCF_003751265.1 of Pseudokineococcus lusitanus. Lineage (NCBI taxonomy): Bacteria > Bacillati > Actinomycetota > Actinomycetes > Kineosporiales > Kineosporiaceae > Pseudokineococcus > Pseudokineococcus lusitanus. Next base: position 316,575 of record NZ_RJKN01000002.1, read on the forward strand.
CGCCGTCGTCGTCGCCCTGCCGGGCGGCGGGCAGGTGCTCGACGTCGCCGTCGTCGTCCGCGAGCCCGGCCGGGTCCCGCTCACCGCCGACGAGGTCGTCCTCGCGGCCGAGCTCGGGCTGCGCTCGGGGGCCGCGCTGCACGCCGCCCGGGTCGCGGGCGAGCAGCGCACCATCGCGGAGACGCTGCAGCGCAGCCTCCTGCCCGTGCTCCCCGCCGTCCCCGGTGTCATCGCGGCCGCCCGCTACCGGGCCGCCGCCACCGGCGCGTCGGTGGGCGGCGACTTCTACGAGCTCCTCGACCTCACCGGCGGCGCGGTGGGGGTGGCCGTCGGCGACGTCGCCGGGCACGACGTCATGGCCGCCGCGGCCATGGGCCACCTGCGCGGGCTCCTGCGCGCGTGCGCGTGGGAGGCCTGGGAGGACCCGCCCGGCACCGCCGGCCGGGTCGACGCGCAGGGACGCCCCGTCGAGCGGCGCCGCCGGACGCAGTCGCCCGGGGCCGTGCTGCACCGCGTCGACCAGCTCGTCGTCGGCCTGCGCATCAGCACGCTCGCGACGCTGGCCTACGCGCGGCTCGAGCCCGACGGCGCGGGCGGCTGGTCGCTGCACCACGCGGCGGCGGGGCACCCGCCCTTCGTCATCCGGCAACCGGACGGCTCGGCCGAGGTGACCGCGGCCGACGAGGGGCTGCTGCTGGGCGTCCTGCCCGGCGAGCGCCCGACCACCCGGCGGGCCGTCGCGGCGGGCAGCACCCTCGTGGCCTTCACCGACGGCCTCGTCGAGCGCCGCGGGGAGCACCTCGACGAGGGGATCGAGCGGCTGCGCCGGCTCGTCGAGACGGGGCCCGCCGACGTCGAGGGGCTCGCGGACCACCTCGTCGCCCTCGCCGACGGCGACGACGACGCCGCGGTGCTCGTCGTCCACCTCGACGGGACGCCGACGGGCTGACCGGCCCCGCCCGGGGCGACGGCGTCAGACGCCGCGCAGGTCGAGCACGAGCTCGTCGGGGGCGTCGTCGCCCAGCACGACGGGGATGCCCCAGTCCTGCTGGTAGAGGTGGCAGGCGGCCCCGAGGAGGGCGTCGTCGTCCGCGCCGTCCGCGGGGGCGTCGCACGCCGCGGCCTGCGCCGACACGTGCAGGACCCCGCGGGTACCCGGCGTCCCGCGCAGCACGAGGTCGCGCCCGAGCTCCTCGCCGGCGCCGTCGCCCGCGGCGAGGAGGTCGGCGGGCGTGGCCGAGACGAGGACGCGGACGGGCGAGCCCCACCGGTCGTCGAGGTGCTGGCCGGTCGGCGGCGTGAAGCGGACGCGCAGCGCCACGGCGCCCGGGGCGAGCGGCGTCGGGGGGCGCTCGACGGACCCGGCCGACCCGCCGACGACGCGACCGGCGGTGAGCGGGAGCCGCAGCACCCGGTGCGCCCGGGACTCCACGACGACGAGCTCGGCCGCCTCCCCCTCGCCGACGACGGCGACGCCCGTCGGCTCGGCGAGGTCGCCGACGAGGGTGGTGACGGCGCCCGTCGTCGGGTCGTAGCGGCGGACGGCGCCGTTGTAGGTGTCCGCCACCGCGACCGAGCCGTCGGGCAGCACCGCGCCGCCGAGCGGGTGCTGCAGGAGCGCGCCCCCGGCCTCGCCGTCGCGGTCGCCGAACTCGAAGAGCCCCGAGCCGACGACCGTCGTGACCCGGTAGCCGGGCGCCGCGACGGGCGCGGCGTTGGCCAGCCGGACGTCCTCGACGGCGTGCACCGACCGGTCCACGGGGGCGCCGGTGCGCTCGAGGCGGCGCAGCGCCGACGTCTCGCTGTCGACGACCCACAGCACCGCGCCGTCCGCCGAGGGCACGAGGCGCGAGGTCTGCGCGAACCAGGCCTGCTCGGCGTCGCCGTCGCGCAGGCCCTCGGCCGACGTGCCGGCGAGGACGCGCACCGTCCCGTCCGCCGGCGCCGCGCCGGGCTCCAGCGCCCACAGCTGGTGGACGCCGGCCATGGCGACGACGACCTGGTCGTCCCACCACGCCACGTCCCACGGCGTCGAGAGGTCCTGCCGGAGAGCCGGTCCCCCACCCTCACGGCGCCGGAGCTGGCGGCCGGTTCCCGCGAGCGTGACGACCTCGCCGCCGTCGGCGCCCAACCGGACCCCGCGGACGGCGTGGTTGACGGTGTCGGCGACGAGGACGTCGACCCCGGTGCGGGCGGCCACGTCCGCGGGCAGGAGGCACAGGCCCTGCGGCTCGGCGAAGCGCGCGGTCGCGGCGGGCCCGTCGACGAGACCGCGCCCGCCGCCGCCGACGGCGCGCCGGACGGTCCGCCCGTCCTCGTCGAGGACGACGAGGCGGTGGTGACCGGTGTCGGACACGAGCAACCCGCCGCCGAGCCGCTCCGGCAGGGGCAGCACGCTGGACGGGAAGCGCAGGCCGTCGTCGTCGGCGTCCTCCGCCAGCGGCGTGAAGAGCCGCTCGCCGCGGACGAGCGTGCCGGCGGCCTCGTGCTCCGGGACGAGCTCCCCGAGCAGCCGCTCGAGCCCGTCCGCGTGCCCCTCGCCGGACAGCGACGCGACGACGTAGCCGGTCGGGTCGACGAGCACGAGCGTCGGCCAGGCGCGGGCCGCGTACGCCCGCCACGTCGTCATGTCCGCGTCGTCGAGGACGGGGTGGTGCACCTCGTAGCGGCGGACGGCGTCGTCGAGCACGCCCGGCTCGGCCTCGTGGGGGAACTTGGGCGAGTGCACGCCGACGACGACGAGCTCGGCGGCCCAGCGCTCCTCGAGCCCGCGGAGCTCGTCGAGGACGTGGAGGCAGTTGACGCAGCAGCTCGTCCAGAAGTCGAGGAGGACGAAGCGCCCCCGCAGGTCCGCCAGCCGCAGCGCCCGCCCGTCGGTGCCGACCCACCGGCGGCCGACGAGCTCGGGCGCGCGGGTGCGGGGCGTGCGGGCGGCGGCGGACGGCGTGGCGGCGGACGTGCTCACGGCGCCATCCTCCCCCGCCCGCGACCCGCCCCCCGCCGCCCCTCCGCCGCGGGGCGGTCAGACGTGGTCCGGCTGGACCCAGTCCTTCCCGAGCACGTGCTGGTCGAGGAAGCCGACGACCGTCTGGTACCAGGTGACGGCGCCGCCGGGCCGGAGCACCCAGTGGTTCTCGTCGGGGTAGTAGAGGAAGCGGTGGGGCGAGGAGCCGTCCTCGGCCTCGCTGCGGGACAGCAGGTCCCACCACAGACGGAGGCCCTCGCCGACGGGCACCCGGTAGTCCTTGTCGCCGTGGACGACGAGGACCGGCGTGGTGATCGCGTCGGCGTGCCGGTGCGGGCTGTTCTCCTCCGCCACCTGCGGCGTCATCTCGCGCGCCCAGAAGAAGCCGGCGTCCGTCGTGCCGGCGAACTGGTCGAGCGCCCAGAGGCTCGCGTGCGTGACGACGGCGTCGAAGCGGTCGGTGTGCCCCGCGACCCAGTTGGCCATGTAGCCGCCGAAGGACCCGCCCAGCGCGGCCGTCCGGGTGCCGTCGACGTCGTCGCGCGCCACGGCGCCGTCGACGGCGGCGAGGAGGTCGGTGTACGGCTCGCGGCCCCACCGGCCCCAGCCGCGGTCGACGAAGGCCTGGCCGTAGCCGGTCGACAACGCCGGGTCCGGCAGCAGCACCGCGTAGCCGCGGGACACGAGCAGCCACGGGTTCCACCGCCAGGACCAGGCGTTGGACGAGGCCAGCGGGCCGCCGTGGATGAACGTCGCGAGCGGCGCGGGGTGCTCGGCGTCGGCGCCGTGGGGCAGGCAGAGCCAGCTGCGCACCGTCGTGCCGTCCGGCGCGGTCGCGCTGACGTCCTCGAGCCGCCCGGGCAGCGCGAGCGGGGGCACGGGCGTCGGCAGGTGCTCGACCGTCCCGGCCGCGCCGGCGGGGCCGTCCTCGAGCCGGACCCGCACCGGGGCGGGCGCGGCGTCGTAGGCCGACCGCAGGGCGTAGGCCCAGCCGTCGGGGGTCACGCGGGCGCCCGCGTAGGCGCCGTGGTCGGCGGTGAGGCGCCGGACGTCGCCCGTGGCGGAGTCGACGAGGAAGAGCGGGCCGGCACCGCCCTCGTCGGCCTCGACGACGAGGTGCCGGCCGTCGGCGGTCCAGGAGACCGCGTCGGGCCAGCGGTCCCAGCCGCTCGTGAGGTGGCGGAGCGGCCCGGCGCCGGTGACGACGCCGTCGGCGTCCCGGCGGAGCTCGGCCGTGGCCACCCAGTGCGAGGTCGCGCGGTCCGCCGTGCCCACGCGGCTGACGACGAGGGCGACGGTGCCGCCGTCGGGGCTCACCCGCGCGCCCCGGTGCTCGAGGTCGCGCTCGTCCGCGAGCGTCGTGCGCCGCCCCGTGGCGACGTCGACGGCCACGAGGGTGTCGGACTGCTCGCCGTGCGCCCGGGGCACGACCCACGTGCCGACGGCGGTGCGCCCGTCGTCCGTGAGGGTCCAGCCGGTGTCCTCGAGCCCCGCACCGACGTGGCCGGTGAGGTCGCGCAGCTCGAGCCGCGGCTCCTCGGCGCCGACCTCGCCGGGCGCGGCCGCCAGCGGCTCCGCGGCGAGCAGGCGCGGGCGGGCGGGACCGAGGTCGGCGTCCCAGAAGCGGACCGGCGTGGCGGTGTGGAGGACGGCGCTGACGCCCGCCTCCGTGCGGGCGCGCCGCTCGTCGGCGTCGTCCCCGTCCCGCCCGGCGGCCGGCATCGTCGAGGACGTCAGCAGCAGCGTGCCCGCGGTGCGCGCCACGGCCTCGACGGCGACGCCGCCGGGCCGGGTCGCCACGAGCCGCGCCTCCCCGCCCGCCGCGGGCAGCGCCCACAGGGCCGGGGGCGCGTCGTCGTCCCCGCCGCCGCCCGCGGGCCGGCCGGGCGCCGTCGTGTCGGCGGGCCCCGGGTCGCTGCCCGGGTCCGGCGCCGGGGCGCCGCCCGCGCGCCCCGGCACGACCGGCGCGGGGCGACGGGCGGTGAAGAGCAGGTCCCCCTGCGGCGTCCACACGGGCGCGGCCTCGCCGGTGCCGCCGCGCGTGAGCCGTCGGCACGGCCCGCCGTCCAGCGGCGACTCCCAGAGGCTCGTCGCGTAGCCGGTGCCCTCGCCGTCGAGCGTGACGACGGCGAGCGCGAGGCGCCGCCCGTCCGGGCTGACCGCGAGGCCGCTCACCCGCGGCTGCGCGACGTACGCGTGGAGGTCGTGCAACGGGTCCGGGCCGGGCGTCGTCCGTGCGTCAGGGGTCACGGCACCGTGCTACCACGCGGCGGGCGCCGCGCAGGGGCGGCGGTCGCCCTGCGGGTCAGGGGCGGCCGCGGCCCTTCTCGGCGAGCATCGCGTTGTACGCGGTGAGGTCGGCGTCGCCGTCGCGGTCGGCGGCCCGGTCCCGGCGCCGCTGCTCCCGCTCGTCGCTGCGCGACCACTGGACGGCCACGACGACGAGCAGGACGACGGTCGGCAGCTCCCCGAGGCCCCAGGCGATGCTGCCGCCCGTGCGCTGGTCGGCGAGGGCGTCGATGCCCCAGCCGGTCGAGGAGAACCAGCTCTGGGCGAGCAGCGCCTCGCTCGAGATGATGGAGATCCCGAAGAAGGCGTGGAACGCCATCGTCGCGAAGAGCAGGACGAGGCGGAGCGGGTAGCCGAGCCGCGGCGGCCCCGGGTCGACCCCCACGAGCGCGTTGGTGAAGAGGAAGCCCACGCCCACGAAGTGGGCCGTCATGAGCAGGTGCCCGACGTGGGTGGACAGCGCCAGCTCGAACAGCGGCGTGTAGTAGAAGACGATCAGGCTGCCCGCGAAGAGCACCGCCGCGACGACGGGGTGGGACACGAAGCGGGCCCACCGCGACTCGACGAGCACGAGGAGCCACTCCCGCGGCCCCCGGGAGCCGTCCCGACGGCGCGGCAGCGAGCGGAGCGCGAGGGTGACCGGCGCGCCGAGCACGAGCCCGATGGGCACGAGCATCGACAGCGTCATGTGCTGGAGCATGTGCGCGCTGAAGACGGTGCGGCCGTACGCGGCCGGGGCGCCGCTCGTGAGGTAGGCCAGCAGCGCGGCGCCGAGGAGGAAGGCGACGGTGCGCCCGACCGGCCACCGGTCGCCGCGACGCCGCAGGGCGAGGACGCCGCGGACGTAGGCCAGGGCGAGGGCGATCGCGACGCCGAGCCAGAGCACGTCCGGCTGCCACTGGGTGAGGACGCTCGAGGGGCGGAAGGGCTCCGGCAGCAGCTCGCCGGTGAGGTACTCCGCCGGCGTCGGCGCGGGCGGCAGCTCCTGCGGCACGGGGGGCGGCGTCAGCGACAGGGCCGCGGCGACGCCGAGGACGCCGCCGACGAGGACGACCTCCCCCGCGACGAGGCGCCAGAAGGGGCCTCGCACGCGGTCGCCGGCGGTGGCGCGGGCGTCGAGGGTCGCGAGCAGCGAGCGCCGGTGAAGGTACCCGGCGACGCCGAGGACGACGCTCGCGACCGTCTTGACGAGGACGAGGCGGCCGTAGCCGGTGCCGAGCAGGTCGCCGAGGCCCGCGACCCGCAGCGACGCGTTGAGGACGCCGGAGACGACGACGAGGGCGAAGCCGACCCCGGCGAGGGTCGAGAAGCGGCGCGCGACGACGGGCAGCTCGGGGCCGAGGCGGCGGGCCGTGGCCACGAGCGCCATGAGCCCGCCGATCCACACGGCGACGCCCAGCACGTGCAGGCCCCAGGAGCTGACGGCCGTCTCGTGGCCGCTCGTGCCGGTGGAGTGCGCGTTGAGCGCCAGCGGCGCGAGGGCGAGGACGGCGAGCGCCGCCGTCCAGCCCGCCCCGGCCGGGGTGCGGACGCCGACGGCGGCCGTGGCGACGAGCGCGACGACGACGGCGGAGACGAGCAGGGCCTGGCCCTGGCCGATCTGCGTCGCGACGACGGCGAGCTGGCTGCCGAAGGTCGGGTCGGACAGGGCCGTGCCGGAGAGGTTGGCGGCGGTGAGGACGAGGACGGCGAGGCTCGCCGGCGTCCACACGAGGGAGCCGACCATCCCGGCGCGCAGCGCCGCCTGCCAGGACGGGGCCCTCGCCGGCACCACCCCCGCGGCGAGGACGAGGCCGCCGATCGTCACGGCGAGCGCGAGGTCGCGGACGACGACGGCGAGCGGGAGGCCGTAGCGGACGACGGCGCCCGGGTCGCGGACGAGGTCCGGCTCGGCGGCCCCGCCCTCGGCGAGCGCCCAGAGGAGGCCGGCGACGGCGACGACGGGCGTGAGGACCACGACGGCGAGCCACCAGCGCGGGAGGGGGCCCGTGGGCCCGTCCGCGGGCGTGCGCGTTGCGTCGTCGTCCCGCCGCGCCCTCGGCGCCGTCCCTGCGCTCACCGCACGAGGGTAGGCGCCCCCGGCGTCGTCCCGGTCGGCGGCCGCGCCCCGGACCTCCCGCCTCGCCGTGCCCGGACGGCAGGGATCTGTACGGTCGTCCCTCGTGAGCGAGGCGTCGGCGGCTGCCCCTGCGGACCAGGAGATCGTGGAGCTCCCGGCTCCGCCGCAACTCCCCGAGGGGGAGCCGGTGGCCGGGCCCTGGCGGACCCGTGCCGTCACCGACCTGCTGGACCGGCTGGAGCGCGCCGCGGGGACCGTGCGCGGCCGGCCGCGGGTCGTCGCCGTCGACGGCCGCGGTGGCGGCGGGAAGTCCACGACGGCCGCGCGGCTCGCCGCCGCGGCCCCGCAGGCGGTCGTCGTCGCCGCCGACGACGTCGCCTGGCACCACTCCTTCTTCGGGTGGACCGACCTCCTCGCCGAGGGCGTCCTGCGCCCCGCGCGCGAGGGGCGCGCCGTGTCCTACCGGCCGCCGGCGTGGGAGGCCCGCGGCCGCGAGGGGGCGATCGAGGTGCCGGCGGGGACGCAGTGGGTCTTCGTCGAGGGCGTCGGCTCCGCCCGGCGCGAGCTGGACGGCGTCGTGGACGCGGTCGTGTGGGTGCAGTCCGACGCCGACGAGGCCGAGCGGCTCGGGCTCGCGCGCGACGTCGCCCACGGGCAGAACGGCGACGCGGCGCAGAGCGAGGCCTTCTGGCACGAGTGGCAGGCCGAGGAGCTGCCCTTCCTCGCCGACCAGCAGCCCTGGACCCGCGCGGCCGTCGTCGTCGGCGGCGTCGGCCTCCCCGACGTCGAGGAGGGGCGCGTCCTCGTGGCCGACGGCCCCCTCGTCGCCGAGCAGGCCCCGCCGGCGGCGCACGACGCCCCGGAGATCACCTACGACGAGCAGCGCTACCCCGCCCGCCCCCGGCGGCTCCGGCCGCGCGCGCAGCTCGAGGGCGGCCGCCGCCGGCGCACCCCGCGCCACCGCGAGGCCGACGGCTCGAACCCGGCGTACGTCGACTGGCTCGTCCAGCAGTCGATGCTCGCCGACGCCGAGCACCTGAGCCGCCAGCTGACGGGCAGCCCGGCCATGTGGCGCAACCCCTACGCCCGCCCCGACGCGCGGCGGGCGGTCGCCGCCACCTCGGTGTGGTTCAACGCCTACCCGATCTCCCTCATCACGCGGCCCGGCGAGTCCTTCCTCGCGGCGGTCGGCGGCGAGCAGCTGTGGGAGGCGTTCCAGGCCATCGGGATCGACGGGATCCACACCGGCCCGGTCAAGCGGGCGGGCGGGCTGACCGGCTGGGAGGAGACGCCGAGCGTCGACGGCCACTTCGACCGGGTCAGCACCCAGATCGACCCGGCCTTCGGCACCGAGGAGGAGTTCCGGGCGCTGTGCGAGGTCGCGGACGCCCACGGCGGCTCCGTCATCGACGACATCGTCCCGGGCCACACCGGCAAGGGCGCCGACTTCCGCCTCGCCGAGATGGCCCACGGGGACTACCCGGGGATCTACCACATGGTCGAGATCCCCGAGCCGAGCTGGCACCTGCTGCCCGACGTCCCGGCCGGCCGCGACGCGGTCAACCTCGACGCGGCGACGGAGGCCCGGCTGGCCGCCGAGGGCTTCATCATCGGGGCGCTGCAGCGCGTGATCTTCTACGCGCCGGGCGTCAAGGAGACCAACTGGAGCGCCACCGGGCCGGTGGTCGGCGTCGACGGCGTCACGCGCCGCTGGGTCTACCTCCACTACTTCAAGCAGGGCCAGCCGTCGATCAACTGGCTGGACCCCACCTTCGCGGGCATGCGCCTGGTCATCGGCGACGCGCTGCACAGCCTCGCCGAGCTCGGCACGAGCGCCCTGCGGCTGGACGCCAACGGCTTCCTCGGCGTCGAGCGCTCCTCCGAGGGCTCCCCGGCGTGGTCCGAGGGGCACCCGCTCTCGCAGGCCGCGAACCACGTCATCGCCAGCACCGTCCGCAAGGTCGGCGGCTTCACGTTCCAGGAGCTCAACCTCGGGATCGAGGACATCCGCGACACCGGGGCGGTCGGCGCTGACCTGTCCTACGACTTCGTCAACCGGCCCGCGTACCACCACGCCCTCGCCACGGGCGACGCCGAGTTCCTGCGCCTCACGCTGCGGACGTCGCTGCGGCTCGGGGTGGACCCGGCGACGCTCGTCCACGGCCTGCAGAACCACGACGAGCTGACCTACGAGCTCGTCCACTGGGCGACGGCGCACGCCACCGACACCTACGAGTTCCGCGGCCGCGAGGTCACCGGCGACGAGCTCGCCCGGACCGTCCGCGCCGACCTCCTCGAGGCGCTCACGGGCCCCGCGTCCGACTACAACCGCGTCTTCACGACGAACGGCATCGCCTGCACCTCGACGTCGGTCATCGCGGCCACCCGCGGCCACACGACGCTGGACAGCATCGGCGACGACGACGTCGAGATGATCCGGCGCGCGCACCTGCTCCTGGCGATGTTCAACGCCTGGCAGCCGGGCGTCTTCGTCCTCTCGGGCTGGGACCTCACCGGCATGCTCACCGTGCCGGAGGAGCAGGTCCGCGCCCTCACCGAGACGGGCGACACCCGCTGGGTGGAGCGGGGCGCCCACGACCTGCTCGACGTCGCCCCCGAGGCGACGACGTCGGCCAGCGGCATGCCGCGCGGCCGGTCGCTCTACGGCCCGCTGCCGCAGCAGCTCGAGCAGGCGGACTCCTTCGCCACCCGGCTCTCCGGGCTGCTCGCCCTGCGTGCGCAGCACCACCTCGCCACGGCGACCCAGGTCGACGTCCCCGACGTCGCCCACCCGGGGATGCTCGTCATGGTCCACCGCCTCGACGGCGGTGACGCCTCGCTGACCTCGGCCACCATCCAGGTCACCGTCCTCAACTTCACCGGCGAGCGCGTCGAGGGCACCGTCCGCTCGGACACCTTCGTCCCGCGCGCCGCCGTGGTCGACGCCCGCGACGGCGGCGAGGTCGGCTGGGTCGACGACCTGCACAGCTTCAGCGTCTGGCTCAGCCCCTACAGCGGGCTCTTCCTGCTCATCCACCCGAGCTGACCCCGCCCGCCCCCACCCGGAGGAGCCCCGTGAGCACCGCGACGTCGTCCCGCCCGTCCGAGGAGCCGGTGCGGCTCGTCCACGTGGGGCTCGGGGACTGGGGCACCAACTGGGAGCGGCACGCGATCCCGCCGGTCCCCGAGGTGGACCGGGTCGCCCTCGTCGACCCCCACGAGCCGACGCTGCGGGCCGCGCAGGAGACCTTCGGCGTCCCCGACGCGGCGTGCTTCACCTCGCTCGACGCGGCGCTCGGGGCCGTCCGCGCGGACGCGGTGCTGCTGACGACGCCGATGACGACCCACGTCCCCTTCGCCCTCGAGGCGCTGGCGGCCGGCGCGCACGTGCTCGTGGAGAAGCCCTTCGCGGGCACGGTCGCCGAGGCGCGGGAGGCCGTCGAGGTCGCCGAGCGAGCGGGCCTCACCCTCCAGGTGAGCCAGAACTACCGCTCCTACCCGGCCCCGCAGGAGGCCCGGCGGCTCCTGCGCGCCGGTGCCGTGGGCGAGCTGTCGGCCGTCGCGGTCGACTTCCGCCGCTGGGACCACGACGCGCCCGCGGGCGCGTCGCGGCACTACGACTTCCCGCACCCCCTGCTCTTCGACATGGCGATCCACCACGTCGACCTCCTGCGGATGATCACCGGCCGCGACGCCGTCGAGGTGTACGCGAAGGTCATGGACCCGCCGTGGAGCCGGTACCGCGAGGAGGCGTCGGCCGCGCTGACCGTCGAGATGACCGGCGGCCTCGTCGTCAGCTACCGCGGCAGCTGGGTCAGCCGGGCCCCGCAGACCGCGTGGGCGGGCCGGTGGAGCCTCGAGGGCAGCGACGGGCACCTGGCCTTCACGAGCCGCGGGGGCGAGGGGCCGGACGACGACGAGCTCGAGCTGACGACCGCCACCGGGCCGGGCGCGGGGGAGCCGCGGCGGGTCGAGCTGGCGCGGCCGGCGCTGTGGGGCCGCTCCGCCGGGCTGCGCGCCTTCGCGGCGGCCGTCCGCGGCGGCCCCGCCCCCGAGACGACGGGACGGGACAACCTCGGGAGCGTGGCCCTCATGGAGGCCGCCGCCCGCTCCGCCGCGAGCGGTCGCGTCGAGGCCGTCGAGCAGGTCGGGCAGGTCCAGCGGGTGCAGGAGGAGCAGGCGTGAGCCGGTCGTTGCGGGTGCTGGTCTGGAACGAGGGCGTCCACGAGCGGGACGACAACCCGCCGGGGATCGGCGAGTACTACCCCGACGGCATCCACGGGGCGATCGCCGCGGGGCTGCGGCGCCTGCTGCCCGACGCCGAGGTGGGCACGGCCACGCTCGACGATCCCGAGCACGGCCTCACCGAGGAGGTGCTCGCCCGCACCGACGTCCTCCTGTGGTGGGGGCACATCGCCCACGACCAGGTGGACGACGCCGTCGAGGCCCGGGTGCGTCGCCACGTGCTCGGCGGCATGGGGCTGCTGGTGCTGCACTCCGGGCACTACGCCAAGGTCTTCACCCGCCTGCTCGGCACCACCTGCTCGCTGGCCTGGCGCAACGACGGGCAGCAGGAGCTCGTCTGGACCGTGAAGCCGACCCACCCCGTCGCCGAGGGCGTGCCGAGCCCGCTGGTCATCCCCGAGCAGGAGATGTACGGCGAGCTCTTCGACATCCCCGACCCGGACGACCTCGTCTTCATCAGCTCGTTCGCCGGCGGCGAGGTCTTCCGCTCCGGGGTGACCTTCACCCGTGGGCGGGGCCGGATCTTCTACTTCTCCCCCGGCGACCAGGACTACCCCGTCTACCACCACGAGGACGTGCAGCGGGTGCTCGCCAACGGCGTGCGGTGGGCGGCGGCCCCGGAGGGCGTCGACCGCGCCGTCCCGGACGTCACCAACCCGGGGCGCACCTGGCGGTGACGCCGCCCGCCCGGTGACGGGCGCGCGTCAGGACCAGACGAGGGCCTGGGCCGGCTGCTCGACCACCGCCGCGACGTCGGCGAGGAAGCGACCGGCCTGGGCGCCGTCGACGACGCGGTGGTCGACGGTGAGGGCCAGCGTGGCCGTCCAGCGCGGTCGGACCTTGCCGCGGTGGACCCACGGGCGCCGGGCGAAGGCACCCGTCGCGAGGATGCCCGTCTCCCCCGGGTTGAGGATGGGCGCGCCCGACTCGATGCCCAGCGCCCCGATGTTCGTGATGGTGAAGGTGCCGCCCGTCATGGCGGCCGGGGGCGTGCGGCCCTCGCGGGCCGTCGTCGTCAGCGCCGTGAGCCCGGCCGCCAGGCCGTGGAGGTCGAGCGTGTGGGCGTCCCGCAGCACGGGGACGACGAGCCCGCGGGGCGTCGCGGCGGCGACGCCGACGTGGGCGCCGGCCGGGACGACGACCTCGCCGGCGGCCTCGTCCCAGCGTGCGCCCATCTCGGGGGTGCGGCCGAGGGCCAGGACGACGGCCCGGACGGCGACGACGAGCGGGGAGACGCGGACGTCGGCGAAGCGCTCGTCCGCCTTCATCGCCGCGACGAGCTTGACCGTCCGGGTGACGTCGAGGGTGTGGAAGAGAGTGGCCTGCGGCGCCTGCGCGACGCTGCGGACCATCGCGTCGGCCATGGCGCGGCGGACGCCGCGGACGGGCACGCGGGTCTCCCCGGCGACGGCCGGCGGGGCCGCCGGTGCCGGGGCGGGCGCGGACGCGTGCGCGAGGACGTCGGCGCGGGTCACCTCGCCGCGGGTGCCCGTGGGGGTCACGGCCGCGAGGTCGACGCCGCGGCCCCGGGCCAGCAGCCGCACCGGGGGCGCGGCCAGCGGGCGGGCGGCGACGGGCGCGGCGGAGGGCGCCGGCTCGGGGGCCGGCTCGGGCTCGGGGGCCGGCTCGGGCTCGGGGGTCGGGACGGGCTCCGCGGCCTGCGGCGGCGTCGTCGGGCCGGTCGCGCGCGCCCGGCGGCGGGAGGCCCGGCGCGTGGGCCCGTAGCCGACGAGGTTGCCGCCGGGGTCCTCGTCCTCGCCGCCGTCGGCCCCGCCGCCGTCCGCCGGCGCCCCGTCGGCGCCCTCGACCTCCACCGCGATGATCGGCGTGCCCACCTCGACGGTGACGCCCGGCTCGACGAGCAGGTCGCGGACGACGCCGGCGAAGGGCGAGGGCAGCTCGACGAGCGACTTGGCCGTCTCGATCTCGACGACGACGTCGTTGACCGCGACCGTGTCGCCGCGCGCCACCCGCCAGGTGACGACCTCGGCCTCGGTCAGCCCCTCGCCGACGTCGGGGAGGCGGAACTGCTGCACGGGCACGGCGGGCACCTCTCGGCGGGCGGGACGGCGGGGTGGGCGGGGCGGGGCGGCTCGGCCTCAGGTGTCGAGGACCCGGTCGACCGCGTCGAGGAGGCGGTCGGCGTCGGGCAGGTACTCCTCCTCGAGCCGCGAGACCGGGTACGGGACGGCGAGGCCGCCGACCCGGAGCACCGGGGCCTCCAGCGAGAAGAAGCAGGTCTCCGCGACCCGGGCCGCCACCTCGGCGCCGAGGCCGAGGAACGTCGGTGCCTCGTGGGCGACGACGAGCCGGCCGGTGCGGCGCACCGACTCCTCGACGGGGCCGAGGTCGAGCGGGGTGAGCGAGCGGAGGTCGACGACCTCGAGGCTGCGGCCCTCGCCGGCGGCGACGTCGGCGGCCCGCAGCGCCATCGGCACCGTGGGCCCGTAGGCGACGACCGTGACGTCGGTGCCGGGGCGGACGACGCGGGAGCGGTGCAGCGGGTACGGCGTCGCCGCGGTGTCGAGCTCGGCCTTGTCCCAGTAGTGCCGCTTGGGCTCGAGGAAGACGACGGGGTCGGGCGACTCGACCGCCTGCTGGATCATCCAGTAGGCGTCGACGGGGTTGCTGGGGCTGACGACCCGTAGGCCCGTCGTGTGCGCGAAGTACGTCTCGGGCGACTCGCTGTGGTGCTCCACCGCGCCGATGCCGCCGCCGAAGGGGATCCGGACGACCACCGGCATGGACGCCGCCCCGCGCGTGCGGTGCGTCATCTTCGCCAGCTGCGTCGTGATCTGGTCGAACGCCGGGAAGACGAAGCCGTCGAACTGCATCTCGCAGACCGGCCGGTAGCCGCGCAGGGCCAGCCCCACCGCCGTCCCGACGATGCCGGACTCGGCGAGCGGGGTGTCGAGGACGCGGTCGTCGCCGAAGTCCTTGGCCAGCCCCTCGGTGACGCGGAAGACCCCGCCGAGGGCGCCGACGTCCTCGCCCATGACGAGGACCTTCGGCTCCTTCTCCATCGCCGCCCGCAGCCCCAGGTTGATCGCGCGGGAGAGGGTGACGCGCTGCGTCGTCCGGCCCTCGCCCGGCGTCCCGTGGACGTCGTCCGTCATGCCCGCTCCTCGCCGTCCGCGGCGGCGCCCCCGTGCTCGAGGCCGGCCACGTACTCCTCGTACCAGCGGCGGTCGGCCTCGACGTGGGCGTGCGGCGCCGCGTACGCGTGCTCGAACATCTCGCCGTGCCCCGGCTCGCGCATCCCGAGGACGTCGCGGCGAAGCCGGGCCGCCAGCGCGTCGCCCTCGCGGGCGACCTCCGCGAAGGCGTCGTCGCCGACCCCGTGGTGACGGCGCAGGTGCGCCTCGAGCCGGGCCAGCGGGTCGCGGTCGCGCCACTGCTCGACCTCGACCGACGGGCGGTAGCGGCCCGGGTCGTCCGACGTCGTGTGCGCGCCCATCCGGTAGGTGAAGGCCTCGACGAGCGTGGGCCCCTCGCCCGCGCGGGCCCGGTCGGCCGCCGCCCGGACGACGGCGTAGCAGGCGACGACGTCGTTGCCGTCGACGCGCACGCCCGGGAAGCCGAAGCCCGCGGCGCGGCGGGCGATCGGCACGCGCGCCTGCCGCTCGGCCGGCACCGAGATGGCCCACTGGTTGTTCTGGCAGACGAAGACGACGGGCGCCTGGTACGTCGCCGCGAAGACGAATGCCTCGTGGACGTCGCCCTGGCTGCTCGCGCCGTCGCCGAAGTACGCGAGGACCGCGGTGTCGCGGGCGGGGTCGCCCGTGCCGACGGCGCCGTCGCGCTGCACGCCCATGGCGTACCCGGTGGCGTGCAGGGTCTGGCTGCCGATGACGAGCGTGTACGGGCTGACGCCGGTGGCCTCCGCGTCCCAGCCGCCGCGGTCGACGCCGCGGAAGAGGCTGAGGACGTGCGCCGGGTCGACGCCGCGCACGAGGGCGACGGCGTGCTCGCGGTAGGTCGGGAAGAGCCGGTCCTGCGGCGCGGCGGCCCGGGCGGAGCCCACCTGGGCGGCCTCCTGGCCGAGCAGCGAGGCCCACAGGCCCAGCTCGCCCTGCCGCTGCAGCGCCGTCGCCTCGGTGTCGACGCGACGGGCGAGCGCCATGTCGCGGTACATGCCGAGCAGGTCGTCCGCCGTGAGCGCCGCCGCGTGCGCCAGGGCCTCGGCGCCGACCGCCTGCTCGAGCTCCGCCCGCCGGCCCTCGTCGAGGTCGAGGCGCTCGCCGTCCGGCGTGAGCATCTGCACCGTCGCGGTGCTCGGCGTGGCGCTGCTCCCGGTGGAGGCGGGGTGCGTCGACGACGTCACGTGCCCTCCTCGATGTCGTCCGTGGTGCGGGCCCACCGCCCCCGGCGAGCCTGCGGCACCGTACTCCGCCCTGTGGCGGGGCTCACGGACGCGGCCGCGCGGCGGACGCCGCCCCGCCCCTCCCGGCCTCCCCTCCGCGACGTGTGGCCATGACGCGTCGAAAGCGGGGCTCCCGTCCGCGTCATGGCCACACATCGCGGTGGCGAGGGCGTCAGGGACGGCGGAAGGCCGCGGCCACCTCGAGGAAGCGGTCGTTGGCGGCCGGCTCGGCGACGGTGACGCGCACGCCGTCCTCGGCGAAGGCGCGCACCGACAGGCCGACCTCCGCGCACGCGGCCGCGAGCTCGGCGGTGCGCTGCCCCACCGGCATCCACACGAAGTTGGCCTCGGAGCGGGGCACGGGCCAGCCCTGCTCGGCGAGCGCGGCGGCCACCCGCTCGCGCTCGGCGACGATGGCGGCGACCCGCTCCAGCAGCTCGTCCTCCGCCTCGAGCGACGCGACGGCCGCGGCCTGGGCGAGCGTGCTGACGCCGAAGGGGATGGCGGTCTTGCGCAGCGCGTCGGCGACGGCGGGGTGCGCGAGCCCGTAGCCGACCCGGAGCCCCGCGAGGCCGTAGGCCTTGGAGAACGTGCGCAGCACGACGAGGTTGGGGTGCGCGAGGTGGAGCGCGACGGCGTCGGGCGCCCCGGCCCCGGGCCGCACGAACTCGCGGTAGGCCTCGTCGAGGACGACGAGGACGTCCGACGGCACCGCCGCGAGGAGCTCGTCCATCTCGGCGGCCGTGACGACCGGGCCGGTGGGGTTGTTGGGGCTGCAGACGACGACGAGCCGGGTGCGCTCGGTGACGGCGGCCGCGAGCGCGGGCATGTCGTGCCGGCCGTCCGCGGTGAGGGGCACGGGGACCGGCGTCGCCCCCGAGAGCCTGACGACGATGGGGTAGGCCTCGAAGGACCGCCAGGCGTGGACGACCTCGTCGCCGTCGCCGGCCGCCGCCGTCAGCACCTGGCTGAGCACCCCGACGCTGCCCGGCCCGGCGACGACGTGCTCCTGCGGCACGCCGTCGTGCGCACCGATGGCCGCCGTCAGCCCGGTGGCGAGCATGTCCGGGTAGCGGTTGGCGTCCGCGGCGGCCCGGGCGACGACGTCGAGCACCGACGGCAGGGGCGGGTACGGGTTCTCGTTGCTCGCCAGCTTGTAGGGCGTGACGCCGTCGGCGGCCTGCGGCGGTCGGCCCGGGACGTACGACGGCACGTCGTCGAGGACGGCACGCAGGCGCGGGACGCCGCTCGCGGCGGCGGGGACGGTCGCGGGGTCGGCCATGGCGCGCAGGCTAGGCCCGCCGCGGCGCCCCGCAGGCTCGGCCTCCTCTCCCGCGCCCCCGCCCTTGCCGACGTCGCTGCCGACGGTGGCGAGACGGACCCCTACCGCTCGACGTCGGCAGCGAAGTCGCGGAAAGAGGGGGCCCAGACTCGACTTCGGCAGCGACGTCGGAGACGGAGGGGGCCCGGCTGCCCTCGCAGCGACGTCGGACGGGACGGCGTCAGCGGGCGAGGCGCTGCTGCGCCGCCCAGGCGCCGGCGACCATGTCGTCGAGGCTGTGGCGCATGGCCCAGTCGAGGTCGCGGGCGGCCAGGTCGCCGCGGGCGACGATGCGGGCCGGGTCGCCCGGGCGGCGGTCGGCCTCCTCGGGCGTGAAGTCGACGCCCGTGACGCGGGCGACGGCCCCCATGATCTCGCGCACGGAAACGCCGTCGCCGCTGCCGAGGTTGTAGACGGGATCGACGGGGTCGCCCGCGGCGAGGCGGCGGGCGGCCGCGACGTGGCTGCGGGCCAGGTCGGCGACGTGGACGTAGTCGCGCACGCACGTGCCGTCCGGCGTCGGGTAGTCCGTGCCGTTGATCCGCGGCGTGCGGCCCTCGGCCAGCGCGGCGAGGACGAGCGGGAAGAGGTTGTGCGGGCTCGCGTCGTAGAGCTCGGGGCGGCCGGAGCCCACGACGTTGAAGTAGCGCAGCGACGTCCCGCGCAGGCCGCCGGCGCGGGCGGCGTCGCGCAGCAGCCACTCCCCGACGAGCTTGCTCTCCCCGTAGGGCGACTCCGGGCCGGTCGGCGTCTGCTCGGTGACGACGTCGGTCGGCGGGGTGCCGTACACCGCGGCGGAGGAGGAGAACACGAGCCGCTCGACCCCGGCGGCCTCCATCTCGCGCAGCAGCGTCACCGTCGCGGTGACGTTCTGCGTGTACGTGTGCAGGGGTCGCTGGACCGAGACGCCGGCGTACTTGAACCCCGCGAGGTGGACGACGCCCGTGACGCCGTGCTCGCGCAGCGCCGCGCCGACGGCGGCGCCGTCGAGGAGGTCCGCGCGGACGAACGGGACGTCGTCGGGCACGAAGGCCTCGACGCCCGTCGACAGGTCGTCGAGGACGACGCACGGCAGGTCGGCCGCGCGGAACGCGTCCACCACGTGCGCCCCGATGTACCCGGCCCCTCCGGTCACCAACCAGCTCACGCGCGTCCCTCCGTCCGCCGCCGGCTCCCCGGCAGCTGCTCGACCTGTCCGCGCATCCTGCCAGCGGGGCCGCCGCCGACGTCCCGGCGCAGGGCGGGGCGGACGTCGTCACGGCCGCCCCGGCACCCGCTCGGCGGCGTACACCTGGACGGTCGACGTCCGCCCCTCGGCCGCGAGGTAGGGGGCCACCCGCTCGCGCCAGGCGACGAGCGACGGGTCGTCCGAGGCGTCCGCCAGGTCGGCCGTCCGCCGGTAGAGGTCGAGGTCGTGGGCGGCCATGCCGTCGCGGAGGTCGCCGCCGCCCGCCAGCACCTCGGCGGCCGGGACGTCGCGCAGGACGGTCGTCCGCCCCGGCCCCGTCGGGTTGTCGGCGCCGTCGAGCGACCGGATCCAGTCCGCCTCGTGCTCGACCTGGAGCACGGCGACCGACGGCGGGAGGTCGAAGCCGCCGACGGGCGACCCGGCGGTGAGGACGGCGTCGACGGCGAAGCGCTCGCGCACCGCCGGGTCCGCGGCGAGCTGGGCCGCGACGATGCCGCCCTGGCTGTAGCCGACGAGGAGCACCGGCTCGTCGGGCGGCACCCCGGCCGCCTCGAGGGCGGCGACCGCCGCGCGGGACGCCGCGTGCGGCACCTGCCCGACCGCGCGCAGGTCGGTGCCGAGGTCCGCCGGGTTGGTCGTCGACGACGACCACGGCGCGGCGGTCGTCTGCGTCGGCGGCAGCACGAGCACCCACCGGCGGGCCCCGTCCGCGTCGACGACCCGCTCCACGGCGAGCGGTGCGGCGCTCCGGCCGCGTCCGCCGGGGCTCAGCGATCCCCCGCCCGCCATCGGCGCGGCCCGGCCGAGGAGGTCGGCCGTCCCGCGCGCGGGCGCGACCGCCGCGGGCGGGCCGTGCGGGCGCAGCGCCACCGCCGTCGGCCGCAGCGCTCCGTCCTGCGTGGCGACGACGGACACGCCGGCCGAGAGGTCGGCGACGGTGCGGGGCGGCCACACGAGGCGGTCGCCGCCGGGGAGCCCTCCCGCCGCGGCGCCAGCACGGCTGCCGGCGTCGAGGAGACGGCCCAGCGGCAGCCCGGCCGTGCCGGCGGCCACCGCCGCGGGCGCGGCGCCGACGACGTGCTGGAGGAGGACCGGGTGGTCCGCCGCGGCCCGCGACAGCCCGTCGCCGAGCACGCCGAGCGGGGCGCCCACCTCAGCGGCGAGGGAGCCGCCGACGGCCGCCGCGTCCGCCGCGGCCAGCCCGCGCACCGTCGTCGGGAGCCCCGTGGCCGCCGACGCGAGGGCGGCGCGCTCGCCGGCGTCGAGACGGCCGTCCGCGAGCGCGACGACCGCCGCGTCCCCGACGGCCGCCGCGGCCGGCAGCGCCCGCACCGCCAGCCAGACCAGCCCGCCGGCCGCCGTGGCGGCGGCGAGGACGACGAGGCCCTCGTCGGCCACCGCCGCGAGGCCCGCCCCGGCCGCCCGCCCCACCGCCGAGCCGACGGCCCCGCGCGCCGCGCCGACCGCCCGCACCACGGCGCCCTCCGCCTCGGCGTAGGCCGCGCCCGCCGCCGCCAGCCGTGCCGCCAGCAGCGCGCACGCCGCCGTCGTCGGCGCGGCACCGCCCGTGGCCCCGGCCAGCGCGGCGGCCACCCGGGCGGCGCCGACCGGGTCGAGGGCACCGCCGTCCGCAGCGCCCCGGCCCACGAGGCCGGCGGCGTCGACCACGGCGGCGACGAGGCCGTCGGCCGTGCGCCGCAGCAGCTCCGAGGCCTCGAGCAGCTCGACCCCCTCGACGACGAGGCCGCCCGCGCCCCCGCGCACGGCGAGCCCGCCCGCCGCGGGGCGCCCCGGCCCGAGCAGCTCGGCGAGGAGGTCGGACGGCGGGCCCGACGTCACCACGGGCCCCGCAGCCCCGCCGGCAGGACGGACCGCACGACGTCGTCCGCCCGGCGCAGCACCGCCGCGGCAGGCAGCCCGACGGCACCGCCCCCGCCGGTCGCCCCGACGCCACCACCCGCCCCGGCCGCCAGCGCCAGCACCGTGGCGGCCGCCTGCCGCAGCGCCCGCTCCCGCTCCTCGACGCCCGCCGCGTGGGCCCGCAGCGCGGCGACGAGGGCGTCCAGCGCAGCGGCGTCCGCCCGCACGTCCGCCGCCAGCCCTGCCGCCCGGGCGCGGTAGACCTCCGCGGCGCGCGACCGCCAGCCCGGCGCGCGGGCCCGCTCGACGTCGGCCGCGTGGCCGCGCACGCGGTCCGCCGTCGCCTCGACGCCCGCGGCGGCCGCCCGCAGCCGCACCGCCGCCGCGGCCGCCGCCGCCCCCGCCGGGCCCAGCACCCCGGCGACGAGGTGCTCGACCGCCCCGCCCACGTCCGTCGTCGCCGCGACGCCGCCGCCCGACCGCCCGCTCGTCCCCATGCCGCCCTCCCCGCGGGGCGCCCGCCCCGACGGCCGGACGCTCGCAGCGCGACGGGGGCCCGTGGGGCGCGCCGGGCGACGCTGTGGGCCGGGCCGGGGCCGCCCGTCGTGGTGGACGGCGGGACGACAGGCCGACCCCGACCTCAGGCGGTCCCGAGGTCCTCGACGGCGTCGACGACGAGCGGCGGCCCCTGCTGGGCCGTCGTCAGCACCCCGTGCAGCTCGGCGCCCGTGACGCGGACGCGGTGGCCGACGAGGGGCGCCTGGTCGCGGCCGACGAGCCACGTCCCGTCCGCCGTCCGCAGGACGACGGCGCCCGCCTCGACCCCCGCCTCGACGACGCCCTCGAGCACGACGGTGGCACCGCGCCCCTCCCGGACCGCGCCCGGCGGCGGTCCGGCGACCCCGAGCACCTCGAGGGCGGGGGCGTCCGGGTCGGGACGGTCGGGGGTCGGGTCGGTGTCGGGCACGCCCCGTGCCTACCCGAGGGGCAGCCGCCCCGCAGCCCCGGCGCGGGCCGACCACCGCGCCCTCCCGCACCATGGGCGCGTGCCCGCCCCCGAGCCCGCGGACGACGCCGACCCCGCCGCCCTCGCCGACCTGCCGTGCCGCACCCCCGTCGAGGTGCTCTCCCTCCTCGCCTCGCCGGAGCACCACTACTTCGGCCGCGCCCGTGACGGGTCGCCGCACCCGCCGTCGCCGTCGCTCGACCGCGTGGAGGTGGTCGCCGGCAAGGGCGTCGTCGGGGACCGGTTCTTCGGCAAGGCCGCCCACATGGACGCGGCCGTGACCCTGCTCGCTGTGGAGGCGCTCGAGGGCGTGGCCGCCGACCTCGGGCTCGCGACGCCGGAGGACCCGCTCGGCGGCCTCGACCCGCGCCTCGCCCGGCGCAACGTCCTCCTGCGCGGCGCCCCCGTCGTCGCCCTCGTCGGCGCGGACCTCGCGCTCGACCAGCGGGCGACCGGCGGCGACGTCGTCCGCTTCTCCGGCCGCCGCCAGGCCGCCCCCTGCGCCTGGATGGACGCCGTCCTCGCGCCCGGCGCGCACCCCGCGCTGCGCGGCCGGGGCGGCCTGCGGTGCGTGCCCACGTCGTCGGGCGTCCTCGTCGTCGGCCCCGCCGAGCTGCGGACCGCCGAGCCCGTCGACCCGCCGGCGGCCGGCGTCCCCGTCCTGCGGCGCGGCCGCCTGCCGTAGGCGGAGGGCCCCCGGCGTGCGGCCCGCCCGCCGTGGCCGCAGAGTGCTGCTGTCGGCCCCGGCCGCCGCCGCGCACCCGGAACACGCGCGCCCGGACGGCCGTTGCCACCCCCCGTCGGCACGACCGGCGCCCGCACGTCCGGCGCCGACCCCCGTCGTGCCTCCCGTCGAGACCCAGGAGACCCCTGTGCCCACGACCGTCAACGCCCTGACCACCGCCTCCGCCGACGCCGCGTTCGAGCGCTCCACCATCGAGCGCCGCGACGTCGGGCCCGCCGAGGTCCTCATCGACATCAAGTTCGCCGGCATCTGCCACTCGGACATCCACACCGCCCGCGGCGAGTGGGGCGAGACGCTCTACCCGCTGGTCCCCGGCCACGAGATCGCCGGCGTCGTCTCCGAGGTCGGGGCCGACGTCACGAAGTTCTCCGTCGGCGACCGCGTCGGCGTCGGCTGCTTCGTCGACTCCTGCCGCGAGTGCGAGAACTGCAAGGCGGGCGAGGAGCAGTACTGCCTCAAGGGCGAGACCGGCACCTACAACGCCGTCGGCAAGGACGGCCGTCCGACCGACGGCGGCTACAGCGAGAAGATCGTCGTCGACGAGAACTACGTCATGGGCATCCCCGAGGGGATCGACCTCGACGTCGCCGCCCCGCTGCTGTGCGCCGGCATCACGCTCTACAGCCCGCTCAAGCACTGGGGCGCGGGGCCGGGCAAGAAGGTCGCGATCGTGGGCCTCGGCGGCCTCGGCCACATGGGCGTGAAGATCGCCAAGGCCCTCGGCGCCGAGGTGACGGTGCTGTCGCAGTCGCTGAAGAAGCAGGAGGACGGCCTCCGCCTGGGCGCCGACCACTACTACGCGACGGGCGACGAGGGCACCTTCGAGTCCCTCGCCGGCACCTTCGACCTCATCGTCAGCACCATCTCCGCCAACGTGGACTTCAACGCCTACCTCGGGCTGCTCAAGCTCGACGGTGCGCTCGTCCAGGTCGGCGCCCCGGAGAAGCCGCTCGACATCGCGGCCTTCTCGCTCATCCAGGGCCGCAAGACCCTCGCCGGCTCGAAGATCGGCGGCATCCGCCAGACGCAGGAGATGCTCGACTTCTGCGCCGAGCACGGGATCGGCGCCGAGGTCGAGGTCATCGGCGCCGACGAGGTCGACGAGGCCTACGAGCGTGTCGTCGCCAGCGACGTCCGCTACCGCTTCGTCATCGACACGGCCACGCTCGCCGGCTGACGCACGGACGACGACGGCCCCCCACCCGCTCGGGTGGGGGGCCGTCGTCGTCGTGGGGCGGCGGTCGCGTCAGCCCGCCGGGGGCGGGGAGGGCTCCTCGGACGACGGCTGCTGCGGCCGCCCGGCGAAGAGTCCGGTGAGGGCGGCCACGGCGTCGTCGCTCACGGCGGCGGCGGAGCGGTTGGCCTCCACGACGGCGCGGTAGACCTCCTCGCGGTGGACCGCGACGCTGCGGGGGGCGTCGATGCCGAGGCGCACCACGTCACCACGGACGTCCACCACCGTCACGGTGACGTCGTCTCCGATGACGATGCTCTCTCCGGCACGACGTGTCAGGACCAGCACCCGGCGAGCATAGGTGCGACCGCCCGCCCGCGCGGGAGCGCGTCGGCCGGTCGGGGGGTCAGCCGCCGGACGAGGAGCGCAGCTGCTCCGCGACGGCGTCCGGCAGGACCCCCGGCTGCGCCGAGGCGGGACCCGGCCTCGTCGTCGTGGCGGGGGCCGCCGCCGCGGGCTCGGGGCGCAGGAGCCGACGGAGGACCGCCTCGGCGACCATCGCCGCGACGAGCGCGGCCAGCAGCCGGACCGCCGCGCCGAGCGGCGACGTGGCCCCCGTCAGGAGGCCGTGGAGCACGGGCAGCGTGAGGACGACCGTGAGGCCCGCGACGACGCCGAGGTTCACCAGGCCACCCCGCGCTCCGGGCGCAGGCGGCGGGCCGCGGGGGCGACGTCGGCGGGGGGCGCCGACGGCAGGAGCAGCGACATCCACGTTCCCGCGCCGGCGGGGCCGCCGTCGACGGTCGCGACGGGCAGGTCGAGGCCGAGCGGCGTGCCCGGGTCGGACGTGCCGCCCGCGCGGACGACGTGGAGGACGTCGGCCGCGCCGGGCGCGACGCCCTCGAGCCACCGCTCGGTGTCGCGCGGCTTGCGCGTGGCGTCGACGACGACGTGCACCTGGTCGGCCTGCAGCGCCACGAGGACGGCGGCCGCCCAGCGGACGTCGTCGGCGTCGCAGTCGGCCTGCACGACGACGACGCCCGGGGCGTCGCCGAGGCGGACCGTGGCGGCGGCGCGGCGGGCCGCGGCGGCGTCGCGGACGACGTCGCCCCGCAGCGCGCCGGTGCCACCGGGGCGGGCGGCGACGACGACCTGCTGCGGGCCGACGCCGAGGCGGCCGGCGACCGTCTGGGCGACCCCGAGGGCGTCCCGCGGGGCGCCGACGACGACGACGAGGTCGCCGTCCCGGGCGGGCAGCGGCGCGGGGCCGGGCAGCGACGCGAGGAGGCCGTGGACGTCCGCGGCGCCGGCCTCGGCGGGCAGCGCGGCGAGGAGGTGCTCCGGCAGGCCGGCGGCGGCGAGCTGCTCGTGCAGCGCGCCGCGCCCGGCGGCCGGGGCCTGCGACGGGGCCGGGGCCGGGGCCGGGGGCAGGTCAGGGGCGGACGCGGGGGCCGCGGCGGCGACCGGCTCGACGACCGGCTCCTCGGCCTGCTCGTCGACGGGCTCCTCGACGGGGGCCGCGTCGCGGCGCGCGGTCAGCAGCTGCATGAGCTCGGCGACGGCCGCGCCCGCGGGCACGGGCTCGGGGCCGGTGGGCACGTCGTCCTCCGCCGTGGCCGACGGCGCGGGAGCCGGAGGAGCGGTCTCGTGGTCCGGCTCCGCGGCGTCGCGGACGGCGTCGAGCACGGCCGCGAAGGCGGCGCTCTCGGTCGAGACGGGACGGCCGGGCGACGGCGCGGGCGCGCCCGGGTCCGCGTGGCGGCCGCGGGCGGCCCGGGCGCCGGGCATCTCCCCCTGCGCGGGCACCGTCGGCGGCACGGGCGCCGACGCCGGCGCGTGCGCGGAGGCGGCCTCCTGCGCGTCGGCGGCGGCGAGGAGGGCGTCGAGACCGCCGGCCGCGGGCGCGGCGCCGGTGGCGCCGGCCTCGTCCAGCGCCTGCGAGCGGACGAGCGCGCGGGCGATGGGCGAGTCGAAGAGGTCGTCGAGGACCTCGTCACGACGGCTCCCGGCGGCGCCGGGCAGCTGGTCTCGACCGTTCACGGCGTCCTCCTGGGCGGGACGGGGCAGGGCGGTGGGCGGGGCGGCGGGGGCGGGGGTCGGGCCCGGCGCCGGGACGGCGGGGGCGTCGTCCTCGTCGTCGACCTCGACGACGAGCTCGAAGCGCTCCTTGGCGAAGAAGCCGGCGACGCCGCCGACACGGACCTTCTCGGCGCGGACGACGCGCGCGCCCGGCCCGTGCTCGCTCGCGACGCGGGCCAGCAGCGGCTCGATCGCGTCCCCCTCGAGGACGACGGTGGTCATCTCAGCCCCCCAGCGCGCCGGCCGGGACCGGGAGCGACCCGGTCACGGTGCCGACGGTCTCGATACGGGGCCCGGCGGCGCCGGCGCCCCCCGCCTCCGTGTAGGACAGCACGGCCAGGCGCGGCACGCCCAGCCCGACGAGGCGCCGCAGGGGCGCCCGCAGCACCGGCGCGCAGACGAGGACGGCCGTCCAGCCCATGTCCTCGGCCTGGCGCAGGGCCGCGTCGGCCTGCTCGACGACGGTCTCCGCGCGGCGCGGGTCGAGGGTCAGGGTGGCCCCCTCCTCGCCCGGGCGGACGGACTCGGCGAGCTGGTGCTCGAGCAGCGGGTCGAGCGTGATGACCCGGAGGACGCCGTCGCGCGCCGCGGCGGCGGCGATGGCCGGGCCGAGGGCCGAGCGGGCCGCCTCGACGAGGCCGTCGAGGTCGGTGCCGCCGGTGCGGGCGCGCATGGACAGCGCCTCGAGGATGCGGGCGAGGTCCCGGATGGCGACCCCCTCCTCCAGCAGCGCGCGCAGCACCCGCTGCACCTCGCCCAGCGTCATGACGGCGGGGACGAGCTCCTCGACGACCGCCGGGTCGTCCACCTTGACGGCGTCGACGAGCGCCCGCACGTCCTCGCGGGACAGCAGGCGGCCGGCGTGGGTCCGGACGACCTCGGCGAGGTGGGTGACGAGCACCGAGGCGCGGTCGACGACGGTGGCGCCGGTCATCTCGGCCTGGTGCTGCAGCTCGGCGGGCACCCAGCGGCCGGCGAGGCCGAAGACGGGCTCGCTGGTCGGCGTGCCGGGCAGGTGGTCGACGTCGTCGCCGAGCGCGAGGACCCGCCCGGGGGGCGCCTGGCCGCGGCCGACCTCGACGCCGGAGATGCGGATGGCGTAGCTGGACGCCGGCAGGTCGATGCTGTCGCGGGTCCGGACCGGCGGGACGACGAGGCCCAGCTCGAGGGCCGTCTTGCGGCGCAGTCCGCGGACGCGGTCGAGGAGGTCGCCGCCGGCGGCCGTGTCGACGAGGTCGACGAGGTCCGGGGCGAGGACTACCTCGAGCGGGTCGACGCGCATCTGCTGCAGGAGCGCCTCGGGGCTGTCCGGGCGGGGGCCGACCGGCAGGGCGAGGTCCTCCTCCGCGGCCGCGATGGCCTCGGCCTCGGCGTTCTTGCCGGCCCGCTGGGAGGCGAGGAGGACGGCCGCGCCGAGGAGCATGAAGGGCAGCTTGGGCATGCCCGGGATGAGGGCGATGACGATGATTCCGGCGCCGGCGATCTGCAGGGCGGGCTTGTGGCGCAGCAGCTGCTCGGCGGCGTCGCTGCCCATGTCCCCCTGCGTCGTGGCGCGGGTGACGATGAGGCCGGTGGCGACGGACAGCAGCAGGGCGGGGATCTGGGAGACGAGGCCGTCCCCGACCGTGAGGAGGCTGTAGGTCTCGAGCGCCTCGGCCGGCTCCATGCCCTTCTGGACCATGCCGATGATGAAGCCGCCGACGAGGTTGATGACCGTGATGATGATGCCGGCGATGGCGTCGCCCTTGACGAACTTCGAGCCACCGTCCATGGCGCCGTAGAAGTCGGCCTCGGCGGTGACGTCGGCGCGGCGGCGGCGCGCGGTGTCCTCGTCGATGAGGCCCGCGTTGAGGTCCGCGTCGATGGCCATCTGCTTGCCGGGCATCGCGTCGAGGGTGAAGCGGGCGCCCACCTCGGCGACGCGGCCGGCGCCGTTGGTGATGACGACGAACTGGATGATCACGAGGATCAGGAAGATCACCAGGCCGATGACGAGCGACCCCGAGATGACGAAGTGGCCGAAGGCCTCGATGACCTTGCCGGCGTGGGCCTCGGCGAGCACGAGCCGGGTGGAGGCCACGTTGAGGCCCAGCCGGAACAGCGTCAGCACGAGGAGCAGCGACGGGAAGATCGCGAAGTCGAGCGGGCGGCGCACGTACATGGCCGTCAGCAGCACGACGAGCGAGGCGGTGATGTTCGACGCGATGAGCAGGTCGATCATCGGTGCGGGCACCGGGACGACGAGCAGCAGGACGATGCCGACGATGCCGACCGGGACGGCCAGACGGGAGATGCGGCCCACGACGTCCTTCCCCCGGGCCGCGCTGCGCCCCGGTGCTGTGGTGTCTCGCGGATCCGTCCGCCCTGCGTGCCGTCCTGGCAGAGGTGGTGTCGGCAGCAGGCGTCGTGACCTTGAGCCGGACGGGTGGCCCGGGCGTGTCGCGGGCCGCAGGCTGTCGGGGCCGCCCGGGCAGCCGCCCGGACGGCGGGACCGGCCTCGGAGGACGCATGACCACCTGGTTCATCACCGGCTGCTCGACCGGGCTCGGCCGCGCGCTGGCCGAGACCGTGCTCGCGGCCGGCCACGACGCCGCCGTCACCGCCCGGGACCCGCGGACGCTCGACGACCTCGTCGCCGCCCACCCCGACCACGCCCTGGCGCTCCCCCTCGACGTCACCGACGCCGCGCAGGTCCGCAGCGCCGTGGACCGCACGCTCGAGCGCTTCGGCGCCGTCGACGTCGCGGTCAACAACGCCGGCTACGGCTACCGGGCCGCGGTCGAGGAGGGCGACCCCGCCGACGTCGCCCGCCTCTTCGCGACCAACGTCACCGGCGCCGTCGACGTCATGAAGGCGGTGCTGCCCGGGATGCGCGCCCGGCGCCGCGGGACGGTCGTCAACATCTCTTCCATCGGGGCGCAGGTCTGCCCGCCGGGGTCCGGGTACTACGCCGCCAGCAAGGCCGCGCTCGAGGCGCTCACGGCGTCCGCCCGCACCGAGCTGGCGCCGCTGGGCATCACCGCGATGTCGGTGGAGCCGGGCGGCTTCCGGACGGACTTCGCCGGCCGGTCGCTGACGCAGTCCCCGTCCGCCATCGAGGACTACGCCGGGACGGCGGGGAAGCGCCGCAAGGAGGTCGACCGGGCCCACGGCACGCAGCCGGGCGACCCGGCGCGGGCCGCCGCGGCGATCATGGCCGCGGTCGCGGCGGGGCGGCCCCCGGCGCTCCTCCTGCTCGGCACCGACGCCCTCGAGGCCGCGGAGGGCGTCCTCGACGCGCGGCGGGCCGAGCTCGAGGCGTGGCGGGAGCTGTCGGCGGGCACGGACCTCGACGGCTGAGGCGCCGCTCCCCCCGCCGCGCGCGGCGGGCCGACCGGCAGCCGGCCCGACGCCGACGGCCGCGGCCCCCCGGGGCTCGTCACCCCGAGGTCGGACGACGTCGGTGGGCCGGGTCAGCCCGCGGGCCGACGCCCCCGAGCCCCGTCGTGCCTACCGTCGGGGGCGGCCGGAGCCGCACCGCGCGGCGGGCCGAGGAGGACGACGATGACCACGCCCGCCCCGCCGCTCACCGCTCTTGCCGCGCCGCGCCGCGGCCGGGGCCCCGACCGACGCCGCGGCGTCCTGCGCGGCGTCCTGGCGCCCGCCCTCCTGGCGGCGGGGGTCGGCACGGCGCTCGGCGTCCTCACCTCCTACGCCCAGGGGTGGCT
This sequence comes from Pseudokineococcus lusitanus, assembly GCF_003751265.1. Classification (NCBI taxonomy): domain Bacteria; kingdom Bacillati; phylum Actinomycetota; class Actinomycetes; order Kineosporiales; family Kineosporiaceae; genus Pseudokineococcus; species Pseudokineococcus lusitanus. The sequence goes on from NZ_RJKN01000002.1 coordinate 345,577, forward strand.
GCCCGAGCAGGTCGCCCCGTTGGCCAACTCCTCGACGTCGTGGTGCGTCGTCGCCGCCCTCCTCGCCCTCACGGCCCGGTCGGCGCCGGCGGGCGCCCTCGCGGCCACGGCGGCCCTGCTCTCCCTCAACGCCGGCTACGGCCTCGGGTCGGAGCTCCGGGGCTACGTCTACGGCAGCCAGGGGCTGGCGTTCTGGTCGCTCGCGGCCGTCGTCGCCGGGCCGCCGGTCGGGGCGGCGGTGCACTGGGTCCGGCAGCGGCGCCGCCTCCTCGGCCCGCCCGCCGCGGGGGTGCTGGCCGGTGTCGTGGCCGGGGAGGGCGCGTACGGCGTCCTGGTCCTCGCCGACGTCACGCCGTACGGCCCGTACCACGGCGTCCAGCTGGCCCTCGGCGTCGTCGGCCTGGCATGGGCCTGCGTGCGGCTGCGCCGGCCGGCCGGGGTGGCCGTCGCCGTCGCGGTGGCCGTGGCCGTGGCGGTCGCCTTCGTCGTCGTCTACGGCGACCCGCAGCTCTTCTCGCAGGTCGTCGGCTGAGCGGGTCGGGCGCCCCGCCGGGTCAGCCGGCGAGCCGGCGCCACGCGACCACGAGCACGAAGGGCGTGCTGACGGCGAGCACCACCGAGACGGCGAGCGCCACCTGCACGACGCGCGACGTCGGCCGCCCGGCGCGACGCTGCTCACGACGCCACCGCAGCGCCATCCACAGGCCGGCCGGCCAGAAGGACCACACGGCCCCCAGCAGCAGCGCCACCTCGCCGACGTCGTGGGTCGGCCTGCCGCCGCGCGCCTCGTCGACCACCGTCAGGCCATCTGCGGCATCCGGTGCCGCCCGGACGCCATGCCGCGGGTGCGCAGGCGCATGACGAAGGCGAGCACGCGGGCCACGGACGTGTACATGTCCGACGGGACCTCCTGGCCGACCTCGCACGCGGCGTGCAGGGCACGGGCCAGGGGCACGTCCTCGACCATCGGGACCCGGTTCTCGGCGGCGCGCTCGCGGATCTTCGTGGCGATCGTGCCGGCGCCCTTCGCGACGACGCGGGGGGCGCCCTTGCCGGGCTCGTAGCGCAGCGCGACGGCGATGTGCGTCGGGTTGAGGAGGACGACGTCGGCGGTGGCGACGTCGGCCATCATCCGGTTGCGGCTCATGGCCAGCTGCTTGGAGCGGATGGCGCCCTTGAGCTGGGGGTCGCCCTCGGACTGCTTGTGCTCGTCCATGACCTCCTTGCGCGTCATCCGGATCCCCTTCATGGTCCGCTTCCGCACGACCATGTAGTCGGCGAGCGCGAGCACGAGGCCGGCGACGACGGCGCTGCGCAGCAGGGTCGAGGTGCCGCCGCGCACGGCCTCGATGGTCGCGCCCAGCGGCAGCGCGCCCGTCCCGACGAGGACGGGCAGCAGCCCCTTGACGGCCATGTAGAGGACGACGCCGAGCACCGTCGACTTGAGGAGGATCTTCGTGGCCTCCCACAGCGCCTGGACGCCGAAGATCCGCTTGAGGCCCTGCTTGGGGCTCAGCTTGGAGAACTGCGGCTTGAAGTTCTTCGTCGCCGGGTGGAGGCCGCCCTGGGCGGCCGCCGCGGCGATCGCGACGACGACGGTGACGGCGGCCAGCGGCGCGCCGACCACGGCCACGGCCTTCAGACCCTCGGACAGCGCGGCGACGGCCATCTCCGGGTCGGGCTCGCGCGCGATCTCCCGCAGCCGGCCGAGCGACGTCTGCGCCGCCTCCCAGCCGTTGGCGACGGTCATGGGCAGGACGAGCGCGGCGGCGGCCATGCCGAGCCAGGCGCCGACGTCGGGCGAGCGCGCGACCCGCCCCTCCTTGCGCGACTCCTTGAGCCGCTTCTCGGTGGGCTGCTCGGTCTTCTCCCCGCTGTCACCCCCCGACATCAGCCGTCACCGCTCACGCGGGCGGTGCCGACGACGGTCTCGGCCATCTGGTCGGCGAGGCCCGTGACGACGTCGGGCAGCAGCGCCGCGCCGAGTCCCACGAGCACGAGGGTGATGAGGATCTTCAGCGGGAAGCCGAGGGAGAAGGCGTTGAGCTGGGGCGCCACGCGGGTGAGCAGGCCGAGGCCGACGTCGGTGAGGAAGAGCACCGCGATGATCGGGCCGGCCACCTGGAGCGCGGCGAGCAGCAGCCCGCCGACGCCGCGGGTGGCGACCTCGGCGACGGTCGACAGGTCGACCCCCTGCCCCACCGGCAGCACCTCGTAGGTGAGCAGCAGCCCGCGCAGGACGACGAGGTGCGCGCCGCTGGCGAAGAGCAGCGCGAGGGCGGTGAGCTGGTAGATCCGGCCGAGGACCGACGAGCCGCTCTGCATGAGCGGGTCGTAGCCCTGGGCGAGCTGGAACCCGCCGAAGATGTCGAGGAGGTCGCCGGCGCTCTGGACGGCGGCGAAGACGAGCATGCAGAGCCAGCCGAGGGCCGTGCCGACGACGAGCTCCTGCGCCGCGGCGACCGCGAGGGGGCCGAGCTCGAGCCCGCCCTCGACGAGGCCGGAGACGTCGGGCTGGACGACGAGCGCCAGGGCCAGCGCGAGGAGCGCCTTCACCTGCGCCGGGAAGCCCTTGTAGGCGAAGGGCGGGGCCAGCAGGAGCCAGCCGAGGATGCGGAGGCTGGCGAGCGACAGCCCGACGACGGTCTCGACCTGCAGGCTGATCTCCAGGCCGCCGGTGGCGGCCTCCGCCGCCGCTGCGACGACCGGGATGCCCACGCGCTCAGCCCGTCCCGGTGACGAGGCCGGGGATGGAGCCGTAGAGCTCGGTGGTGAAGCTGACGATCTCGATGATCATCCAGCGCCCGCAGACGAGGAGCGCGATGCCGACGGCGATGGCCTTCGGGACGAAGCTCAGCGTCACCTCCTGGATCTGGGTGACGGACTGGAAGAGCGAGATGACGAAGCCCACGCACAGCGAGGTGAGCAGGATCGGCGCGCTGATCTTGGCGGCCACGGTCATCGCCTGGACGACGACCTGGAGCACGGCGACGTCGTCCATCAGCCGGCACCTCCCCCGGAGTAGCTGCCGAGGACGGCGGTGATGACGAGCCCCCAGCCGTCCACGAGGACGAAGAGCAGGAGCTTGAAGGGCAGGGAGACCGTGACCGGCGGCAGCATCATCATGCCCATCGACATCAGCGCCGCGGAGACGACGAGGTCGATGACGAGGAACGGGATGTAGATGACGAACCCGATGATGAACGCCGCCCGCAGCTCGGAGAGCACGAACGCCGGGATGAGCGTCAGCAGCGGGGTGTCGGCCGGCGTCGCCGGGTTGGGGCGGTCGGCGGCCCGGGTCACGAGCGCCAGGTCGTCGGCGCGGACGTGGGCCAGCATGAAGTCCCGCAGCGGGCCGACGCCGACCTGCAGCGCCTGCACCTGGTCCAGCTCGCCGCGGAGGAAGGGCTGCACGCCGATCTCGTTGACCTCCGACAGCACCGGGGCCATGACGAAGAGGCTGAGGAACAGCGCGAGGCCCGCGAGCACCTGGTTCGGCGGGGCGGCGGTGAGCCCCAGCGCGTTCCGGGTGATGGACAGGACGACGAAGATCTTCGTGAAGCTCGTCGTCATGAGCAGCAGGGCCGGCGCGACGGACAGCACCGTGATGCCGAGGAGCACGACGAGCGCGCTGCTGGGCTTGCCGTCCACACCCTCGATGTCCACCGAGACGCCCGGGCCGGTGCCCTCGGTGAGGCCCTCGAGACCCTCCGTCGGGGCGGGCGCCGTGGCGGCCGCGGCGCCGGGCGCCAGCAGCAGGTGGACGGCCAGGAGGCCGAGGAGGACGGCGACGAGGCCGCCGAGGAGCGCGAGGAGCTGACCGCGGCGCGGGGCGGCCGCGCGGCGCAGCGGGGCGACGACGGCGCTCACCGGCGGGTCGTCCGCTCGCGGAGGACGTCGACCGCCTGGGCCCACGTGCCGGGCGAGAGGGCCGAGCCGGCGAGCGGGCCACGCGGCGCGGGCACCGCGGCAAGCGCCTCGGCGACCTCGGCGGGCACCTCCTGCGGCGCGGCCGGGGCGGCCGGCGCCACGGGGGCGGCGTGGCGCGAGGCGGGCGCGGGGACCACGGCGTCGAGGTCGACGGCCGTGCGGCGGGCCGCGGGGGCGGCGGGCGCCTCGGGGCGGGCGAGCATCTGCTCGACCGGCTGCGAGGCGAGGAGCGTGACCTGCTGCTCGGTGACGCCGACGAGCAGCCCGGTCTCCCCGACCTGCACGAGGGCGACGCTGGCGCGCCCCGAGAGTTGCTGGCGGGCCAGCACGGTGATGCTGCCGACAGCGGCGCGCGCACGCCCGCCGCCCTGCTTGAGCATCCCGCGCCGGACCATCCAGACCAGCCCGACGACGGCGGCGAGCGAGCCCGCCACGCGCAGCAGGAGCCCGAGGGCGTCCGGTGTGTCCATGCCTGGTGTGTCGGCACGTCGGGCGCCCGGGTTGAGCCGGTCGGGTGGATCGTCGGCGTGTCGTGCGGGGAGTCCTCAGCCGGCGCGGGGCGGCGTCGAGCGCGCCGACGTCGTCGCCGCCCGACGAGGGGGCAGCCACGCGACCTCGCGCCCACGTACATCCCGGGGGCCCCCCGCTTCCCGACTTCGCTGCCGAAGTCGGCCCTGGACCCGCCCTCGGCACGACTTCGCTGCCGAAGTGGGCCTGAGATGGCCGGTGCCGACGACTTCGGCAGCGAAGTCGGGGAGAGGGGGTCAGTGCCGACGACGTCTTCAGCGAAGTGGGGGTGGCGCCCACCACGACGAGCAGGCGCCTGCTCGTCGCCAGGAGGGCTTCCTGACGACGAGCAGGCGCCTGCTCTCGTGTGGGGTCGGTCCGGGTCAGCCCTGCTCGGCGCCGACGATCTCCGTGACGCGGAGGCCGAAGTCCTCGTCGACGACGACGACCTCGCCGCGGGCGACGAGCCGGCCGTTGACGAGGAGGTCGGCGGGGGCGCCGGCGGCGCGGTCGAGCTCGACGACGGAGCCCGGCGTGAGGGTGAGCAGCTCGCGGACGGTCATGCGGGCGCGGCCGATCTCGACCGACAGCGTCATCTCGACGTCGCGCAGCAGGGCCAGGCCCGCGACGCCGCCGAGCGCACCGCCCGCGGACGGGGACGGCGTCGGCGCGGCGTCGTGGCCGTCGCCGGCGACGAGGGCGACCCAGGCGCGGGCCGTGCCGTCGACGAGGAGGGGGACCACGGGCACCGAGGAGAGGTCGAGGTCACCGACCGCGCCGACCTCGACGGGCCCGAGCACGACGGGACCCGCTGCGCCGGCGGCGGCCTCGAGCGCGGGGCGGACGGCGGCGGCCAGCGCCGCCTCCGGGGCGCCGCCCGGGCCGGCCGGGTCGGACAGGAGCGCGCTCGCCGTCTCGGTGTCGAGGACGAGGACGACGTGGCCGCTGCGGGCGCCGGAGTACGGCGCCGTGACGGCCGGGGCACCGGCGTCGGGGACCGCGGTGGGGCTGCCGTCGGCCGCGGGGTCGACGACGAGCTGTCCCGGCGCGGGGACGAGGCCGGCGGCCGCACGGGCCGCGGCGACGACGTCCTCGAGCGAGGCGACGGCGGGGGCGGTGGTGGGCAGGCTCATCGGGGCAGCTCCTCGGTGGACACGACCAGGCAGGCGAGACGGGTGGACGAGGCCGTGGGGACGGCGCGGGCGAGGACCTGCCCGGCGACGACGACCTCGAGGGGGCGGGACGTGGGGTGGCCGAGCCGCACGACGTCGCCGACGGCGAGCTGCAGGACCCGGTCGGGCGTGGTGGCGGTGGGCGCGAGGCGGAGGCCGACCTCGACGGGGACCTCGGGGACCGCGCCGACGACGGCGGCCTGGGCGCGGGCCTCGGCGGCCAGCTCCTCGGGCGTGCGCGTCGTGGGGGCGGCGGTGGAGCCGAGGCGCGCCTGGATGGGCGCGAGCACGAGCGCGAGGGTGGCCTCGGCCGTCGTCGTGCCGACCGTCACGGCGAGGTGGGCGACGACGACCTGCTCCGACGCCTGCGCCGCCTGCGCGAGCTGCGGGATCTGCTCGGTCCCGGTGCGCTCGGCGCCCAGCGGCGTGATGGTGGCGAAGGCGTAGTCGAGGGCGGCCAGGGCCTTGTCGCCGAGGTCGCGCAGGACGCCGACCTCGAGCTCGGTGAGCTCGCGGGGCTGCTGGACGCCGCCGGGCCCGCCGAGGCCGTGGTCGACGACGGAGAGGACGACCTCCGAGGGCACGTGGAGGAGCCCGGCCGCGCCGATCTGCGTGCCGACGACCACGAGGGGCGCCGGCACGGGCAGGGTCGCGACGTGCTCGTCGTACGTGGCCTGCTCGACGGAGCGCAGCTCGACGGCGACGTCGGTGCGCAGCCGCGTCACCATCTGCGTCGTCCACTGGCGGGCGAGGGTCTCGAAGGCCAGCTCGAGCACGCGGAGGTGCTCGCGGGCCATGCGGCCGGAGGCGCGGAAGTCCCAGGCGACGACGGCGCCCCGGCGGCGCTCTCGGGCGCTGCCGGGGCGGGCGCCGCCGGGGCGCTGCGCTGGTCGGGTGGTGGGCACGACCAGGCATCGGCGGCCGGGGCGCCGGGCTTGAGCCCGGACGGGTGACTCCTGCGACGAGGCGCGCGGGCCGGCGGCGTGGTGCCGCCGGCCCGCGCGCCCGGGGGTCACGCGGAGAGGGTCGTCACTGGGTGACGAACTCCGTGAAGTACACCTTGTAGACCTCCTCGTGGTACGGCGCGGCGATGCTCTCGGTGAGCTGCTTCTTCAGCTCCTCGCGCGTCGCGTTGTCCGCCAGCTCTTCCTTCGAGCGGCCGGAGAACAGCGCGATGGCCTGGTCGAGGGCGATGCTGCCGTCCGCCTCGTGGGCGGCGTCGGCGGTCTGCTGGAGGGCCAGGCCGAGGCGGAGGTAGGCCCCGTCGGCGAGGTTGATGGAGACGGGGTCGAGGGTGACGACCTCGCCGGCCTCCGGCTCCTCGTGCTCGGCCTCGGCCGCGGCGGCCGGGTCCGGCTTGAGCAGGAAGAACCAGGCGCCGGCCGCGACCGCGAGCACGAGCACGACGACGCCGATGAGGAGGGGCAGCTTCTTCTTCTTCGCGGGCGCCTCCCCCTCGGCGGGGGCGGCGGTGGTCTTGGCGGCCATGTCGGGGCTCCTGGTGCTGGTGGGGGTGGCGGTGGTGCGGGCGGGCGGTGGTCCGGACGGCGGCACGGTCAGTGGCCCCCCTCCGCGGCGTGGTCGGCGGCGGCCGCGGCCACGACGGCCTCGGCCGGCGGGGCGGCCGCAGGGGCGGCGTCGACGGGCGCGGGCGCCACGGCGACGGCCGGGGGCGCGGCGCTGGAGTGCAGCTCCTCGGCCGCCTCGGGCAGGAGCGCCTTGACCTCGGCCGGCTGGTCGGAGGCGACGACGAGGTCCACCCGGCGGTTGCCGGACAGCGCCTCGGGCGAGTCGCCCTCGAAGAGCGGCCGCGTCTCGCCGAAGCCCATGGCCGTCATCCGCTCGGGGGCGATGCCGTCGGCCTGGAGGTACCGGACGACGGCGGCCGCGCGGGCCGCGGACAGCTCCCAGTTGCTGGGGTAGAGACCGCCGCGCACCGGCAGCGCGTTCGTGTGGCCCTCGAGCTCGAGCGGGGTGTCGATCCCGCCGAGCACCGGCGCCATGGCGTCCAGCACGTCCTCGCCCGTGGGCTGGAGCGTGGCCGAGCTGGACTCGAAGAAGACGTCGTCGGCGACGATGGCGCCGACGAGGCCGTCCTCGGTGACGCGGAAGCCGACCCGGTCGCCGAGGCCGGCGCCCTGGAGGGCCGCCGAGAGCTGCCGCTGGACCTCCTCGAGCTTCTCGACCTCCGCCTTGGCCGCCTCGAGGGCGGGGCCGCCGCCCTGGGCCGCCGAGGCACCGGACGAGCCGGAGGCCTGCGGCGAGACCGACTCGTCCTGCACCGACGTCTGCGGCTGCGCGGGCGCGGCCACCGAGCCGTTGCTGACGAGCAGGCCGGAGCCGCCGTCGACGGGGATGGTGCTGCTGGCGCCGACGCCGTCGGCGAGGCCCTGGCGGAGCTCGAGGAACTTCTGGGCGTCGACCTGGCTGATGGCGAAGAGGACGATGAAGAGGGCCATCAGCACGGTGATCATGTCGGCGTAGCTGACGAGCCAGCGCTCGTCCGGGCCGTCGTGGCCGCCGTCGTCGTGGCCGCCGCCCCCGCGGCGCGCGCGCCCGTGGGCGCCGGCCGCGCTCATGCCGCCTCGTCCTTGAGCTCGCCGGCGGGCACGAGGCTCGCGAGGCGCTGCTTGACCAGGCGCGGGTTGGAGCCGGCCTGGATGGCGAGGACGCCCTCGACGACGAGGTTCATCTGCGCGGCCTCGACCTCGGCGAGCCGCTTGAGGCGGGTGCCGATCGGCATCCAGAGCACGTTGGCGGAGAGGACGCCCCACAGCGTCGCGACGAAGGCCGCGGCGATCATGTGGCCGAGACCGCCTGGGTCGGAGAGGTTCTCGAGCACGTGGACGAGCGAGATGACCGTGCCGATGATGCCGATGGTCGGCGCGTAGCCGCCCATGTCGGTGAAGAACTTCGCGGAGCGCTTGTCTGAGGCCGCCTTCTGGTCGCTCTTGTCGAGCAGCATCGTCCGGAGGTCCTCGGGGTCCGTGCCGTCGACGGCGGCCTGGAGGCCGTCGCGGAGGAACTCGTCGTCGACCTCCTTGACGGCGTCCTCGAGGGCCAGCAGGCCCTCGCGGCGGGCCCGCTCGGCGAGGGAGACGATCGTCTCGACCGTCTCGTCCATCTTCTTGGGCGGGGTGAGGAAGGCCTTCTTCATCGAGGCGCCGATGGCCTTGGCGTCCTTGAGCAGGCCGCCGGCGATGGCCACGCCGAAGGTGCCGCCGAAGACGAGGATCATCGGGGCGGGCAGGAAGATCGCGAGGGGGTTGCCCCCCTCGAGGATCATCATGGTGAGGATCGAGCCGAGCGCGAAGATGATGCCGGCGAGGGCTGCGGGATCCATCAGGACCTCCTGCGACGGCGCAGCGGCACGGCCGGCGCGAGCTCGGGGGTGACGTCCGCGGGCCAGGGCTCCTGGGCGGCGGGCAGGGCGACGGGGCCGGACTCGCCCTCGGCGAGGCGGCGCGCCGTCGCGATGACGGTGGCGCGGTAGTCGGCGACGCGGCGCACGACCTCGTCCAGCGGCTCGGAGACGACGTACTTCGTGCCGTCGAGCAGCGTGAGCACGGTGTCGGGCGTGGACTCGACGCGCTCGAGCAGGTCGGGGTTGACCGCGAAGCGTGAGCCCGCGAGGCGGGTGAGGATGATCATGGCGTCCGTCCTTGGCGGCGGGAGGAGCGGTGGCCCCGCTCCCGGAGGTGGCCCGTCCGTGGGCCGTCACGTGATTCATCGGCGCCCCGGGGCGCCGGCCTGAGGCCGTGGCCCTCCCCCGTCCGGCGGAGCGCGCCCGTTCACCCGGGTGGGTGAGAGCGGGCGGGGCGGGTTGCGCGGCAACGGGTCCGGGCGCACGACGGCCGCGCGAGCAGGGCTCGCGCGGCCGACGGCGGGGTCCGGCCCCGGCGCCGCACGGGGCGGCGCCGGGCCCGGGAGGGGCAGGTCTGACGGAGGCGTCAGCGCTTGAGGTTGACGAGCTCCTGGAGCAGCTCGTCCGACGTCGTGATGACGCGGGAGTTCGCCTGGAAGCCGCGCTGGCTGATGATGAGGTTGGTGAACTCCTGGGCGAGGTCGACGTTGGACATCTCCAGGGCGCCGGCCGACAGGGTGCCGTTGGCGCCCTGGCCCGGACGCTCGATCGTCACGTCGCCGGAGTTGACGCTCTCGCGGTAGTTGGACGAGCCGGCCTTCTCGAGGCCGCCGTTGTTCGTGAACGTGGCGACCGCGAGCTGGGCGATGGAGCGCTGCTCGACCGTGCCGTCGGTGTTCTTGAAGATGCCGGTGACGACGCCGTCGGAGCCGATGCGGTACGCCGTGAGCGCCTCGTCCGGGCCGGTGGCCGCGCGGAGCGAGATGCCGCCCATCGAGCCCGCCGCACCGGCACCGGTGATGGTGCCGTCGGGGCCGGCCTGCCAGCCCTGGACCGGGTTGCCCTCGGGGGTGACGAGCGTGCCGTCGCGGTCGAAGTTGAAGGACCCGGCGCGGGTGTACATCTGCTCGCCGCCGGCGCGGACGACGAAGAAGCCCTCGCCGTCGATGCGGAGGTCGGTGTCGCGGCCGGTGACCTGGGTCGCGCCCTGGCCGTAGTTCGTGCTCATGCCGGCGACGCGGACGCCGAGGCCGACCTGCGAGGGGTTGGTGCCGCCGACGTTGGCGTCCTGCGGCGCCGCAGCGCCCTCGAGCAGCTGGCTGAAGGTGTCCTGGAACGTCACCTGGGAGCCCTTGAAGCCCGTGGTGTTGACGTTGGCGATGTTGTTGCCGGTGACGTCCATCATCATCTGGTGGGCCCGCAGGCCGCTGATACCGGTGAACAGGGAACGGAGCACGGGGCGCCTCCTCAGGCGGGGTGGTGCAGGGGTGTCGGGACGGGGGCTGGGGCGGGTCAGGCGGTGGTGACGCCGGTGACGTGGCCCATGGCGACGTCGGCCGTGCCGACCCGCAGGACCGGGCCGTCGTCGGTGAAGCGGACGGCGGAGACGACGCCCACGCCGGTGGCCTTCGTGGTGGGGTCGGTCCAGGAGACCTTCTGGCCGACCAGCGCCGAGGACGACAGCTGCTGCTGCGTGGCGAAGGCGGCCTGGCTCGTGCTGACCAGCGCGGTGAGCTGCTCGACGGTCGTGAGCTGCGTCGTCTGGTTCATCATCTGCGTGGTGTCCATGGGCGAGCTCGGGTCCTGGTAGCGCATCTGCGCCACGAGGAGCTTGAGGAAGGCCTCCTTGTCGAGCGTCTTCGACGGCTCGCGGACGGCCGCCGTGCCGGTCGCGGTGCCGACGGCCGGGGCGGCCGCGAAGCCGGCCGGCAGACCGGTGGTGCCGGAGACGGTGGGCACGGGTCCTCCTGCGGTGGTGGGGCGGGTCCGGCGCCGGGTGGCGCCGGGGTCGTGCGGCGGGGCTCGACCGGTCAGACCGTGAGGTCCAGCCGGCCCGGGGCGGTGGCCCCGGTGCGGGCCTCGGTCGTCGCTGCCTGCACCTGAGGCGTCGACCGGTCCGTTGCTCCGGTCCAGCGACGCGCCGACGGATCACCCGTTCGGCCCTGCCCGCCGCCGGGGCCGGCCCAGCCGGCGGACGCACCGGTGCCCCCGGCGTCGCCGCCCGTGCCCCAGCCGCCGACGTCGACGCCCGCACCGCCTGCGGCGGAGGCCATCTCACGACGGAGCTCGGGCAGCGCCTGGCGGAGCGCCTCACGCCCGGCCTCGGTCTGTGCGTGCAGCTGGACATGCAGCGCACCGTTCGTCACCTCGGCGACGACGCGGACGGCGCCGAGCGCCTCGGGCTGCAGGCGGACGACGACGCGGTGGACGCCCTCCCCCAGCTGCCGCAGCGCGGCGGCACGCGGGACGACCTGGCCGGTCAGCGGGGGCGAGCCGGCGGCGCCGGGCGGCGCCACGGCGGCCACCCACGCGGCGGGGCCGGCGGTGGTCGTCGACGCGACGGCGGGGGCGGCGGCCGGTGCCGCGACCGGGGCGGCCGCGGCCGTGGCGACCGGCGCGGCGGTCGTCGCGGGCGCGACCGGCGCGCCGGTCCCGGCGGCGCCCGGCACCGCGGCGAGGGCCGGGTCGCCGGTGGCGACCACCGGCACGGCCGGGGACGCCGCGGAGGACGAGGTGGCGGTCGGGGTGGCGGTCGGGGTGGCGCCCGTGGCCGGCGCCGGGGCGCCGTCGGTGGACGGGGCGCCGTCCGCCGGCGGGGCGCCGTCCGGAGGCGTGACGCCGTCGGTGGTCGGGGTCGCGTCCGTCGGCGGTGCGCCGTCCGGGGGCGGGACGACGGCCGCGCCCGGGGCCTCCGGCGCGGCGGCGGCCGCGGGAGCAGCGCCGGTGGGCGGGGACGAGGTCGTCCCGGTCGCCGGGACGGACGGTGCGCCACCGGCCGCCGTCGGCGGTCCGGCGACGTCGGCAGCCGGGGCGCCCGGGAGCCCGGCGGCCGGGGCCGCCGGCGGCGTGCCCGGGGCGACGGTTCCGGAGGACGGGGACGGCGGCGGGGGCGCCGGCGCACCGGCGGCTCCGGGGACCGTGGCCGTGGTCGGGGCGGTCGCGGTCGGGGCGGTCGCGGTCGGGGCGGTCGCGGTCGGGGCGGTCGCGGTCGGGGCGGTCGCGGTCGGGGCGGTCGCGGTCGGGGCGGGCGGCGCGACGGGGACGGCGCCGAGCTCGCCGGGGACCGGGAGCACCGTCGGCGTGGCCGCGGGACCGGCCCCGGTCGACCCGGCACCGGTCGACCCGGCGTCGGGGGGCGCGGCGTCGGCCCCGGCGGAGACCGACGCGTCGAGGAGGGCGCTCCCGGCGGGCACGTCGCCCGGCTCCGCGGCGCCACGGGCGGCGTCGGGGCCGACGACGGGCAGCGTGCCGGCGACGTCGCGCCGGCCGAGCAGCGAGCGCAGCGCGGCGAGGGCGTCCTGCCGGGACGGCTCGACGTCGCCGGCCGCGGGCGGCGCGGGCGGGGTGCCCGGGGTCGCCGGCGTGCCGCCCGCCGCGCCCTCGCCCGGCGGGTCGGCCGGAAGGACAGGACGGTCGAGCCGGTCCGGGGCGGCCGGGTCCACCGGGACCCCGGGCGACGGGGCGACGGGGGCGGTGGCGGTGGTGTCGACGGGGCGGGGGCCGGACGGCGTCGTCGGCTCGCCCGTGCCTGGCCGGTCGCGGTGGGCGACGCCGCGCGGAGGCGCGTCCGTCGTCGCGCGGTCGTCGGCGGCCGGCCGGTCGGTCGCCGGACGGGCGGGCCGGGCGGCGGGGGCGCCGGTGCTGCGGCCGGGCTCGCCCGAGCTCGGGCGGTCGCGGTGGGCCACGCCCCGGGGGCCGTCCGCACCGGGACGGTCGGCCCGGTCGCGGCGGTCGGCCGCCGGCCCGGGGGGCGTCTGGCGCGCCAGGGCGTCGGCGAAGCCGCCGTCGTCGCCGCGCCCGCGGGGGGCGCGCGGGGCGAGGGGGGCGGCGTCGGCGAGGCCGCGCGCGGCGGCGCCGACGACGGGGCTCACGCGGCGATCCCGAGGGCCGAGGTGATCTTGCGCACGTAGTTCTGCGTCTCCTTGAACGGCGGGACGCCGTCGTACTTGTCGACGTTGCCGGGACCGGCGTTGTAGGCGGCGAGGGCGAGCGGCACGGAGCCGTCGTACTTGTCGAGGTGGCGGGCGAGCAGGCGGGCGGCGCCGTCGACGGCCTGCGCCGGGTCCATCGGGTCGACCCCGAGGTCGCGCGCCGTCCCCGGCATGATCTGCATGAGACCCCTTGCGCCGGCGGGCGAGACGGCGCGGGCGTCGCCGCCGGACTCGGCCTGGGCCACCGCGGCGAGCAGGCCCGCCGGCAGGCCGTGCTCGGCGGTGGCCGCGGCGAAGAGCGGCTCGTAGCGGGCGACGGCCGAGGACACCGAGCTGCGGATGGCGCTGGGGCGCGCGGCGCCGGCGTCGAGGGCCGGCGCGGCGGCCGCGCTCGTGGCGGCGGGCTCGGTGCCGACGACCCGGCGGATGCTCGTCGGGGTCTCCCAGACCTTCGAGATCTTCACGACGTCGCCGCGGTGCGGGGCGTGCAGCATCTTGCCGTCGCCCACGTAGATGCCGATGTGGCTGCCGCCGTCCATGACGACGAGGTCGCCGGGGCGGGCGGAGGCGAGGTCGCGGACGGGCTCGCCGACCTTGCCCTGGTCCCTCGCGACGCGCGGGACGTCGACGCCGATGTCCTTCATGGCGCGCTGCACGAGGCCCGAGCAGTCGAGGCCGCCCGTGGCCGGGTCGGTGCCGCCCCACTTGTAGGGGACGCCGAGGTACTTCCGGGCGGCGGCGACGAGGTCGTCGCCCGTGGGGCCGCCGGCGCGGGCGCCCGTCGTGGACCGCGCCGCCGCGGTCGCGGTGGTGGCGGCGGCCTTCGGGCCCGAGGAGGGCGAGCCGCCCTTCTGCACGAGGTCGTCGAGCAGGGTGGAGAACTGGGCGCCGGACGCCGTCGTCGACGCCGTGGCGGTCGCGGCGGGGGTCACCGCGGCGGTGACCTGCGCCAGGCGGGACTGGATGTCCGAGATCCGCGCCTGGACCGCCGCGATGCCGCTCACCGGTCGTCCGCCTCCTGCTGCCCGCCGAGGGGCTCGTCGTCGTCCCCGGACCGGGGCGCTCTCCTGAGGTCATCGATCCGTCGCTGGTCGACCTTGAGCGCCCGGCGCGCCTCCTCCACGGCGCGGCGCTGCTCGAGCTGCTCGAGGGCGCGCGTGCGCCCGCGGGCGGCGGCCCAGGCGCGCTCCGCGTCCCCCGCGGCGGACGCGGCCAGCTCGGCCTCGCCCTGCGCGGCCACGAGGGCGCCCCGCATCGCCGAGCGGGCGGCCACGGACGCGGCCCAGCCGGCGGCCCCGCCGCCCTCGAGCTGGTGCGCGCCGAGCGTGGCGCGGGCCTCCTCGCGCAGGCGCGCCGCGGAGCGGGCGCCCGCGCCGGCGCGGGCGTGCTCCCCCGCGGCCAGCTTCTCCTGGGTCCGGCGGACGCGCAGGAGCCCGGCGAGCCGGAAGCCGCTCACGCGGCGGCGCTCCCGTCGCCGGCGCCACCGGCGTCGGGGTCGAGCAGCTGCGCGAGGCCGGACAGCGCGGCCCACGAGTGCTCGGGGTCGGCGAGGTCCTCGACGGGCTGGGTGAGGAAGGCCCGCGTCGAGGGAGCGCCGTCCACGGCGGCGTCGACGAGCGGGTCCGCGCCGCGGACGTACGCGCCGACGTCGATGAGGTCCTGCGCGTCGCGGCGCGCCGCGAGCGCGCGCCGGACCGCGGTCGCGTCGGCCCGCTGGGCGGGCGTCGTGACGCGGGAGGCGACGCGCGAGACGGACCCGAGCACGTCGACCGACGGGAAGTGGCCTGCCGTGGCGAGCTTGCGGTCGAGGACGACGTGGCCGTCGAGGATCGAGCGGGCCGCGTCCGCGACGGGCTCGTCGTGGTCGTCGCCGTCCACGAGCACCGTGTAGATGCCCGTGATCGAGCCGACGACGCCGGGCCCGGCGCGCTCGAGGAGCCGCGGGAGCATCGCGAAGACCGACGGCGGGAAGCCGCGGGTGGCGGGCGGCTCGCCGACGGACAGGCCGATCTCGCGCTGGGCCGTGGCCACGCGGGTCAGCGAGTCCATCATGAGGACGACGTCGAGGCCCTGGTCGCGGAAGTGCTCGGCGACGGCGGTGGCCGTCGCGGCGGCGCGCAGCCGGACGAGCGGCGGCTCGTCGCTCGTCGCGACGACGACGACGCTGCGGGCCAGCCCCTCGGGGCCGAGGTCGTCCTCAAGGAACTCGCGCACCTCGCGGCCGCGCTCGCCGACGAGGGCGAGGACGACGACGTCGGCGCGGGCGCCGCGCGCGACCATCGACAGCAGGCTCGACTTGCCGACGCCGGAGCCGGCGAAGAGGCCGAAGCGCTGGCCGCGGCCCGCGGGCACGAGGGTGTCGAGCACGCGGACGCCGAGCGGCAGCGGCTCGCAGACGCGCTGGCGGTCGAGCGCGGGCGGCGGCGGGGCGTCGAGGGGGACGTCGGTCAGCTCGCCGGTGAGCGGGCGGCCGTCGAGGGGGTTCCCGAGGCCGTCGAGGACGCGGCCGAGCAGCCCGTCGCCGACGCGGGCGGTGAGGCGGCGGGCCACCCGGCGGACGGGGTCGCCGGCGGCGAGGCCGTCCGCGGTGCCCAGCGGCATGCAGGCGAGGACGCCGGCGCGGACGCCGACCACCTCGGCGCGGACGCCGGCGACGCCGCGCTCGGGGTCGCCGCCGATCTCGAGCACCTCGCCGACGCCGGCCACGAGGCCCACGACGTCGACGGCCAGTCCGCTCACCGAGCGGACGGAGCCGAGGGCCAGGGGGCCGCCCTCCCGGACCGCGCCGGCGAGCCGGGTGCGGAACGCCTCGAGCCCGGCGGGCAGCGGCGGGACGACGGGCACGGGCGCCGGGGCCCACTCGAGCGGCGGCGTCGGCAGGACGGCCGGCTCGGCGGGGCGGCGCTGGGCGGGCGGGACGAAGGGCACCGTCCGCAGCCCCGCGGCGGGGCCGGCGGGGGCGCTCACGCCGCGCCGCCGAGCAGCGCGGTGCGGGCCCGCTCGAGGGCGGGGGCCAGGCGCGCGTCGACGGAGCCGTCGGCGTGCTCGGCGTACGCGTCGCCGCGGGGCATCCCCGCGTCGGGCACGAGGCGGACGGAGGGCGGGACGTCGGCCGTGCCGGTCAGCTCGGCGACGTCGGCCGGGTGCAGGTGCACCGCGACGGCGCCCGACGGCGGGCACGGGGCCAGCGCCCGCAGCAGCGCCGCGCGGGCGCCCCCGCCGGCGAGGACCTCGGCGCCGAGCACCGCCTCGGCGAGCTCGAGGCCGGTGCGGGCGAGGGCGTCGGTCAGCTCGGCGAGCGCCGGCGCCTCCCGCCGCTCGAGGTCGGCCGCGGCGCGGGCGAGGGCGCCGAGCGCCGCGCTCGCGGCGGCCCGGCGGCCCTCCTCCGCGGCCCGCAGGCGCGTCACCTCGGCCTCGAGCACGGCCCGCGACCGCTCGGCCGCGGCGCTCGCGCCCTGGGCCCAGCCGGCGGCGTACCCGGCCGCGTACCCGGCCGTGCGGCCGGCCTCGGGGGTGACGGGCTCGGTGGCGAGCCACGGCGCGGGACGCGCGCCGGCGGTCGTGACGGCCAGGTCAGCTGACGTACTCATCAGCACCTTCTCGGCGCAGGACGATCTCACCTGAAGCCTCGAGGCCGCGGATGACGGCCACGACCTGGCCCCGGGCCTCCTCGACGTCGGAGAGCCGGACCGCGCCGAGCAGGTCGATCTCCTCGACGAGGTTCTCGCGGGCGCGCTCGGAGACGTTGGACAGGACCTTCTCGCGGGTCGGCTCGGCCGTGCCCTTGAGGGCGAGGGCCAGGACGGCCGTCTCGACCTGGCGGGCCAGGAGCTGGACCGCCTTGTCCTCGAGGCCGGTGATGTCGTCGAAGACGAACATCTTCTGGCGGACGGCCTCGGCGAGCGCGGCGTCGACGACGTCGAGGCCCTCGAGCACGATCTTCTCCGTGGCCGGGTCGGCCCGCGCCAGCAGGTCGACGAGCGGCTGCAGGCCGCCGACGGCGACGCTGGCGGACGACGTCGGGATGATCGTCGAGCTGCGGCGGGTGAGGTCCTCGGCGACGAGCGCGACGAGGTCCGGGTCCGGGCGGTCCATGACGGCGATCCGGTGGGCGACGTCGGTCTGCACCTCGGCCGGCAGGCCGGCGAGGACGACCGAGGCCTGCGCCGGCGCGAGGTGCGCCAGGACGAGGGCCGTCGTCTGCGGGTGCTCCCCCGTGAGGAAGCTGAGGATCTGGCGCGGGTCCATGTCGAGGAGGAACTCGAAGACCTTGCCGGGGGTGGCGATGGCCACGCGCTCGAGGAGGTCGTCGGCGCGGTTCGCGCCCACCGTGGCCTCGAGGAGGCTGCGGGCGACGGCCAGGCCGCCCCGCGTGACGTGGGGGCCGCCCGTGACGGCGAGCTCGCGGAACTCGGCGATGACGCCGTCGGCGGTCTCGGCGTCGAGCGCGCCCAGCTGCGCGATCTCGGTGGCCAGCTCCTCGACCTCGACCGGGCCCATGCGGGACAGGACCTTGGCGGCCTGCTCGCGGCCGAGCTGGACGAGGACGACGGCGGCCTTCTGGCTGCCCGTCAGCGTGGAGGCGTCGCGCACGGCGAGGGCGGTCATCGCTTGTCCGCCGCGAGCCAGCCGCGGAGGAGCTCGGCCACGTCGTCCGGCGAGCGGTCGGCCAGCTCGGCCACCTGCTCTCGGGCCAGCGCCGCGTCGTCCTTGGGCGCCCGCTCGATGGCCGGCGCGCTGCGGGGGGCCGGGATGGCCGCGGCCGTCTCGGCGGCCTGGGCCTGCGCCACGAGGGCCTCCATGGGGCCGAGGTCGAGCGCCTGGGCGGCGCGCCGGTCCCGCTTGCGCCGCTTGAGGCCGGCGAGGACGGCGACCACGAGGAGCAGCAGCACGACGAGGAGGACGGCGCCGGTGGCGATGAGGGTGTTGCGCGCCTCGGCCTCCTCGGCGGCGGCCGCGGCGGCCGCGGCCTCCCCCGCGGCGTCGGCGCCCGAGGTGTCGAAGGGCATCTGCGTGACCGACACGACGTCGCCGCGGGCGGCGTCGATGCCGGCGGCCGCCGTGACCGCGGCCTGGAGCTGCTGCATGTCGACCGCCCGGCTGGCGGCGGTGTCGACGACGACCGAGACGGCCTGGCGCTGCAGGGCGCCGGGGGCGGCGTCGGTGACCGTCGTCGTCTTGTCGACGCCGAAGGTCGAGTCGCCGCTCTTGTTGGTGTAGCCGCCGGTGGCGCCGTCGGCGCCCGCCTGCGTCTGGGCGTTCGGCACCGCGATGTTGTCCGGGCCGAGGATGCCCGTGCCGCCGAGCTGGCCGCCGACCGGGGCGCCGCCGGCGCCGGTGTAGACCTCCTCGGCCGTGCTCTGCGAGAGCGCGAGCGGGCCGCCCTCGGGCTGGGTGAAGCGCTCCTCGGTGCTCTGCACGTCGTCGAAGTCGAGGGTCGCGGTGACGGTGGCGACCGCGTTGCCCTTGCCGACGACCCGGTCGAGGACCTCCTGGAGGTCGCCGGTGACGCGGGTCTCGTAGTCCGCCGTCTGCTGGTCGCGCATCCCGCCGGCCGCCCCGCCGACGCCCGACGCCGACAGCAGCGTGCCCGCGCTGTCCACGACCGTGACGTCCTCGGGGGCCATGCCCTCGACGCTGGAGGAGACGAGGTTGACGACCGACTGGACCTGCGCGTCGGTGAGGGTCGAGCCGGGGCGCGAGGTCACGAGCACCGAGGCGGTCGGGGTGCCCGCGGTGTCCGCGAAGACGTCGTCCTCGGGGATGGCCAGCTGCACGCGGGCCGAGTCGACGCCGGAGATGGACCCGATGGTCGTGGCGAGCTCGCCCTCGAGCGCCCGCTGCCACGTCGTCTTCTGCTGGAACTGCGAGGCCGTGACGCCCTGCTCGTCGAGGAGGGCGTACCCAGTGCCGGCGTCGCCGGGGAGGCCGGCCGCCGACATGTCGAGGCGCAGGCCGTAGACCTGGTCCTGCGGGACGAGGATCGTCGCGCCGCCGTCCACCAGCTCGTAGGGGGTGCCCGACGAGTCGAGCTGCTCGGTGATGGCGCTCGCGTCGGTCATCGCGAGGTTGGAGAACAGCGGCGTCATCGTGGGCTCGCTGGCCCAGCGCCAGAACGCGGTCCCCCCGAGGAGGAGCCCGGCGACGCCGAGCACGGCGATGACCTTCTGCGCGGCGGAGAAGGAGCCGAAGCCCGTCCCCACCTTCTTGAGCGGTCCGAGGACCCCCGCGGCGGCGTTCATCAGGCCTGCAACCTCATGATCTCGGAGAAGGCCTCGACGGCCTTGTTGCGGACGGCGACCGTGAGCTCGGTGGCGAGCTTCGCCTGGTTCGCCGCGATGACGTAGTCGTGGACGTCGGTGAGCGTCCCCGTGGCGGCCTGGACGGCGAGGCCGTCGGCCTTCTTCTCGGCCGCCTCGACGGAGGCGATGCCGCGGGTGAGGGCGGCGCCGAAGGCGGAGGCGACGTCCTCCCCGGAGGCGGGCCCGGCCGGCGCCGCGGCACCGACGGCGCCGGTCGGCAGCGAGGCGAGGCTCGGCAGCGTGGCGGCGACGGGCCGGGCGCCCACCGCCTCGATCCCCATGACGCTCATGCGCCACCGCCGATGCGGAGCGCCGCCATGTACGTCTCACGGGCGCGGTCGACGACGGCGAGGTTCGCCTGGTAGCCGCGCTGCGCCATGATCATCTGCGACATCTGGCTGCCGAGGTCGACGTCCGGGTACCGCACGTAGCCGTCGGCGTCCGCGAGCGCGTTGTCCGGCTCGTAGACCATCCGGCCCTCGGCCGACGACGCGAGCGCCGTGCCGGCGACCCGGACGCCGCCCGTGCCGGAGCCGTAGTCCACGGCCTCCGCGATCACGCGCTTCTCCTGGTAGGCCGCCTCCGACGAGGGCCGGGCCGTGTTGATGTTGGCGATGTTGTCGCTGATCGCGTCGAGCCACTTGCGGTGCACGGTCGCACCCGTGCCCGCGATGCCGATCGCCGAGAAGATGGTCATGAGGTCCTCATCGCGGTGCGCAGGAGGGACATCCGGTCCGTGACGGCCTGGGTGAGGAGCTGGTACCGCAGCACCGTGTCCGTCCCCGAGATCGACTCGGTGTCGAGGTTGACGTTGTTGCCGTCCTCGCGCGTCGGCTCGAGCGAGCGCGACGTCGTCGACCCGCTCGAGGCGATGCGGCCGACGTCGCCCGAGCGGACGGCGTCGCGCAGCGAGTCCTCGAACTGCACGCGACCGGCGAGGAAGCCGGGGGTCGCGATGTTGGCGACGTTGTCCGCCGTCGCGCGCTGGCGGGCCGCGAGCCCGCTCATCGCGACGCGCAGCGCCACGCTCGTCACGTCTCCGAACACGTCGGGAGTCCTGTCGTCCGGTGCCCGCGCCGGCCCCGGCTGCTGCAGGGTCTGGCGGGCGGTGCAAGGCCGGTCCGTGGCCGTGGGGCGAGCTGTCCGTGCTCAGGGGTTGCTTCGGCCGGTCGGGTGGATTCCTTGAGCGCTCCGCCGGACGGGTGTGCCCCTGCCGCCGCGCGGGTGACGGGGCGGCGTGTCGTGCGGCGTGTCGTCCTTCTGGTTCCGCGGATGACGTCGCCCGCCGCTCCGGTCACCCGGCTCGGTCGGGTCCGCGGACGGACCGGGACGCGCTCTGGCACTGCCTCGGCGCGTCGGGGTGCTCCGCGCTCGGGTCGGGGCGCCGGCCTGACGTGCCGGACGCGCGTCCCGGGCCGACCGCTCACGACGTCACGTCCCCGTCCCGGCGCGGCCGCGGCTTCACGCCCCGGTGCGCGACGACGTCGTCGGTACCGACCCGTGGGCGGAGCGGGAGGTGGGGCGTCCGTGCGGGCGCTCGTCGGTGGTGGAGGGTCGGCACGAGATCCGCCGTGCACGGCGGATCTCGTGCAGACCTCCGCCGCTCGCCCCCGGGACGACGAGAGCCTCTGCACGGGCAGCGGGACACATCCCGTCGGCCGTGCAGAGGCTCTCGTCGTGCGGGGTGGGAGTGGGTCAGAGGGCGAGGTCGAGGTAGACGGCGCCCTGGGGGGCGCGCTGCTGGGCGCGGGCGTCGGCGAGGGCGCCGGCGGCGCGGGCCTGGCGACGGTTGAGGACCATCGCGCGGGCGAGGGCCTCGGCGACCTGGGCCTGACGGTCGGCCAGGGCGCGGGCGCGGTCGGCCAGCGGGAGGGGCAGCGGGCCCAGGCCCGCCGGGGGCGCCCACGGCTGACGGAGCGTCGCCGGGGGGAGGTCCGCCTGGCGGTGCAGGCGGCCGAGGAGGTCCTCGGCCGCCGAGACCTCGAGCTCGAGCTCGGCGAGGGCCTGCTCCCACGCGGCGGTGAAGGAGCCGGCGCCGGCGGGCGGGCCCGTCGTCGGGCGCGGCGACGGCGCCAGGTCGGCGGCCAGCGGGGCGCGCGGGCCCGGGACGAAGGTCCCGGCGGTGGCGACCGTCGCAGCGGGCGCGACGGGCGTGCGCTGACGGCTCACGGCGTCAGGCGCTGACGAAGAGGGCGCCGGAGCGCTGGGTCGGGATGCCCACGGCGGGGACCGCGCCGGTGGCGGCGAGGCCCGCGGCGGCGGACCGGGCGGCGGCGCCCTGGGCGAGCGACGCCGTCGCGCCCGGGACGGCGGCGGGGGCACCGGCCGTGCGGGCCGCCTCGTGCCACGCGTCGCGCAGCGGCTCGACGAGCCCCCGGCAGGAGGCGGTGCGAGCGGCGTCCCCGGTGATGTTGGCCTCGACGAGCTCGGAGGACAGGAAGGCGTAGAGGCCGAGCAGGCCGGGGGCGCCGGCCCACGTGCCGCCGGAGGCCTCGAGGGAGCGCTGCAGCTCGGAGACGACGTCCTGCGCGTGGATCAGCTGCGCGTTGGCCGTGGACCGGTCCCCCGCCGCCTGGGCCCGCTCGGCGCGGGACAGGTCGAGCACGAGGCGGTCGTAGAGCATCGTCAGCAGCTTGGCCGGCGAGGCCGTGGCCACGGCGTCGGCCAGGAAGCGGGCGCGGGCGGCGGCGGCGTTCTGCACGGGGTGGTCCCTCTCGTCGGGGCCCCGGGGACGGGGCGGTGGTGCTCGGGCGGCGCCCGCCTGCTGCTCGGGGCGCCGTGCGGGGTCGGTCGGGCGGGCTCGGGCGGGAGGGTCAGCCCCAGCTCGGCAGGCCGGAGATCTGGCTCGCGAGGTAGCTGGACTGGGCCTTCATGCCGGACAGGGCCGTCTCGAGGGCGCTGAACTGGCGCTCGAGCGTCTCCCGGCGCAGCGAGAGGCGCGTGTCCCAGCGGCCGATCTGGTCGGTGAGGTCGCTGACGGTGCTGCGGCGCCCGGTGATGGACGTCGTGATGGTGCCCTTCGTCGGGTCGCTGGCCTCCTTGGCCACGTCCTGCAGCCGGGTCGCCAGGCCCGAGACGAGGGCCTGCGCCTTGACCGGGTCGGCCGCCATGAGCTTGTCGAAGCGGGCCTGGTCGAAGGTCAGCGTGCCGTCGCGGGAGAGCTCGATGCCGGCCTCGGCCGGCGAGACGCCGCTCGACGAGACGGCGGACAGCAGCTTCTGGATGGTGCCGCGGACGACGCCGTCGCCCGCGAGCGGCCCGGAGGAGCCGGCCGTGCCGGCGGTCGTGCCCGGCGTCGAGGCGCTCTGGCTCCGCAGCTCCTGGAGCGAGACGTTGACGGCGTCGACGAGGTTCTTCGCCGCCGTCGAGGCGGCGGCGCCGTCGCGGGCCACGCCCACCGTGACGGTCTGGCCGAGGGCCGCGTCGGTGGGACGGATCGACGCGCCGGGCAGGAGGTCGTCGAAGGACCCCGTGGACGAGGTGAGCAGGAAGCCGTTGCCGAGGTCGATCTCGGCGTCCTGGCCCTCCCGCAGGAGCACCTCCTCGCCGAGCGCGTCCTCCATCCCGGAGATCTCGAACGCGCCGGCGCCGCCGGGCGTCGTGCTCGACACCTGGAGGCGGTACTCGCCGGGCGCGGTCTGCAGGACGGTCGCGCGCATGCCGAGCGACGCGTCGCCGTTGATGGCGGCGGCGACGTCCCGCACCGTCCCGGAGCCGCCGACCATGAGGCGGACGGCGTCGGTGCCGGCGTTGGGGAACTCGATGGAGACCTCGTAGGGCGGGCCCGCGACGACGGTCTCGTCGGCGGCGGCCGCGCGGCCGGCGACGACGGCGTGGGTCGTGGCGACCTGGTTGACCGTGAAGGTGACCGACCCGGGCCGGGCGTCGGCCGAGCTGACGGCGGTCGCGGTGACGGCCGGAGAGCTCGAGGTCGTCGTCGTGGCCGACCAGGCGGCGCCCGCCACGGTCGAGCCGGCGAAGGTCGTCGGCAGGATCTTGGCGGCGGCCGAGGTGATGGACGTCAGCCGCGTGTTGATCGACTGGAGCGCGGTCACCTGCTTCTCCGCAGCGCTGACCCGGCTCTTGAGCTGGGTCTGCGACGCCGACTCGACCGACATCAGCTGGGAGATGATCGTCGTCGTGTCCAGGCCGCTGGACAGGCCGCCGATCGAGAGTCCTCCGGCCATGACGGCCTCCTCGGGTCTTCGGTACGTCGTTCGTGGTGGTGGGGTGGCCCGGCGGGCCGCTCCCCGTGTGCATCGGCGCGAGGGCGGGGGACCTGAGCGCGGGCCGCGCCGGAGGTCGCCCGTCCGGGTCAGCCGCGGCGTGCCGTGCGGCGCGCCGGCCCGGCACGCCGACGGCGGGCCGAGGTCTCCCCCGACCCGCCGTCGGCGTGCGGTGGTGCTGGTGCTGCGTGGCGCCTGCCCCGGAGGGCCCGACGTCAGCGCAGGAGCTGCAGGACGCCCTGGCCCATCTGGTTGGCCTGCGCCAGCATCGCCGTGCCGGCCTGGGACAGGATCTGCGACTTCGTGAACGAGACCATCTCCGCGGCCATGTCGGTGTCACGGATGCGGCTCTCCGACGCGGTGAGGTTCTCCACCGAGACGTTGAGGTTCTTGATGGTCATCTCGAGGCGGTTCTGCTTCGCACCGAGGTCGGCGCGCGCCGTCGAGACCGTCTGGATCGCCGTGTCGATCGTGGCGAGCGTGCCGGCGGCACCGACGGCGAGCGGGACGTCCGGGTCGCCGGCAGCCGCACCGGCCGTGGCGACACCGAGGCCGATGGCGCCCATGCCCGTGCCGGGCGTGCCGGTGCTGATGGCGACGGTGATCTGCTCGCCGCCGTTGGCGCCGACCTGGAAGTTGCCCGTGTAGGAGCCGTCGAGCAGCTTCTTGCCGTTGAACTGGGTGGTGTCGGCGATCCGGGTGAGCTCCTCCGAGAGCTGGTTGAACTCGGTCTGGATGTTGGCCGTGGCCTCGGTGCTGAGGCCACCGGTGTTGGCCGCCTGGACCGAGAGGTCGCGCATGCGCTGGAGGATGGAGGTGCTGGTCGAGAGCGAGCCCTCGGCCGTCTGGACGACGGAGATGCCGTCCTGGGCGTTGCGGACGGCGACCTTGAGGCCGCCGACCTGGGACCGCAGGCCCTCGGAGATGGCGAGGCCGGCCGCGTCGTCCGCCGCACGGTTGATGCGCAGACCCGAGGACAGCTTCTCGAGGGAGCTGCTCACCGAGCCCTGCGTGACCGAGAGGTTCCGGTACGCGTTGAACGCGGCGACGTTGTTGTTGATCTGGAAACCCATGACGAGCTCTCTTCCGTGAGGGTGGTGGCCGGTGGACGAGCCCCCGTCCGTGGGTGCTCGAGGAGGTCATCGGCGCCGGGCACGGCACCTTGAGCGCGGCGCGCGCGACGGCTGCGCCGAACGGGTGGGACGGCAGCGGGCCGGCTCCCCGGAGGGAGCCGGCCCGCTGGTACCGGTCTGCGTGACGCCTGCCCCGGAGGGCCCGACGTCAGCGCAGGAGCTGCAGGACGCCCTGGCCCATCTGGTTGGCCTGCGCGAGCATCGCCGTGCCGGCCTGGGACAGGATCTGCGACTTCGTGAACGAGACCATCTCCGCCGCCATGTCGGTGTCACGGATGCGCGACTCGGAGGCCGTGAGGTTCTCCACCGAGACGTTGAGGTTCTTGATGGTCATCTCGAGGCGGTTCTGCTTCGCACCGAGGTCGGCGCGCGCCGTCGAGACCGTCTGGATCGCCGCGTCGATGGCGGTGAGGCCCGCCTCGGCGCCACCGGTCGCGGTGACGTCGACGGTGTCGACGCCCAGGCCCGCCGCGTCGACCGCGACGGAGGAGCCGGCCGCACCGGCCGTGATGGCGACGCTGATCTGCTCGCCGCCGTTGGCACCCACCTGGAAGGCGCCCGTGTAGTTGCCGTCGAGCAGCTTCTTGCCGTTGAACTGCGTCGTCTCGGCGATCCGGGTGAGCTCCTCGCGGAGCTGGACGACCTCCTTCTGGATGTTGCCCGTGGCCTCGTCGCTCAGGCCACCGGTGTTGGCGGCCTGGACGGTGAGGTCACGCATGCGCTGGAGGATGGAGGTGCTGGTCGAGAGCGCGCCCTCGGCCGTCTGGACGACGGAGATGCCGTCCTGGGCGTTGCGGACGGCGACCTTGAGGCCGCCGACCTGGGACCGCAGGCCCTCGGAGATGGCGAGGCCGGCCGCGTCGTCCGCCGCACGGTTGATGCGCAGACCCGAGGACAGCTTCTCGAGGGAGCTGCTCACCGAGCCCTGCGTGACCGAGAGGTTCCGGTACGCGTTGAACGCGGCGACGTTGTTGTTGATCTGGAAACCCATGACTGACTCTCTTCCGTGAGGGTGCGAGCTGGACGAGCCCCCGTCCGTGGGTGCTCGAGGACAACATCGGCGCGACGCGGCGGCGCTTGAGCGCCGCCGCCCGCCGCACGGGGCCGACCGGGTGACGGACGGCGTGTCGTGGGCGGACGGCGGTCCCGCGCGGGGTGAGCCGGACGCACGACGACGGCGGGCCGGGGGTGTCCCCCGACCCGCCGTCGCGGTCGTGCGGTGCCGCCCGCGGGCGGCGCGGCGTCAGCGCAGGAGCTGCAGGACGCCCTGGCCCATCTGGTTGGCCTGGGCCAGCATCGCCGTGCCGGCCTGGGACAGGATCTGCGACTTCGTGAAAGAGACCATCTCCGCGGCCATGTCGGTGTCACGGATGCGGCTCTCCGACGCGGTGAGGTTCTCCACCGAGACGTTGAGGTTCTTGATGGTCATCTCGAGGCGGTTCTGCTTCGCACCGAGGTCGGCGCGCGCCGTCGAGACCGTCTGGATCGCCGTGTCGAGCAGCTCGATGGCGCGGGCCGCGCCCGTCCCCGAGTTGTCGCTGACCCCCGCGGTGACGACGGAGGCGACCGAGGGGCCCTCCATGTCGAGGGCGGCGACGCCGAGGCCGGTCGCGCTGAGCGCCGTCGTGCCGCCGGCGTTGATGGCCACGGTGATCTGCTCGCCGCCGTTGGCACCCACCTGGAAGGCGCCCGAGTACGAGCCGTCGAGGAGGTTCTTGCCGTTGAACTGCGTGGTCGAGCTGATGCGCGTGAGCTCCTCGGCCAGCTGGTCGACCTCGGACTGGATGTTCGTCTTCGCCGAGTCGCTGAGGCCGCCGGTGTTGGAGGCCTGGACCGACAGGTCGCGCATGCGCTGGAGGATCGCGGTGGACGTCGACAGCGCGCCCTCCGCGGTCTGGACCACGGAGATGCCGTCCTGGGCGTTGCGGACGGCGACCTTGAGACCGCCGACCTGCGAGCGCAGGCCCTCGGAAATCGCGAGGCCGGCGGCGTCGTCGGCGGCGCGGTTGATCCGCAGGCCGGACGACAGCTTCTCGAGCGAGCTGGACACCGAGCCCTGCGTGACCGAGAGGTTCCGGTAGGCGTTGAACGCGGCGACGTTGTTGTTGATCTGGAAACCCATGAGGTGTCTCTCTTCCCTGAGGTGGTGACGCCGAGGGCCCCCGTCCGTGGGGGCCTCGGGGAGTGCATCGGCACGACGGCCGGCTCCTTGAGCGCGGCCGCGCGCGGTTCACCCGGACGGGTGACGGCGAGGGGCGGACCACCCGGGGGTGGTCCGCCCGCCGTGGTGCGGTCGTACGTCAGCGCAGGAGCTGCAGGACGCCCTGGCCCATCTGGTTGGCCTGCGCGAGCATCGCCGTGCCGGCCTGGGACAGGATCTGCGACTTCGTGAACGAGACCATCTCCGCCGCCATGTCGGTGTCACGGATACGGCTCTCCGACGCGGTGAGGTTCTCCACCGAGACGTTGAGGTTCTTGATGGTCATCTCGAGGCGGTTCTGCTTCGCACCGAGGTCCGCGCGGGTCGTCGAGACGGCCTGGATGGCCTTGTCGATCGTCTCGAGGGCGTCGGCGTCCGTGACGTCGATGCCCTGCGTCGCCGAGGCGCCCTGCACGCCGAGGCCGGCCGCGCCGACGCCCAGCGGCGTCGAGGCCGGGTCGGCGGGGTCGGTCAGCCCCGCGTTGATGGCGACGGTGATCTGCTCGCCGCCGTTGGCGCCGACCTGGAAGGCACCGGAGTAGGCGCCGTCCAGCAGCTTCTTGCCGTTGAACTGGGTCGTGTCCGCGATGCGGGTCAGCTCCTGGGCGAGCTGGTCGACCTCCTTCTGGATGTTCGCCGTCGCCTCGGTGCTGAGACCACCGGTGTTGGCGGCCTGGACGGTGAGGTCACGCATGCGCTGCAGGATCGAGGTGCTCGTCGACAGCGCGCCCTCCGCGGTCTGGACGACGGAGATGCCGTCCTGGGCGTTGCGGACGGCGACCTTGAGGCCCCCGACCTGCGAGCGCAGGCCCTCGGAGATCGCGAGGCCGGCGGCGTCGTCGGCGGCGCGGTTGATCCGCAGGCCGGACGAGAGCTTCTCGAGCGAGCTGGAGACCGAGCCCTGCGTGACCGAGAGGTTCCGGTACGCGTTGAACGCGGCGACGTTGTTGTTGATCTGGAAACCCATGGCGGGTGCTCCTCCGTGAGATGTGGTGCTCCGGTGACGGGCCCCCGTCCGTGGGGACCCGCTGACCTCATCGGCCCGGCGGGCGGGCTCTTGAGGGGACGGTGGGGCGCTGGGCCGACCGGGTGACCGTCAGCGCCGGGGTGCCTCAGGCGGGCTGCGCCTGCCGCAGCGGCGAGCCCGTGCGCTGCAGCGGCAGCGAGGCGGTGGCCCGCTCGACGCGCGCACCGGCGCGGGCGGCGAGGACCTCGCGGGCCGAGGCGCCGGCGGCGGCGCTGCCGACCCCCGCGGCCGCGGCGTGCAGGGCGACGTCGGCGTAGAAGGCCTCGCGGCGGCGGGCCGCGACGCCCGTGGGCGCCGGGGCGGCGGGGCGCGGCTCGAGGACGCTCTCCATCGCGGCGCGGAGGAGCCCGAGCGCCTCGGTGCGCAGCTGGCTGACGCGGGACTCGGTGACGCCGAGCTCGGCGGCGACCTCCGCGAGCGGGCGCTGCTGGAGGAAGGAGCCGACGACGACGGCGCGCAGCCGGTCCGGCAGGGCGCTGACGGCCGCGCCCATGACCCGCATCCGCTCGGCGCGCAGCGCCAGCTCCTCGGGGCCGGGGCGGTCGTCGCCGAGGCCCTCGGCCCAGGTGCGGGTCAGCGCCTCCTCCCCCGCCGAGCCCGCGACGGGGGCGTCGAGGCTGGAGACGGTGACGGCGGACTCCTGGCGGCGGCGGTCGACCTCGGAGACGTCGACGCCGAGGGCGCCGGCCAGCTCCTCGCGGCTCGGCCGGCGGCCGAGGGTCGCGGTGAGGGAGTCCTCGACGCCGTGCATCTCGCGGCCGCGGGAGCGGGCGCCGCGGCTGACGAGGTCCATCGCGCGGAGCTCGTCGAGGACGGCGCCACGGATGCGCGTGCTGGCGTAGCGGCCGAAGGGGACGCCCGTCGTCTCGTCGTATCCGCGGGCCGCCTGGAGGAGCCCGGCGGCGCCGGCCCCGGCGAGGTCGCCGGCGTCGACGTGCGACGGCAGCCGCATGGCGACCTCGCGGACGACGTGGCCGACCAGCGGCAGGTGCGCGGTGACGAGGGCCTCGACCGCCGCGGCGTCGCGGCGGGGCGTGCTCGGCGTCGTGGCGGTCGGCGGGGCCACGCGCTGCGTCGGGATCATCACGGAGCAGGTCTCGTCCCGGCCCCCGGCCACCTTGAGGCCGGACGGGTGCCCCGTCATCCGGACGGGTGCACGGCCCCTCAGCAACGACGGCCGGCTGCCGAGCGCCCGCGGCGGGGACGCCCGGCGGCCGGCCGGCGGGACGGGTGGGGGCTCAGCGCCGCGGCACGAGCACCGTCTCGTCCTGCACGACCTCGTCGGTGCGGAAGTCGTGCGCGACGACGCGCACGCGGTCGCGGGAGATCTCCAGGCGGATCCCGGAGTGGTCGGCGCGGTCCACCGTGACCTCGCGGCCGTCGGGCGTGCGCGTCCACGTCGTCTGCACCGACCCGCCGTTGACCGCGGTGAAGCCGCGCGGGTCACCGCCCTCGACGACCTTCCGCACCATCCAGTCGTCGCGGCGGAGGTCGTAGTGCGTGTGACCGGTGACGAAGAGCACGTTGGGGTGGTCGCCCATGATCTCGAGGAGGCGGTCCGCCTCCCCCGCCGCGTACTCCTGCTCGTACGAGCCCGGCCAGTCCGTCCCCGAGACCGTCCGCGGCAGCGGGTGGTGGGACAGGACGACGACGGGCCGGTTCGCCGGCAGGCGGTCGAGGACGCCGTCGAACCAGTCCAGCTGCTCCTGGCCCAGCGTCGCCGAGACGCCGCCGGCGGGCGTCGACGTCGTCCCCAGGTGCACGAGCGGGTGGCCCTTGACGCGCTGCACGGAGTACACGGCCGGCATGCCGGTCTCGGCGAGGAAGCGGTCCGTGAGGACCTCGCTGCTCTCCCCCGTGTAGGTCTCGTGGTTGCCGATGGTCTGCGTCACGCGCCGCGGCAGCGGGCCGGCGTCGAGGACACCCGTGTAGGCGTCGTACTCGGCCTGCGTGCCGGTGGGCACGAGGTCGCCGTTGACGACGAGGTGGTCGGCGAGGCCGAGGGCGGCCTGGTCGTCGAGCACCCGCTCCAGGTCCGCGAGGTCGCCCTGGACGTCGGAGATCACGTCGACGACGACGGGCTCGCCGCGCGGCGGCGCGGCCGGGGCGGCGGAGCCGCCGGGCGCGGACGCCAGGAGGGCGACCACGGCGAGGGCGCCCGCGGCCACCGGGCGGCGGGCACCGCGGGGGCGAGGGGTGCGGGTCGGGGCAGGAAGGGTCATCACGGACGAACCGTCCCAGCAGCCGGTGACGGCCCGGCGACGTCGCGGCGACGTCCGGCCGTCGCCCCGCCGTCCGCCGACCCGCCTCCGCCCGCCCCCGGGCCCCTCAGGTCCGGCCCCGCCCGGTCGATGAGGAGGGGGCAGGGCGCGGCCGCACGCGGCACGGCGCCCACCGGCACAGGCGACGTCGCACGACGTCACGAGGCGAGGAGCGCGGCGGTATGGGTCTGGCGGAGCTGTCGAACGTGCTGTGGCGCGAGCGCGAGGTGCTCGAGCTGCTGCTGTTCAAGCTGGAGGAGGAGCAGCTCGTCCTCGCCAGCGGCCGCACCCGGTGGCTGCCCCACGCCACCCGCGAGGTCGAGGTGGTGCTGGACCAGGTCCGCGCCGCCGAGCTCGAGCGCGCGGTCCACGTCGAGGCGGTCGCCGCCGAGATCGGCGCCCCCGCCGGCGCGGGCCTGCGCCAGCTGTCCGACGTCGCCCCCGCCCCGTGGGACGAGGTGCTGTCCGGCCACCGCGACGCCTTCCTCGTCCTCACCGCGGACATCAGCGCCACGGCGCAGGCCAACCGCGACGTCCTGTCCTCCGGCCGCCGCGCTCTCGACGACGCGCTCGCCTCGCTCGGGGACGTCGGCCGTGGCGCGCAGGGCACGCCCGTCGTGCCGGTGCAGACCTACGGCCCCCGCGGCGGGCGGCACTCCGCCCGCGGCGCCGACGCCCGCGCCCGGCTGGTCGACGAGGCCCTGTGACCGCCCGCTCCACGGCCGTCGGGACCGGCGGGACGGAGCCCGCCCGAGGGCTCAGGTCCGCGCCCGTTGCGCCGATGGAGTGGCAGGAGGCACGACGCGCCGTCGTCGTCGCCGGCACCAGCCCCGCCAGCCCCGCCCCGCCCGCCCCCCGACACCAAGCGAGGACCCGATGAGCTCCTTCCAAGGACTCTCGATCGCGCTCAGCTCCCTGCAGACGCAGCGTCGTGCCATGGACGTGGCCGGCCAGAACATCGCCAACGCCGCCACGCCCGGGTACACCCGGCAGCGCGTCGAGACGTCGCCCATCGCCGGCCCCCGCGCCTCGCTGTCCGACGGCGTCCGCGGCTGGACGACCGGCTCCGGCGTGCAGGTCACGCAGGTGGCCCGCCTCGCGGACCGGCTCGCGAGCAGCCGCCTCGAGACGGCCACCGGCGACGCCGCCCTGGCCGGCGCCCGTGCCGGCGTCCTCGCGGGCGTCGAGGACGACCTCGGCGGTCTCAGCACGATGAGCGGCGCCCTCGGCAAGATGTACGGCGCCTGGTCGGGCCTGGCGATCGCCAACCCGGTCGGGCAGACCGGGGACGCGGCGCGTGTCACCGTCGTCGGCCGCAGCGAGGAGGTCGCCGCGACGCTCCGCCAGGGCGCCGCCCGCACGAGCGCCACCTGGTCCGACGTCCGCGGCGAGCTGGGCACCCTCACCACCGAGGTCAACGCCATCGCGTCCTCCGTCGCCGACCTCAACCGCCTCATCGTCACGACGGAGGGCACCGGCGCCCCGGCCCACGAGCTGGCCGACCAGCGCGACCTCCTCGTCCGCCAGCTGTCCTCGCTCGTCGGCGCGACGAGCGTGCCGCGCGACGGCTCGGGCGCGGTCGACGTCGTCGTCGGCGGGCAGAAGCTCGTCGACGGGGCCGTCGCCGGCTCGATCACCGTGTCGGGACCGACGGCCATGACCGGCTCCACCACCCCGGCGACGACGATCTCGCTCGCCGGCAGCACCGACGCGCTCGCCGTCGGCGGCACCGCCGCCGGCCTCACCGAGGCCCTCTCCATCACCCTGCCCGGCGTCATGGGCGGCTGGGACCGGGTGGCGACGACGCTCGCCGACCAGGTCAACGGCCTCCACGGCGACCCGCCCGTCTTCACCGCGAACGACGGCGGCGACGTCACCGCCGCGACCATCACGGCCTCCATCTCGGCGGCGGACGTCAAGGCCGGCACGAGCGGGACCGACACCTCGATCGCTGACGGCGTCGTCAAGCTCTCCGAGAGCACCACGGGCCCCGACGCACGGTGGCGCACCTTCTTCACCGCGACCGCCGGCGCGGCCTCCGCCGCCGACGTCCGCGCCCGGGCCACGGCCTCGGCCGCCGACTCCGCCCAGGGCGTGCTCACGTCCTCGACCGGCGTCGACGTCGACAGCGAGATGGTCGACCTGCTCACCTACCAGCGCGCCTACGAGGGGGCTGCCCGCGTGCTCACCGCCGTGGACCAGATGCTCGACACGCTCATCAACCGCACGGGGGTGGTGGGCCGATGAGCGTCTCCGGCGTCTCCGCCAGCCTCACCGGCTCCTTCACCGGGGGCCGCGCCACCCTGCGCGGCACGAGCGGGGCGGCGCAGGCGAACATCGCCGCCGCCGCCGACCGGCTCGCCCGGGCCAACACCGCCGTCGCGAGCGGGCAGAAGATCCAGCGCCCGTCGGACGACGTCGTCGGCGCCGACCGGGCGCTCGAGCTGCGCCGCGCGCTGGCGGCGGAGGACCGCTACTCCAACGCCAACGGCGACGCCATCAGCTGGCTGGGCACCACGGACACCGCCCTGCAGCGCGGCGTCTCGCTCCTGCACACCGCCCGCGACCTGGCCGTCCAGGCCGGCTCGGACGCCAACTCGTCGATCGGCCGCGAGGCCATCGCGAAGCAGATCCGCACCCTGCGCGACGACATGCTGGCCACGGCCAACACCACCTACCTGGGTCGCCCCGTCTTCGGCGGGACGACCGGGGAGCCGGTGGCCTTCTCGGTCGACGGGACCGGTGCCGTCACGCCGTCGCCGGGCGCGGCCGGCCAGGTGCAGCGCACCCTCGCCCCGGGCGTCGACGTGCGCGTCGACACCGCCGGGACGGCCGCCTTCGGCGACGGCGACGCGTCCGTCTTCGCGATCCTCGACGACCTCGCCACCGCCGTGACGACCGGCTCCGCGGCGTCGTCGGCGATGCTCGGCGAGCTCGACGGCGCGCTGGGCCGCCTGACGACCTCCCTCGCGGACGTCGGCACTCGCTACTCTCGCGTCCAGTCGCTGCAGGTCACCGGGACCCAGCGCGAGCTGTCGCTGACGTCGGCGAAGCAGGACGTCGAGGAGGTCGACTTGGCCAAGGCCCTGATGGAGCTCGCCGCGCAGGACAAGGCCTACCAGGCCGCCCTGGGCGCGGCGGCGAAGGTCGTCACCCCGAGCATCATGGACTTCCTCCGGTGAGCGCGGTCGCGCCCGAGGCGCCCCCCACCCCCGAGGTCCGGTTCGTCGCCCCGCTGCCCGGGCTCGAGCAGCTCACGCGCTTCGCGCTCGTGCGGCTCGACGACTCCGGCGCCCTGTACTCCCTGCAGTCGCTCGAGACCGAGGGCGTCCGGCTCGTCGTCGTCGCCCCGGGCGCCTTCTTCCCGGACTACCACCCGGTCGTCGACGAGGCTGACGTCGAGGGGCTCGGCCTCGCCGACGCCGACGACGCGCTGCTGCTCGTCGTCGTCACCCCCGGCGCCGACCTCGCGTCGAGCACGGCCAACCTCCTCGCCCCCGTGGTGCTCCACGCGGGCTCCGGCCTCGCGGCCCAGGTGGTGCTCGCCGGCTCGGAGCACCCGCTCCGCGCGCCGCTCGTCGCCGCCTGACCTCCCCACGACGCCCTCCCGCCGCCCCGCCCGGGCCGGCCGGGAGGGCGTCGTCGCGTCCGGCGTCGACCCGCATGGGTACGCTCGTCCACATGAGCGAGCCCGACGGGTCCGTCGTCGTCCGCCCCGAGCAGATCCCGGACCCGCTGGCGGGCGACCCCCGGTCGATGGTCGAGCGCATGGAGGCCGGCGACCTCTACCTCGCGGACGACCCGGCCATCACCGCCGCGCACCACGCCGCGATGGACCTCCAGGACGCCTACAACGCCACGTCCTCCCGGCAGGGCGCGCTGCGCACGCAGCTGCTGCAGCGCCTGCTGGGCCACGTCGGCGAGGGCGTCGTCCTGCGCCCGCCCCTCCACGTCGACTACGGGACCAACCTCCGCGTCGGCGCCCGCACCTTCGCGAACTTCGGGCTCACGGCGCTCGACGTCGCCACGATCACCATCGGCGAGGACGTCCAGATCGGGCCGCACGTGCAGCTCCTCACCCCGACGCACCCCCTCGACCCGGACCTGCGCCGGGCCGGGTGGGAGGCCGCCGCGCCCATCACCGTCGGGGACGGCGTGTGGCTCGGCGGCGGCGTCGTCGTCTGCCCGGGCGTGACGATCGGGGCGGGCACCGTCGTCGGCGCCGGGTCCGTCGTCACGCGCGACCTGCCGCCGCGCGTCCTCGCCGTCGGCAGCCCCGCCCGCGTCGTCCGCGCGCTGGACGACGGCCCGGCGTGAGCCCCGCGGAGCCCCCCGCCGCCCCGCGGGCGCGACGGACCGACCCCCACCGCCGCGAGCGGATCGTCGCCGCGGCCCTGGAGGTGCTCGCCGAGGAGGGCGTCGCCGGCACGACGCACCGTCGGGTCGCCGCCCGTGCCGACGTGCCCCTCGGCTCGACGACGTACCACTTCAGCTCGCTCGCCGACCTCCGCGCGGCCGCGTACACCGCGCTGCGGGAACGGGTCTCGGCCGGCTACGGCGCCGCCCTGGCCGGGGCGACGACGCCGGCCGCCCTCGTCGAGGCCGTCACCGACCTCGTCATGGGCGACGCCGGCGCCACGGCGGCGGACTGGTCGGTCACCTACGAGCTCTACCTCGAGGCGCTCAAGGACCCCGCGCTGCGCGAGGTCACGCAGGGCTGGATGCAGGCCAGCCACGCCGTCCTCGAGCGGGTCGTCGACCCGGCGACCGCCCGCGGGCTGGACGCCCTCGTCGAGGGCCTCGTCATGCACCGCATGCTCTCCACGGACCCGATGGGGCGCGACGTCGTCCGCGAGGCCGTCCGCCGCGCCGTCGGCGCCTGAACCACCCGCCCGCACCCCGCTGGAGCCTCCCGTGAGCACCACCACGCCCCTCGCCGCGCCCGTCGTCCGGCGGGCGAAGTGGGGCACCACCGTCGCCTTCGTCGCCTCCGGCTTCGCCTTCGCGAGCTGGGCCTCCCGCATCCCCTCGACCCGCGACCAGCTGGGGCTCACGACGGGCGAGGTCGGGCTCGTGCTCCTCGCCCTGGCGTCCGGGTCGGTGCTCGCCCTGCCGCTGGCGGGCGCCGTCATCGCGCGGCTCGGCTCGGAGCGGGTCGTCCGGCTGGGCTCGCTCCTGCTCGTCGTGGCGATGGCCGGGATCGCCGCCGGGGTGACGGTGGGCGTGCCGGCCGTCGTCGTCGCCCTCTTCGTCCTCGGGCTCGCGTACGGCGGCTGGGACGTCGCCATGAACGTCGAGGGCGCCGTCGTCGAGGCGCACCTCGCGCGGACGGTCATGCCGCGCTTCCACGCGGGCTTCAGCGTCGGCACCGTGGGCGGCGCGCTCCTGGGGGCCCTGCTCGTCGAGCTCGACGTCTCGGTGACGGCGCACCTCGCGGGCGTCGCGCTCCTCGTGCTGCTCGTCGTCCCGCTCTCGGTCCGCTCGTTCGTCGCCGACGACAGCGGCCCGACGACGACGGCCGAGGTCACCGCGGACGACGGCACGGACGCACCCGCGCCGGGCGCCCTCGCCGCCTGGCGCGAGCCGCGCACCCTCCTCGTCGGCGTCTTCGTGCTCGCCTTCGCCTTCGCCGAGGGCACGGCGAACGACTGGGTGGCCCTCGCGATGGTCGAGGGGTACGGCGCGGCCGAGTCGCTCGGCGTCCTCACCTTCGCCGTCTTCCTCGCGGCCATGACGGTCGGCCGCTGGTACGGCTCCGTGTGGCTGGACCGCTGGGGCCGCGTCCCCGTCGTCCGGGTCCTCGCGGGGGTCGCCCTCGTCGGCCTCGTCCTCTTCGTCGCCGCGCCGTCGGTGCCGCTGGCCGTCGTCGGCGCCGTCCTCTGGGGCCTCGGGACGTCGCTCGGCTTCCCCCTCGGCATGAGCGCCGCCGCCGACGACCCGGCGCGCGCGCCCGCCCGGGTCAGCGTCGTGGCATCCGTCGGCTACGTGGCCTTCCTCGCCGGCCCGCCCCTCATCGGCCTGCTCGGCGAGGCCGCCGGCCTGCTGCGCGCGCTGCTCGTCGTCGTGGCGCTGCTGGCCGTCGCCCTCCTCGTGTCGGGGGCGGTGCGCCCCCTCGGCGCCCCCGCGCGCCGCGCCGGCTGACCGGCCTCCCGGTCCCTCCCGGCCCGGACGCAGCCTCGCCCCAGGTCCGTCCCAGGAGCGACCAAACCGTCGGGGTCCCACCGCCGAACACCCCCCGCGAGGCCGCACCGACGCGGCTCCCGACGACGACGGAGTGACTGACGCCATGAAGACCACCCGCACCCTCGCCCTGGCTGCCGCCCTGACCGTCGCGGCCCTGCCCCTGGCCGCCCCGGCCATGGCCGCCGACAAGACCGACCTGTCGGCCTCGCTGACGCAGCTCAACGACTCCGGCGTCACCGCCGACGTCACGGGCTCGATCGACGGCAACGAGCTGACGATCAACATCACGCCGAACGGGCTGCTGGCCGACGCCCCGCACGCCCAGCACATCCACATCGGCGGCACGAACTCCTGCCCGTCCAACGACATGGAGGGCTCCGGCGCCGACGGCGCCCTGCAGGTCTCCGACGCGGCCGGCATGTACGGCGCCATCGCCGTCTCGCTGACCACCGAGGGCGACTCCTCGCCCGACTCGGGCCTGGCCGTCGACCGCTTCCCGGTCGGCGACGCCTCCTACTCGCGCACCCTCGAGGTCTCCGACGAGGTCGCCGACCAGATCGCGAACGGCGAGGGCGTCGTCGTCCTGCACGGCGTGGACCTCAACGGCTCCGGCACCTACGACGGCGACGTCGTCTCCGACCTCGACCCGTCCCTGCCGGAGGAGGCCACCGACCCGGCCGCCTGCGGCACGCTCGACGTCGCCCAGATGTCGATGCCGTCCGGCGGGGCCGACACCGGCGCCGGCGGCGCGGCCGGCACCAGCACGACCACCTTCGTCGTCGGCGGTGCGGCGCTGGCCGCCGCCGGCGCCGCGGGCGTCGTCCTCCTGCGCCGCCGCACCGGCCAGGAGGGCTGACCCCCACGGGCACGGCGCCCTCCCCCGTGAGGGGCGCCGTGCCCGCCGGGTCCGCAGGCCGCGGGCGGACCACCGCGGCCTGCGGGCACCCGACCCGCTCCCCCGACCTGCCCGACGACCGCCCGAGGTGGTGCCCCGTGAGCTCTCCCGACCGAGGCACGCCGCCGCCCCGCAGGGGTCGTCGCCGGCTCCAGGTCGTCACCGCGGTGACGGCCACCGCCCTCGTCGGCGCCCTCGCCGGCGGCCTGGTCGCGGGCGCGCTCGAGGACGAGCCCGCCCCCCTCGCCGCCGCGACCGGCGGGCACCACGGCCCGGCCGCCGCGCCGTCGTCGTCGGCCCCCTCGTCGACCGCCCCCGCCGGCGCCCACGCCGGCCACGCGACGACCGCGCCGGGCACCACGGTCGGCGCCGACGGCCGTGTCGTCCACGACCACGGCGACCTCGAGGTCACCGTCATGCTCGGCGAGGACGGCGAGACCCGCGTCAAGGGCCCCGTCCGCCCCGGCGCCTACATCTCCTTCGTCAACCACACGACCGCCGACCAG
The DNA here is from genome assembly GCF_003751265.1 of Pseudokineococcus lusitanus. Classification (NCBI taxonomy): domain Bacteria; kingdom Bacillati; phylum Actinomycetota; class Actinomycetes; order Kineosporiales; family Kineosporiaceae; genus Pseudokineococcus; species Pseudokineococcus lusitanus. The sequence continues at coordinate 383,434 of NZ_RJKN01000002.1, forward strand.
GTCCTCACCTCCGAGGACGGGACGATCACCGTCGACGTCCCCCTGGTCCGCCTCGTCACGGTCCAGGCCCCGACGACGCCGGGCACCTACCGCCTCGTCTCCGGCACCGACAGCACCGTCGCCGCCGAGCTCGTCGTCGCCTGACGCCCCGCCCGCAGGGCCCGCCCTGCTCTCGGACACCCCCCTCCCCGGCACTCCGTCGGCACGTCGCCGTCCCGAGAGCTCGAGGGCCGCACTCTGTCGTCACCTCGCCGTGCCCGGGATCGCCCCGGCTATGCGTACGATCGTCCACATGACGACCGTGGCGCCCGTCGCGCCCTCCACGACCGACCGGCGCGCGCGGCTCGCGGTCTCGGCGCTGTTCCTCACCAACGGCGCGCTCTTCATGAACCTCGCCCCGCGGTGGCCGGAGGTCCAGGCGTCGCTCGGCCTCAGCAACGCCACCTTCGGGCTCTCCGTGGCGGCCTTCCCGCTGGGCGCCGTCCTCGCGGGCCTCGCCGCCGGCGCCCTCGTGCGGCGCTTCGGGTCGGCGCGGGTCGCCGTCGTGGGCACGATCGGCGTCGGCGTCGGCGTGCTGCTCGCGGGCCACGCGCCGTCGGCGCCGCTGCTCGCCGCGGCGCTGCTCGTCGGCGGCGGCCTCGACGCCGTCACGGACGTCGCGCAGAACGCCCACGGCCTGCGGGTCCAGCGCCGCTACGGCCGCTCGATCATCAACAGCCTCCACGCGCTGTGGTCGATCGGCGCCGTCATCGGCGGCCTCATGGCCACCGGAGCGGTGACCCTCGGTATCCCCCTCGGCACGCACCTCGCGGTGTCGGCGGTCCTCTTCGCCCTCGTCGCCGTCGCCGCCCTCCGCTGGTGCCTGCCCGGGCGGGACGGCGAGGCGACCGACGGGGTCACGGCGACGGCGCCCGAGCAGGTGGAGGAGGTCGCCGCCGCCCCGCGCCGCGCCGGCGTGGCCCGCCGCACCCGCTGGCTCCTCGCCGCGCTCGTCCTCGTGGCCATGTCCGGCACCCTCGTCGAGGACGCCGGCATCACCTGGGCCGCCATCTACCTGTCCGGCTCCCTCGGCGCGACGGCGTCGGTCGCCGCCCTCGGCTTCGTCGCGCTCGTCGCCGCCCAGACGGTCGGCCGCCTCGTCGGCGACCGTCTCGTCGACCGCTTCGGCCAGCGCGCCGTGGCCCGGGCGGGCGGCCTCGTCGCCGGCGTGGGCATGGGCCTCGCCCTCGCCTTCCCGAGCGTGCCGGGCACCGTCGCGGGCTTCGCCGCGGCCGGCCTCGGCGTCGCGACGCTCGTCCCCGCCGCCATGCACGAGGCCGACGAGCTGCCCGGGCTGCGGCCCGGCACAGGGCTGACGGTCGTCTCCTGGCTCATGCGCCTCGGCTTCCTCCTCTCGCCCCCGGTGGTCGGCGCCGTCGCCGACGCCGTCGGCCTGCGCACCGGCCTGCTCGTCGTGCCGCTCGCGGGCGTGGCCGTGGTGCTCCTCGCCGGCGTCCTCTCGCCGCGGCGGCGGGCGACCGTCCCGGCCTGACGCAGCGCCCCCGCCGTCGGTGGGCGGTGCCACGCTGCGGTGATGGTCGACGTCGACGCCGCCCGCACCTTCGTCCACGGCACCGGGCGGCTGCTCGACCGCCGCCGGCTCGAGCACGAGCTGGACGGCGGTCCGCCCGACGTCGTCCTCGCCGCCCTCGCCGGCTACCGCAACACGGACGGCGGTGTCGGCGCCCTCGAGCCGGACCTGCGCTCCCCCGCGAGCCAGCCGATCCCCGTGCGGTACGCCCTCGACGTCCTCGCCGAGCTGCCGCCGTCGGACGAGGGCCGACGGCTGGCGCTCGGCGCGCTCGGGTGGCTGGCCGCCGTCACCGAGCCGGACGGCGGCGTGCCCTTCGTCCTGCCGACCCACGACGGGCAGCCCGCCGCGCCCTGGCTCGTGCCCGCCCCCGGCTCGTCGCTGCTCGCGACGGCGCAGCTGGTCGCCGGAGCGCACCGGCTCGGCCTCGAGCACCCCTGGCTCGCGGGGGCGGACGCGTACTGCTGGGCGCGGGTGGACGACGTCGACCCGGCCGACGCGTACACGGTCCTCTACGTCGTCGACCTGCTCGACGTCGCGCCGGACCGCGAGCGGGCCGCCGCGGCCCTGGCCCGGCTGCGCGACGGCGTCCGCGCCGCCATGACGCCGGAGGGGGCGCTCCCCGTGCCCGGCGGCGCGGTCGGCGAGGTGCTCGACCCGCTCCTGCTCGCCCCGGCACCGGACCACGCCGGCGCGTCCCTCGTCGACGACGACGTCCTCGACCGCGCCCTCGACCGCCTCGCCGACGCCCAGCACGAGGACGGCGGCTGGGACGTCACCTGGGCCGCCTGGCACCCGACGGCGCACGCGGAGTGGCGCGCCGCCGTCACGGTCGACGCGCTGCGGACGCTGCGCGCGTGGGGGCGCCGCTGAGCAGCCGGGCTCAGCCCGGCTCGTCCGGCAGGGACCTGGCCGCGCTCGCGGCGAGCGACACGAGCCGCTGCGCCGCCTCGTCGCTCTCCTCGTCGCTCCAGCAGTCGTCGCGGTCCGCGGCCACCTCGGCCGTCGGCGGCAGCTCCTGCAGCGCGGACTCGAGCAGGAGTCGCTCGTGCGCGCGGCGTCCGTCGGCGTCGAGGCCGACGCCGTCGCGGGACGCCACGGCTGCCACCTCGCTCGCCCGCGCCGCCACGGCCTCGCCGGCGGCGACCGCGGCGTCCACCTCGGCCCGCGCCCGGTCGCACGCCGCGCGCGCCTCGGACGCCCCGCAGGAGGCGACGGGCGCGAGCAGCACCGCGGCGAGCGCGAGCGCCCGGACGGTCCTCGACGGGGTCGGTGCCACGGCGCTCCTCGGGTCGGCGGGTGCCTCCTCATCGGCACGCCCTCGACCGGCCTGAGCGCTCGACCACCCCGGTCGGGGCGAGGGTCTGCACGAGGTCCGCCGTGCACGGCGGACCTCGTGCAGAGGCTCACCCCGGCAGCGCCGCGACGGCCTCCACCTCGACGAGCTGGTCGTCGTAGCCCAGCACCGTCACGCCGAGGAGCGTGCTCGGCGGCTCGTGCGCGCCGAGGGCCGCCCGGACGGCGTCCCACGCGGTGACGAGGTCGGCCTGCCGGGTGGTCGCCACGAGCACACGCGTGCTGACGACGTCCTCGAGCCCGGCACCGGCCGCCGCGAGCGCGGTGCGCAGCGTGGCGACGCACGCCGTCGCCTGGCCGGCGACGTCGCCGACGGCCACCGTGCTCCCGTCCGGCGCCAGCGGGCAGGAGCCCGCCAGCAGCACCAGCCGCGTCCCGGCGGGCACGACGACGGCGTCGGCGTACTCGCCGCTGTGGTGCGTCCCGGCCGCCCGGACCCACGCGACCCCGCTCACGCGGCCGCCCCGTCGCGTCGGGCCACGACGGCGTAGAGGGGGTCACCGCGGTACGAGCCACCGCGCTCGGGCCCGGGCGGCGTCCGCAGGTGCACGTCCGGCTCCTCGAACCCGCCGGCGCGGCGGACGTACTCGGCCACGAGGGCGCAGCGCCCGTCGTCGTCGAGGGCGAGCCAGCCGTGCACGGCCTTGGTGGGGAAGCAGCGGTTCGAGAAGGTGAGCACGAGCGCGCCGCCGGGCCGCAGCACCCGCGCGGCCTCGGCGAGGACCTCGACGGGCCGCACGAGGTAGTCGACCGACACGCAGCACAGGACGGCGTCGACCGTGCCGTCGTCGAGCGGCAGCCGCGGGTCCACGTTGAGGTCCTGCACGACGCGGCGCGTGGCCACCGGGTTGGCGTCCAGCTCGGCCGCGTTCATCCCGAGCACCACGAGCTCGCCGGGGGCGGTGCGCAGGTGGGACACCCACGACGACATGAGGTCGAGCACCACGCGCGGCCGTCCGTCCGGACGCGGGGCGCTGCCGTCCACGCCCAGCTCGGCGTACAGGTCGCCGACGGCGGCCACCGCGCCCCCGTCGATGTGCGTCACCAGCCGCGGCGCGGCGTAGAAGCGGCCGTCCGGCGACGGGTCGTCGCGGTCGAAGAACCAGGAGGGGAAGGGCTCGGGCGCGGCGGTCACCGCCGCAGCGTCCCCCGCGGACCGCGGCCGGGCGCGCCGGGGCGGCCGGGGCCTCCTGCTAGACAGCGGGGGTGAGCGATGCGAGCACCGAGCCCGTCCGCCCGGGACGCGTGCTCCCGGCCACGGCGTCGCCGCTGCCGTGGCGCGCGTCCGTCGTGCTCGTCGCCGCGGTCGTCGGCGTCACCGCCCTCGTCGGCGGGCTGCTCGTCGCGGTGCTGCTGCTCACCGGCGGGGGCGACCTCGTCCCGACGCTGCTCGCCGTCGGGCTCCCGCTGCACTCGCTCGCCGTCCTCGCGACCGTCCACGTCGTCCTGCGGCGGGCGGGCACCGGGTGGGTCGCGCTGGGGTTCCGCCGACCGACGGCGCGGCTGTGGCACCTGCTGTGGCAGCTGCCGGTGCTGCTGCTCGCGGCCCTCGCCGTCCAGGCGCTCGTCCTGCTGCCGCTCGGGGCCGCCCCGCCGGCGGACGACGCCCTCGCCGACATCGCCGGGGACGTGGGCCCGGGGCTCGTCGTCGCCCTCCTGCTCACCGTCGTCGTGCTCGTGCCGCTGTGGGAGGAGGCCGTCTTCCGCGGCGTCGTGCAGGGCGGGCTCCGACGGCGGTGGCCCCTCGCCGTGGCCGTCCTCGGCAGCGCCGCGCTCTTCGCCGCCGCGCACGGCGTCCCGGTGCTCCTGCCGTACCTGCTGACGGTCGGCCTCGGGCTGGCCGTCCTCCGCGAGGTGCACGGCACCCTGTGGGCGTCGGTGCTCGCCCACGCGGGCAACAACGCCCTGGCGAGCCTCTCGCTGCTCGCCGTCCTGCGGGGCTGACCCCGCCGTCAGCCGAGCGGGACGAGGTCGACGCGCAGGTCCGGCCCCACCCGGGCGACGTCGTCGACCGCCAGGCGGGCGACGGCGTCCATCGACGCCCCCGTCGCCGACGCCACGAGGGCCGCGCTGCCCTGCCCCAGCAGCGCGGGCGCGAGGTAGGCGCGCACCCGGTCGACGAGGCCGGCGTCGACGAAGGCGCCCGCCAGCCGTGGCCCGCCCTCCAGCATGACGGCGCGGACGCCGCGCCCGTGGAGCGCGCCCAGCGCCCCGGCGAGGTCGACGCCCCCGCCGGCCCCGCGGCCGACGTCCGCCGCGGTGAGGACGAGCGTCTCCCCCACCCCGGGCGTCCCCCCGGGCACCGACCCGCGACGCACGGCGGCGCCGGGCGGCGTCCGGCCGTCGGCGTCGAGCACCACCCGCAGCGGTGCACGTCCCGCCAGCGCGGCGTCGGCGACGTCGTCGCCCGTCGGCGGGAGGTCGCGGACGGTGAGGGACGGGTCGTCGGCCAGGACGGTCCCGACGCCGACGACGACGGCGTCCGACCGGGCGCGGAGCAGGTGCGCGTCCGCGCGCGACTCCGGCGAGGTGATCCACCGGCTCGTGCCGTCGGCGGCCGCGCTCCGCCCGTCGAGCGTGGCCGCGAGCTTCCACGTCACGTGCGGGCGCCCGAGCCGCTGCGCGAGCAGCCACGCCTCGTTGACCCGGCGGGCCGCGGCGTCGTCGCCCGCGGGGACGTGGACGACGTCGACCCCCGCGGCCGCGAGGGTGCCGGTGCCGCCGGCTGCCCGGGGCGTGGGGTCGGGCACGGCGACGACGACCCGCGCCACCCCGGCCGCGAGGAGCGCGCGCGAGCAGGGGGGCGTGCGGCCCGTGTGGTCGCAGGGCTCGAGCGTGACGACGGCGGTGCCGCCCCGGGCGCGCTCCCCGGCGGCGCGCAGCGCGACGACCTCGGCGTGCGCGTCGCCGGCCCGCGCGTGCCAGCCCTCGCCGACCACGGCGCCGGCCGCGTCGAGGACGACGCAGCCGACGACGGGGTTGGGGCGGGTGCCGCCGAGCCCGCGCGCGGCGAGGACGACGGCGCGCGCGAGCGCCGCCCGCTCGACCGGTGCGAGGGGCGTCGTCGGCCCGCTCACCCCTTCAGCGCGGCGTCGACGACGCCGCGGGCCTCCTCCAGCACCTGGTCGAGGTGCTGCTCGCCGCGGAAGGACTCGGCGTAGATCTTGTAGACGTCCTCGGTGCCGGAGGGCCGGGCGGCGAACCAGGCGCTCTCCGTCGTCACCTTGAGGCCGCCGACGGCCGCGCCGTTGCCGGGGGCCTCGGTGAGCTTGGCGGTGATGGCCTCGCCGCCGACCTCGGAGGCCGTGACGGCCTCGGGCGAGAGCTTCCCGAGGCGCGCCTTCTCCTCGCGGCCGGCCGGGGCGTCGACGCGCTTGTAGGCCGAGGCGCCGTACCGCTCCACGAGGTCGGCGTGCAGCTCGCTCGGCGAGCGCCCGGTGACGGCGCGGATCTCCGAGGCGAGCAGCGCCAGCAGGATGCCGTCCTTGTCCGTCGTCCAGACGGTGCCGTCCTTGCGGAGGAAGGAGGCGCCGGCGCTCTCCTCGCCCCCGAAGACGACCGACCCGTCGAGCAGGCCGTCGACGAAGAACTTGAAGCCGACGGGCACCTCGAGCAGGCGCCGGCCCGCGCCGTCGACCACCCGGTCGATGAGCGACGACGACACGAGCGTCTTGCCGACGGCCGCCTCCGCGCCCCAGCCCCGGTGCTCGAGCAGGTACGAGATCGCCACCGCGAGGTAGTGGTTGGGGTTCATGAGGCCCGCGTCCGGCGTGACGATGCCGTGGCGGTCCGCGTCGGCGTCGTTGCCGGTGGCGACGTCGTAGCGGTCCTTCTGCTCGATCATCGACGCCATCGCGTTGGGCGAGCTGCAGTCCATGCGGATCTTGCCGTCGCCGTCGAGGGTCATGAAGGCCCACTGCGGGTCGACGGTGTCGTCGACGACGGTGAGGTCGAGGCCGTAGGTCCGCGCGATCTCCCCCCAGTAGGCGACGGCCGCCCCGCCCAGCGGGTGCGCGCCGATGCGCACCCCCGCCTCCTTCACGGCCTCGAGGTCGAGGACCGAGGAGAGGTCGTCGACGTAGTGGCGCAGGAAGTCGTACTCGCCGACGCGGCCGCGGGCCTCGTCGTAGGGGACGCGGCGGACGCCGTCGAGCCCCGCCTCGAGGAGGGCGTTGGCGCGTTCGGCGATCCAGCCCGTGGCGTCCGAGCCCGCGGGCCCGCCGTGCGGCGGGTTGTACTTGAAGCCGCCGTCGCGGGGCGGGTTGTGCGACGGCGTGACGACGATGCCGTCCGCGTCGCCCTCGGTCACCTCGTCGGCAGGCGCCGTCCCGCGGCCGTTGAGGCGCAGGACCGCGTGCGAGAGGGCGGGGGTGGGGGTGTACCCGTCGCGGCTGTCGACGAGGACGTCGACGTCGTTGGCCACGAGGACCTCGAGCGCCGAGCGCCACGCCGGCAGCGAGAGGGCGTGCGTGTCACGCGCGACGAGCAGCGGGCCCGTCGTGCCCTGCTGCGCGCGGTACTCGCAGATGGCCTGGGTGATGGCGAGGATGTGCTGCTCGTTGAAGGCGCCGTCGAGCGAGGACCCCCGGTGGCCGGAGGTGCCGAAGACGACGCGCTGCCCGGGGTCGGACGGGTCCGGGACCCGCTCGGCGTAGGCGGCCAGGAGGGCGTCGACGTCGACGAGGTCCTCCGGCTGGGCGGGCTGGCCGGCACGGGGATGCATGGGGGCATGCAACTGCACCGGGCGGCGGTCGCGCCACCGCTGCGGACGACCGGTCCGGCGGGTGGCGCGGGGTCAGCGGGCCGCGGCCCGCACCTCGTCCGCGTCGTCCGCGAGCCCGCACCGGACGAGGGCCGCCCCGACGACGGAGAGGTCGTCGGTCCCGGCCAGGGCGGCGAGGCCCGCGGCGTCGTGCGGCAGGCCGAGCGCCCGCGCCGGGCCGGTGGCGCGGTCGTCGGCGAAGGGGCGCAGCGCCGGCCAGACCGCCTGCACCTCGCGGCAGAAGATGTCGACGCCGAGCGGGCCGATGCCCGTGAAGCCCTCGACCTCCTCGCGCAGCCGGTCGAGGCCGCCGTCGTCGCCGTCCAGCGCCCGGTCGCGCATCCGGCGCAGGTCGCCGCCGTGCTCGTCCGCGGCCCGCTCCGCGAGCTGCCCGAGCTGCCGCGCCGTCTGCTCCTTGCGCAGGTACCGGGCGTCGGCGAGCACCTGCCAGCGCTCCTCGTCGGACGCCGCCGCGAGCTTGTCGGCCGAGGTCAGCCCCGCCTCGCGCAGCGCCCGCGCCGTCCGGACGCCGAGGTCCGCCTGCAGGTTGGCCGACAGCAGGGACGACAGGACGAGCAGCTCGAAGAGCGGCACCGGGGTGTCCTTCAGCCGGATCCCGGCCTCGTCGGCGTACGTCTGCCCGTGCCGCTCCAGCAGCGCGTCGAGCACGGCCCGGCGGTCGTCGTCCCTCGTCACGCCCCGTTCGTACCCGCGCCCCCGCCCCCCGGCGACCCGGCGCCGTCCACCTCCCGACGGCGGAAGGGCGCCGAAGTGCCCGGTGGCACGCACCCAGGAGGCAGGAAGGCGCCGAAGTGCCCCGACAGAGGCGCCCGGGAGGCAGAAGGGCGCCGAAGTGACCGGGCAGAGGCGCCCGGGAGGCGGAAAGGCGCCGAAGTGCCCGGGCAGAGGCGCCCGGGAGGCAGAAGGGCGCCGAAGTGCCCGGGCAGAGGCGCCCGGGAGGCAGAAGGGCGCCGAAGCGCCCGGCAGGGGGCGCGCCGGCGGTGAGAGGGGCGCCCACGGGACGGCGCGGGGCTCAGGCGCGGTCGCCCGCGAGCACCGCGGCGGCGAGCGCGGCGTGGGTGACGAGGCCGTCGACGAGGCCGCTGCGCAGCGCCGCGCGGACGGCGACGGCGCGGTCGACGCCGACGGCCAGCGCGACGACGTGGTCGGCGCGCCGGAGCTGGTCGGCGGTGACGGCGAGCGTGCGGTCGGCGAGGTCGTCGACGACGCGGCCCTCGGCGTCGAGCAGGACGCCGGTCACCTCGGCGCAGACGCCGGCGCGCCGCAGCGCGTTGCGCTCGTCGAGCGGGAGGGCGTCGAAGACGGTGCTGCGCCCCTCGCTCCACGCGCCGACGGCGACGAGCGCCTTCGTCAGCTCGTCCGCCTGCCGCAGCGCGTCGGCCACCGCGGGGTCGGCCCGCAGCGCCGTCGCCGTCGTCGCGTCGGCGACGAGGAGCGGCGCGTAGAAGAGCGCCGCCCGGCCGCCGCTGCGCCGCGCGAAGCTGCCGACGAGCTCGGGCCCGTTGCGGTCGACGTCGGCGCGCACGAGCGAGCCCGCGAGCTGGACGAAGGTGGCCGCCACCCGTCGTCGCCAGTGCTCGTGGACGACCGACATCGTCCGGCCCCACGCCAGCCCGACGACGTCCCCGTCGGCGACGACGTGCTCCGCCCACTCCGCGGCCAGCCGCCCGACGCGCAGGCGGGCCATCGCCGGGTCGTCGCCCGCGTCCGTCGTCACGACGACGTGCCGCAGCCCGTACCGCTCGCGCAACGCCTGCTCGAGGGCCTCGTCGGTCTCGGCCGGCGCGGCGACGACGGTCCGCACGAGGCCCGCCTCGTGCGCCATGTCGAGCAGCCGCGCCACCTTGAAGCGGGTGATGCCCAGCTCCGCGGCCACCTGCACCTTCGAGGCGCCGTCGAGGTGCACCCGCCGCGCCACCGCCACCGCCAGCGAGAGGCCGCCGGTCGGCCGCCCGGCGCCGCCCGCCGCGCCCTCCGAGGTCGTCGTCATGGGCCGAGGGTGGGGCCGGCCCGCTCATCCTGACAAGAGCGCTCAGGTGAGCGCCCACCCCTTGACCGGCCTCCCGGCGGCCTCCGACGATGGCGGCAGCACCGGCGACCACGCCCGGTGGCGCGGGGGCGCGAGCGCCCCGTGAGGCCCTGCGGGGCACCGAGACCTGAGGAGGCGCCGTGCGCGCTGCGTTCCTGCCCGGCGGCAGCCGGGTCGACCTGCGGGACGTCCCCGAGCCCGCCCCCGGCCACGGCCAGGTGCTCGTGGGGATGCGCGCCTCGACGATCTGCGGCAGCGACCTGCGAGCCATCTACCGCGAGCACCTCGGCGAGGGCCCCGAGGCCTACCAGGGCGTCGTCGGCGGCCACGAGCCCGCCGGCCGGGTCGTCGCGGTGGGCGAGGGCGTCGAGCGCGTCAGCGTCGGCGACCGCGTCGTCGTCTACCACATCAGCGGCTGCGGCCAGTGCGACGAGTGCCGCCGCGGCTACCAGATCTCCTGCACGGCAGCGGGTCGCGCCGCGTACGGCTGGCAGCGCGACGGCGGCCACGCGGACCTGCTCCTCGCCGAGGAGCGGGACCTGCTCGCCCTCCCCGACGAGCTGACCTTCCTCGACGGCGCCGTCGTCGCCTGCGGCTTCGGCACCGCCTACGAGGCGCTGTGCCGCACCGGGGTCTCCGGCCGCGACCGTGCGCTCGTCGTCGGCCTCGGCCCCGTGGGCCTGGCCGCCGGGCTCCTGGCCAAGGCCATGGGCGCCACGACCGTCGTCGGCACCGACCCCAGCGCGGAGCGGCGCGCCCTCGCCCTCGAGCTCGGCGCCGTCGACCACGCCGTCGGCGGCACGGACGAGGAGCTCGACGCCCTGCTCGGCGACGGCGCCGAGGTCTCCGTCGACTGCTCCGGCAACGGCCGCGGCCAGCTGACGGCGCTGCGCCACACCCGCCGCTGGGGCCGCGCCGCCCTGGTCGGCGAGGGCGGGCAGCTGACCGTCGACGTCAGCGAGGTCCTCATCCACCGCCAGCTGACGGTCCACGGCTCCTGGGTCACCTCGACCGTCCGCATGGCCGAGCTCCTGCACAACCTCGTGCGCTGGGACCTGCACCCCGAGCGCCTCGTCACCTCCACGTTCCTCCTCGACGACGCCGCGCAGGCCTACCGGACGGCGGACGCCGGCGCCGGGGGCAAGGTCGGGGTGGTCTGGCCCGACGCGGTCTGAAGGCCCTCGCCGGGCGCGCCGCGGCGGCGGCGGCGCGCCCGGGGTTCCCGGGTGACGGCGTGGCCGTCGTCACCCGTCCGCGGATGCCTCGGGGACGGTTCCCGCCCACCCGGTGCGGCACCATGGGGTGCTCCGCGGCGCCCGACGGACGCCGCCCTACCCGCCGGAAAGGGTCATGACCGCCTCGCGCGATCTCCCCACCGACGCTCCCCAGGAGCCTCGAAGTCCCCGCCCCACCCTCACCACCGCAGGACGTGAGAGGTGAGCGCACTCCTCCTCCTCCTGGCCGGCCTCGTCGCCGTGCTGCTGATCACCGTCGGCACCGCGTACTTCGTGGCCCAGGAGTTCGGCTACATGTCGGTCGACCGGGCCCGCCTGCGGGCGCGCGCCGAGAAGGGCGACCCCGCGGCCACGCGGGCCCTCGACATCACCCGCCGCACCTCGTTCATGCTCTCCGGCGCCCAGCTGGGCATCACCGTGACGGGCCTGCTCGTCGGCTACACCGCCGAGCCGCTCATCGGCGAGGCGGTCTCCCAGATCCTCGGCGTGGCCAGCGTGCCGTCCGGGGTGGGCCTCGCCGTCGGCACGGTGGCCGGCCTCCTGCTGGCGACCTTCGTCCAGATGATCCTCGGCGAGCTGTTCCCCAAGAACTACGCGCTCGCCCGGCCGGAGCAGACCTCGACCGCCCTCGCGGCGTCGACGAAGGTCTACCTCGCCGTCTTCGGGTGGCTCATCAAGGTCTTCGACGCCTCGTCGAACGCGCTCCTGCGCGTCCTGCGCGTCGAGCCGGTGCACGACGTCGACTCCACCGCGACGGCCCGCGACCTCGACCACATCGTCAGCGCCTCGCGGGACAGCGGGGACCTCCCGCGCGAGCTGTCGGTCCTCCTCGACCGCATCCTCGACTTCCCCGACCGCGACGCCGAGCACGCGATGATCCCGCGGCCGCGCACCGACGTCGTGCGGGCGAGCACCTCCGTCGCGGAGCTGCGGGCGCTCATGGCCTCCGGGCACTCGCGCTACCCCGTGGTGGACGACGACGGCCACGTCGTCGGCGTCGCCCACCTCACCGACCTGCTCGGCGCCGACGCCTCGGTGGGCACGGCCGGCGACCTCGCCCAGCCCCCCCACCTCGTGGCGACGAGCACGCCGCTGCCCGTGGCGCTGCGCTCCATGGCCGACGCGCACGCGCAGCTGGCCTGCGTCATCGACGAGCACGGCGGCCTGGCCGGCGTGCTCTCGGTGGAGGACATCGCCGAGGAGGTCGTCGGCGAGCTGACCGACGAGCACGACGACCCCGCGGAGCAGTCCGCCGCCCCGCTGCTCGCCGCGGGCGACGCCTGGGAGGTCTCCGGCCAGGAGCCCCTCGACGAGGTCGAGCGGCTCGTCGGCCACGACTTCCCCGACCACCACGACGCCGAGACCCTCGCCGGCCTCGTCATCCACGCGCACGGGACGCTCCCGGCCGTCGGCGACGTCGTGGAGGTCGAGCTGCCGCCCGACCCGTCGTCGGTGCTGGAGGACGAGCCCGACGCGCCGTGGGTGCTCCGGATGGAGGTCGTCGAGGTCGACCGCCACGTGCCCAGCCGGGTGCGCCTGGAGCTGGCCGGAGGGCCCGCCGACCGACGGGCCGACGACGCGACCGAGGAGGTGGACGCGTGAGCGGTCTCGAGGTCACCGTCTGGACCGCCGTCATCATCACGCTCTCGGCCTTCTTCGTGGCCGTGGAGTTCGCGATGCTCGCGTCCAAGCCCTACCGCCTGGAGGACGCCGCCCCGCGCTCGCGCTCCGCCCGCGCGGCCCTCCGCTCGGCCAACGAGCTCACCGTCGTGCTGGCCGGCTGCCAGCTCGGCATCACCGCTTGCACCCTCGCGCTGGGGGCCATCACCAAGCCGGCGGTGCAGTACTCGCTGGCGCCCCTGCTGGACACGGCGGCGCTGCCCTCGTGGGTGGCGGGCGTCGTCGCCTTCGTGCTGGCGCTCGTGGTCGTGACCTTCCTGCACCTCGTGGTCGGCGAGATGGCGCCGAAGTCGTGGGCCATCGCGCACCCGGAGACCTCGGCGACGCTGCTGGCGCTGCCGATGCGGGGCTTCATGGTCGTCACCCGTCCCGTGCTGCTGCTCATGAACGAGATGGCCAACGCGATGCTGCGCCGCATCGGCGTGGAGCCCGTCAACGAGCGGCACGAGACCTCGACGTCCGACGACCTCCGCCAGCTCGTGGAGCACTCGGCGAACGTGGGCGCCCTCGACGCGACGTACCGGGCGCGCATCACCGGGGCCCTGGACCTCGAGCAGCTCTCGCTCGCCGACCTGCTGCCGGACCGGCCGAGCATCACGGCGGTGCCCGCCGACGCCGTGGCGCGGCAGGTGCGCGAGGTGAGCCGGGCGTCCGGCCACCTGCGCGTGCTCGTCGAGGACGGGGCCGGCGTGCCCCGCCGGGTCGTCCACGTGCGCGACACGCTGCTCCTCGCGGACGACGCCCCCGTGGCCGACCGCGCGGCCGACGTCCTCACGCTCGACCCGGGGACGGCGCTCGGGGCGACGCTCGCCGCGATGCGCCGCACGAGCAACCAGCTCGTGCTCGTGCGGGCCGAGGGCTCCGCGCCCCGCGGCGTGGTGACCGTCAACGACATCATCGGGCGGCTCTTCCCCGAGACGGTCCGGACGCCGGAGCCGGCGTCGGTCGGCGCGGTGCGCCCGCCGTCGCGACGGGCCCTCGGCACCGCGGTGGCCGAGTCCCGCCGCGCCACGCAGGGCGGCGGCGCCGGGGGGCGCTGACCCGGGAGGACCGGTCGACCGACGTCCCGCCGACGACGGGGCGGCCGGCCGGGACGGGCCTGCTGGTCGCCCCGCTTGGGCGACCGGCAGGCCCTCGGCTCACCGACCGGGGACGGTGACGGCCTGGGACGTGCGGGAGAAGATGTTGTGCGTCTCCCAGGTCGTCACCCGGTACGTCGCGGCGTACCGGTTGGTGAAGGTGTGGTCGACGATGCCGGTACGGGGGACGGTGACCGAGCGCAGGTACTGCCAGGTGCGGCCGTCCTTGCCGAGGATCTCGATCGTCGCCCTGCGGTCGCGCAGCGGCTGGTAGGAGTACTTCGAGGCGTCGTAGTACGAGGCCTGCACCCGCAGGGTGACGTCGTCGCCGGAACGGCTGCCGCGCAGGCTCGCCCGAGCGCCGTACTTGACGACCACCTCGACGGGCCGGACCTGGACGTCCCCGGTGCCGGCGCCCGCGACGAAGCGGTACGTGCCGTAGGGGTACTCGTCGGAGAAGAACCACACGTCCTGCGCCTGACCCGGTCGGTAGAAGAAGGAGTACCCGGCTCCCTCCGGCCCCTCGACGTCGATGACGACGTCCGCGGTGCGGTCGCAGTCGTCGAGCAGGGTGACGGGCACGTCCTTGGCGGGCGCGTCGATCGACACCTTGTAGCCGGGGACGTACGCCTGGACGGCGCAGACGTCGTCCGGCGTCGTCGTGGCCGACGCCGGCGCGACGACGAGCCCCCCGAGTGCGACCGCTCCCGCCAGGACGCCGGCCACGCGACGTCCGACCTGCTTGGTGCCCATCTCTCGATCTCCTCCCGTCGACGCCACGGCGGCGCCGTCGGGCGCAGTCAAGTGGCGCGGGCGGGCACCGGTGCGGGTTCGGCGACGCCGTGGCCCGACCGTGACGGGTCGTGGCCGAACCGTTGTCGGGCAGGCGTGACCGCCTCCCTCAGGCGCCGTCGACCGTCACGACGAGGACGGCCGGCCGCGCGTCCGGCCAGGCCAGCGCGGCGGCGACGGGCCCGCCGTCCGCGGGCACGGGGGGCGGGTCGCCGAGCGTCCCGCGCCCGACGACGGGCAGGCCGAGGCGGCAGCCCGGGGGCAGGTGGCCCTTGACGGCGCCGGCGACGACGTTGGCGAGCTCGCCGACGACGTCGTGGACGTCCTCCGGCGTGACCTCGTCGTCCGGGCCCAGGGCGAGCATCGCCCGCGCCCAGCGGACGGCGGCCACCTCGTCCGCGGCCACGACGACGCGGCCGCGCCACGGGCCGTCGACGTCGACCTGCCCGAGGTGCAGCGGCACCGCCGGGTCGGCCGGCCAGGGGGCCGGGTCGAGGTCGACCGTCCCGCCGGGGCCGCCGTCGCCCGGGTCCAGCGAGCCCCACAGCGCGGCGAGGACGTGGCACAGGTCCGCCGGCCGCGGGCGCGGCGCGGGCGGGTCGAGCGGTCCGGGGGCGCCGGCCGGGACGGCGCTCACGCGGCCGCCCCCGGCGAGGCGGTCCGGGCGACGTCGAGCAGGAGCAGCAGCCGCCCGGGCAGCTGGACGGCGCCCCGCGCCAGCTCCGCGAGCGGGTGCGGCAGGACGTCGGCGACGGGCTCGACGTCCGCGTCCTCGACGTGGACGACGTCGCGGACCCCGTCGGCGCGCAGCGCGACCCGCTCGTCGCCGACCCGCACGACGACGTCCGTCGC
Organism: Pseudokineococcus lusitanus; assembly: GCF_003751265.1. Lineage (NCBI taxonomy): Bacteria > Bacillati > Actinomycetota > Actinomycetes > Kineosporiales > Kineosporiaceae > Pseudokineococcus > Pseudokineococcus lusitanus. The sequence goes on from NZ_RJKN01000002.1 coordinate 398,810, forward strand.
CCGCCCCGCGGGGACGCCCGGCGCGAGGCCGAGCCGCCGGCGCAGGTCGAGGGTCGTGACGACCTGCCCGCGCAGGTGCAGGAGCCCCACGACCTCGGGCGGGGCCAGCGGCACCCGGGTGAGCGGCTGCTCGGCGAGCACCTCGCGCACCTGGAGGACGTCCAGGCCCACGAGGTCCTCCCCCACCTCGACGACGACGTACGACGTGCCGCTCATGCGGGACCTCCCGGGGCGGTGGTGGTGGCGGGGGCGGACGGCGCGGGCCGCGGGCGGGGCACCTCGACGCCGGGGACCGGCGGACGGGCCGTGGCCGCGAGCACGGCGGCCGCGTCGAGGACGCCGACGAGCCGGCCGCCCACCTCGGCGACGCCGACGAGGCCGCCGTCCGTCGCGGGGCGCACCTCCTCGGCGGGCACCTCGACGACGTCGAGGACGCTGCCGACGACGAGCCCCACCGGGTCGCCGTCCGGGGCGTCGAGGACGACGAGGGGGACGGCGGGGCGGCCCGACGCGGAGCCGGGACGCCGCGGGGCCCGCGCCTCGCCCGCCGCGCGGGCCAGGTGGTCCGCGAGGTCGACGACGGTGAGCACCTCGCCGCGGCGCCGCGCGGCCCACCGGGTCCCGAGCCGCTCGAGCGCGCGGTCGGCGACCTCGTCGAGCCGGGCGACGGCGGGCAGGGGGATGCCGACGCGGTGCCGGCCGACGTCGACGAGCAGGAGCGGCACGCGGACGACGGGCGCGGCCTCGGGCGCCTCCAGCGCGGGCCGGTCGCCCTCGCGGGTCGAGCGGGCGAGCGAGGGCACGTCGAGGATGAGGGCCAGGCCGCCGTCGCCGAGGATCGTCGCGCCGGCGTAGGCGGGCACCGCCCGCAGGTGGCGCCCGAGCGGCTTGACGACGATCTCCTGCGAGGCGTGGACGGCGTCGACGACGAGGCCGAAGCGCCGGCCCGCGGTCTCGAGCACGGCGACGACCGCTCCCTCGCCGGGCGCCGCCGGCGGCAGCCCGAGCTCGGCGCGCAGGCGCACGAGCGGGAGCAGCCGGCCGCGCAGGCGCATGACCTCGACCCCGCCGACGCGCTCCGCCGTGCCGCTCACGGCGCCGGCGACGACGCCGCCCGGCGCGGTCCTGCCGGGCGTCAGCGCGACGAGCTCGCGCAGCGCCCCCTGCGGCAGGGCGTACCGGTCGCCGGCGCAGCCCACGAGCAGCGCGGGGACGATGGCGAGGGTCAGCGGCACGCGCAGGCGCGTCGTCGTCCCGCGGCCGGGCACGGAGTCGAGCTCGACGGAGCCGCCGATGCGCTCGACGTTGGTGCGGACGACGTCCATGCCGACACCGCGCCCCGAGACCGCGGTGACCTCGGTCGCCGTCGAGAAGCCGGGCGTGAAGACGAGCGCCAGCAGCTCGCCGGTCGACATGCGCCGCAGCGTCGCCTCGTCCGCGACGCCGCGCTCGTACGCCCGGGCGGCGATGGTGGCCGGGTCCATGCCGCGGCCGTCGTCGACGACCTCGACGACGACCTGCCCGCTCTCGTGGCGGGCCCGCAGCGTCAGCGTGCCGGTCGGGTGCTTGCCCGCCGCGCGGCGGCCCTCGGGCGCCTCGAGCCCGTGGTCCACGGCGTTGCGGACGAGGTGGAGCAGCGGGTCCTTGACCGCCTCGAGGAGGCTCCGGTCGAGCTCGGTGCCGCCGCCCTCGGTGACGAGGCGCACCTGGCGCCCGAGCTGGTGGCCCAGGTCGCGGACGACACGGGGCAGCGAGGCCCAGGCGTGCTCCATCGGCTGCATGCGCGTCTGCATGACGCTGCGCTGCAACGACCCGGCGACGACGTCGAGCCGGTGGGCGGCGCGCACCACCTCCGCGTCGCCGCTGCGGGCGGCGCGCTCGACGACCTGGTTGCGGGTGAGGACCAGCTCTCCGACGAGCGCGACGAGCTCCTCGAGCACCTCGACGTCGACCCGCACGGACTGCTCCGCCCCGCGGACGTCGGCGGTCGCGGGTGCCGGGGCGGCCGGCGGGCGGGGCGCGGGGACGGGAGCCGGGGCGGGCCCGGGTCCGGCGGCCCGGACCGGCTGCGCCGCAGCCGGTGCCGCAGACGCCTCCTCCGCGCCGGCCGCGGCGCACGCGGCCACCTCGGCGAGCAGGCCGGCGGTGTCCGCCCCGGCGTCCGAGCCGGTGGCGGCGACGACGGCCAGGACGGCGCGGAGCCCGTCGACGAGGTGCAGGAGGACGTCGGTCGTGGCCGGCTCGAGCACGCGGGCGCCGTCGCGCAGCGGCACGAGCAGCGTCTCCCCGGCGTGCGCCAGCTCCTCCAGGCGCGGCAGGTCGAGGAAGCCGCACGTGCCCTTGACGGTGTGGACGGTGCGGAAGACGGCGGCGAGCAGGGCGGGCGCGCGCGACGACGTCGGGTCGGCCTCGAGCGCCACGAGGGCGCGGTCGACGTCGACGAGCCCCTCCTCGGTCTCGAGGAGGAAGTCGCGGACGAGCTCGTCGAGCCCGTCGTCCGCCTCCCCGGTGCCCCCCGGTCCCCCGCCCACGCGCTCAGCCCTCGACGAGGAGCAGCGACAGGCCGCCGCGGCCGTAGCCGGCGACGTCGAGGACGAGGTCGAGGCGGCCGCCCGGGCGGCGCAGCGCGTCGGCCACGTCGGCCGGGCACTCCTCGCCGCTGCCGTGGACCTCCGCGAGACGGCCGTGCGAGCGCCGGCCGTCGGCGTCGACGAGGACGGCGACGAGCGGCGCGAGGACGTTGCAGAGCTCGGCGACGTTCTCGGCGAGGGCGGGCGGCAGGACGCCGTCCTCGACGGCCGCCTCGGCGCCCCCGCGCGGCACGAGCCCGAGGGCGGCGCCGAGCAGGGCCGAGGCGGTGAGGTCGAGCGCGAGGACGCCCACGGGCGTGCGCCCGCGGCGGTAGACGGCCACCGTGCCGGCCGGGTCGTCGCCCGTCACGGCGGTCCCGGGAGCGGTGACGACGGTGCGCCCGAGAAGCCCCTCGAGGACGCCGCGGACGTCGGCGGGGGCGGGCAGCTCCGGGGGCAGCGGCGCGGTGGTCACCGGGCGCCCTGCAGGACGCCCTCGACGGCCTCGCGCAGCGCCTCGGGGGTGAAGGGCTTGGTGACGACGAAGGCGGCCCCGGCGGCGGTGGCGCGCTGGTGCACGTCGGCGGCGGCCTCGGAGGTGACGAAGCCGAGCGGCGTCGTCGTCCCCCCGGCCCGCAGGGAGGCCAGCACCTCGATGCCGGTGAGGCCGGGCATGTTCCAGTCGCAGAGCACGAGGTCGGGGGCGTGCTCGGCGACGGCGTCGAGGGCGGCGTGGCCGTCGGCGGCCTCCACCGTCTCCAGCTGCCCGAGCCCGGCCTGCCGCAGCGCCCGGACGACGATCTGCCGCATCACCCTGCTGTCGTCGACCACCAGCACGCGCATGACCCGCTCCCGCCTCGTCGCCGCCGGCACCCGCGCCGACGGCCCTCGCGGGCGCCCGACGCGCCCCGCGTCCCTCCATCGGCAGGCACGGCCCCGCGCTCAAGGGGTCGGGCGGCCCGGCCTCCGACGGGTGCGGGACGCCGGGCGGGGCCACGATCGGGGCGTGGACCAGCCGCAGCGCGACCGCCCGCCCGCCCGCACCGGACGCCCCCTCGGGGCCGTCACGGCACTCCTCGACCGGGCGGTGGCCTGGTACCAGCGGCGGCTCTCCCCGCAGAAGGGGTACTCCTGCGCGCACCGGGTCGCGCACGGCGGCGACTCCTGCTCGCAGGCCGTCCGGCGCTCGCTGCTCGACCGGGGCCCGGTCGGGGCCGTGCTGCCGAGCCTCGGGCACCTGCTCGCCTGCTACCGCGCGGTCGCGCTGCTCACGCCGCACCAGCGGGTCCAGGGGGTGTGCTGCTGCGCGGGCATCCCCATCCCCTTCGCCTTCGGGCGCCGTCGCGGGTGACGTCCGCGCCGCGGGCCCGCCGAGGCCGTCGGGGCGACGTCAGGTGACGGCGACGAGCGAGCGCGCGGTGAGGGTGGCGGCGGCCATGGCCGCGAGGTGGGCGGCGACGACCTGCGCCGCGCCGGGACCGTGCGCGCCGTCGGCGACCTCCACGCCGCCGGGCGTCAGGTCGCCCTCCAGCTCGCGGACGGCGCTGAGCACCCGCCCCGCGCGGCCGGTGCCGCGCAGGAGCGCCTCGGCGACGACCTCGCCGACCCGGACGTCGCGCACGAGGTGCTCGACCGGGGTGCCGGTGACGTCGGCCACGGCCGACAGCAGGCCGGCGGTGTACAGCTCGTCCTCGCAGGACGGGTCCGGCGCGAGGAGCTCGCAGGCGCGGGCCCGGGTGAGGACGCGGACGAGGTCGTCGGCCGAGCGGGCCCCCGACGTCCCGACGAGCGCGAGGACGACCCACGACGTCAGCACGCGCGGCCCGAGCAGGACGAGCGCCTGGCCGACCGAGCGCACGGGCGCCCGGGTGCCGGAGCCCGCCGAGCCGGCCCAGCGCAGGACCCGGAGGCCGAGCGCGGGGTCCTCCCGGACGAGCGCCTCGACCTCCTTCGGCGAGGCGTCGCCCTTGCCGAGCAGCGCGAGCAGGCGGGCGCAGACGACCTGCGACGGGGAGAGCGCGACGCCGCTCACCGTCAGCGGGCGGTCGAAGAAGTACCCCTGGAACCACGTGTAGCCGGCGGCCGCGCACTCGGCGACGTCGTCGGCCGTCTCGACCCGCTCGGCGAGCAGGCGGACGCCGGGCGAGGCCTCCCAGCAGAGCGAGGCGACCTCGGCGGCCGTGCGTCCCGCGGCGCGGGTGGCCTCGAGGTCGACCTTGACGACGTCGACGAGCGGGACGAGCGCGAGCCGCTCGGCGTCGCCGACGTAGTCGTCGAGCGCGAGGAGGTAGCCCTCGGCGCGCAGGCGCGCCAGGCCCTCGACGAGCGCCGCGTCGACGGGCACGTCCTCGAGCACCTCGAGGACGACGCCGTCCGGCCCCAGCGGCAGCGGCACGTCGCCGACGAGGAAGGAGCGCGTGAGGTTGACGAAGAGGAGGCCGCCCTCGCCGAGGGTGCCGGGGGTGAAGCCGCCGAAGGCCTCGGAGATGACGACGGAGGTGGCCCGGTCCGCGGCGGCCGCGTCCCAGCCCGCGCTGCCGGGGGCGGCGCCGTCGCCGCGGAAGAGCAGCTCGAACCCGACGCGGCGTCCGTCGGCCTCGACGACCGACTGGCGCGCGAGCGGCAGCCGCGTCCCAGGCATCACGGCGGCTCCTCCTCCTCGGCGTGCGGGGCCCGGACGGCCGCGACGGGTGCTCCATCGGCAGGCGTGCGCCCGGGGACGAGCGCAGCGTGGGGCTGTCCCCCGTCTGCCGCACCCCGGGGCCGCCCGGTGGACCCCGCGCTCTCCCGCGCCGTCCCGGCCGCCGCGTGCCAGGGTGCTGGCGTGCCCGAGCTGCCCGAGGTGGAGGCGCTCGCGGGGTTCCTCCGCGAGCGCGTGGTCGGCCGCGTCGTCGCGGGCGTGGAGCTCGCGAGCATCACCGTGCTCAAGACCTTCGACCCGCCCGTCACGGCGCTCGCCGGCCTCGAGGTCCGCGCCGCCGACCGCCACGGCAAGTGGCTCGACCTCGACGTCGACGGGCTGCACCTCGTGTGGCACCTGTCCCGGGCGGGCTGGCTGCGCTGGTACGACGTCGTGCCGGAGCGCCCGGCCCGGCCGGGCAAGGGGCCGATCGCCCTCCGCGTGCGGCTCGACGACGGCAGCGGCTTCGACCTCACCGAGGCCGGGACGCGGAAACGGCTGGCGGTCCACGTCGTCCGCGACCCCGCGGAGATCCCGCAGGTCGCCTCGCTGGGCCCCGACCCGCTCGACCCGTCCTTCGACCGCGACGCCCTCGAGCGGCTGCTCGCGGGATCGCGCCAGCAGGTCAAGGGGCTGCTGCGCGACCAGCACCTGCTCGCGGGCGTGGGCAACGCCTACAGCGACGAGGTGCTCCACGCGGCGCGGCTGTCCCCCTTCGCCGTCGCCGGGCGGCTCACCGAGGGGCAGGTCGACCGGCTCGACGCCGCGCTGCACGGCGTGCTCGAGGCCGCCGTCGCGGACGCCCGCGGGCGGCCCGCCGCCGAGCTCAAGGACGCGAAGCGGGCGGGCATGCGCGTCCACGGCCGCACGGGCGAGACGTGCGGCGTGTGCGGCGACGTCGTCCGCGAGGTGTCCTTCGCCGACCGCTCGTTGCAGTACTGCCCGACGTGCCAGACGGGCGGCAAGGAGCTCGCCGACCGGCGGATGTCGCGGCTGCTGCGCTGACGCGCCCGCCGGGACGCCGGCGCGGCCGCGGCGCCGTCAGCGAGAGTCGCGGGTGCGGCGGCGGCGCGGGGCGTCGTCGCCCGTGGGGTCGGAGCGGTCGGACGGCGTGTGGACGTTGCCGGTCGTCGTCGCCACCGTGCGCCCGTCGAGCCCGAAGGCGCGCAGCAGGGGGCGGACGAGCGTGTCGAAGACGCCCGGCAGGTAGGTGAAGCCTGCGATGACGACGGGGTTGGCCCAGCCGACCTGCTGGTCGCGGCGGGCGCTGCGCGGCCGGGCGAGCGTGCCGACGACGCGCTCGGCCACGGTCTCCGGCGCGTAGACGGGGAACGGCGGCTTGCCGTGCCTGCCGATGAAGGTGGCCGCGCGCCGGTAGACGGGGGTCTCGACCCCGCCGGGCGAGACGACCTTCACCTGGATCCCCGGGTAGGGCCGGTTCTCGATGACGAGGGTCCGCGCGAGGCCGCGGACGGCCCACTTGCTCACCGTGTACGAGCCCATCCACGGCGCCGCGATGTGCCCGAGCAGCGAGCCCAGCAGGACGAGCGTCCCGCCGTCGCCGGGCCGGGCGTCCGCCTGCGCCCGGAGCTGCCGCACCGCGTGCCGCGCGACGTTGGCGGAGCCGAGGACGTCGGTGCGCACGACGGCGTCGAAGGTCCGGGCGGGGACGTCGGCGACGTCGCCGTAGGCGATGGTCGCGGCGCTGTGGACGACGGCGTCGAGGCGCCCGTGGCGGCGGACGACGGCGGCGACCGCCTGGGCCACCGCGGCGTCGTCGCCGACGTCGAGGGCGTGCACCTCGACGTCGGCGCCCTGCGCGCGGCAGTCGGCGGCCACCGCGTCGAGGCCCGCCCGCCCGCGCGCCACGAGCGCGAGGACGGCCCCGGGCCGGGCCAGGCGCAGCGCCGTCGCCCGGCCGATGCCGCTGCTCGCGCCGGTGACGAGGACGACGCGGGGCAGGTCCTCGAGCCGGCCGCGCGGGCCGGCCCCCTGCCCCACCGCGCGGGGGGCGGGGGCGTCGCTGCTGCGGGAGCCGGTCCGGGGGCCTCGGGAGAGCTGCACCCGCCCACCCTCGCCGCCGGGCGCGGCCCCCGCAGCGCGGGACGTCAGCTGCCGGCGCCGCCGACCGCGGGCAGGAGCGGCACCAGCGCGTCCCAGCGGTCGATCTCGCAGCCGTCCGAGCGCGAGAGGTCGGCCGAGACGGGCTCCCCCGCCACGGTCCCCGAGACGACGGCGGTCTGGGACCCGCCGAAGATCATCGTGCAGGCGGCGTCGCCCGTGGGCGCCTGCAGCGCCTCGACGCCGGCGGCCAGGGCCTCGCAGGCGGCGACCGGGTCCTCGACCGTCCCGCTCACCGCCCCCTCGCCGCCGCAGGTGAGGTCGAAGGTCGTCCCGGTGCCGGCGCCGTCGTCGTAGGCGACGGAGACGTCGGCCTCGAAGCCGCCGGGGAGGGTGCCCGCGGTCCCGGTGGCCGACGGCGACGGCGGCGCCTGCGTCGGCGAGGCCGGCGGCGTCGTGCCCGGGGTCGCGGGGGCGCTGGTGGGGGCGGCGCTGCCGCCGCCGGCACCCGGGGTGGTCGGCTGGCCGCAGGCGCCGACGAGCGCGGCGAGGGCCAGCGCGGGCAGGACGAGCGCGGCCCGCGAGGGACGGCGGGGCCGGTCCGCCGTGGGGCGGGGGGCGGGGGTCGGGGAGGTCATGGCGTCGTCTCCTCGGGGAGGTGCGGCAGGTCCGGCAGGTCGGTCGGGCGGTCGCTCCGCCATGCTGGTCCCGACGTCGCAGCCCCCGTCCGGGGTTCCCGCCCGGGCGCCCGAGACGTCCCGACCTGTCCCGCTGCTGCCCCGGAGGCCCCCGTGAGCGACACCCCCCGCGTCCCCGCCGCCGACGTCCCCGCCGACGCCGTCCTCGTCGACGTCCGCGAGCAGGACGAGTGGGACGCCGGCCACGCGCCCGACGCCGTCCACATCCCGATGGGCGAGCTGCCCGACCGCCTCGGCGAGCTCCCCGAGGGCGACGTCCACGTCGTCTGCCGCTCGGGCGGCCGCTCGGCCCGCGCCACGGCGTGGCTGCAGCAGAACGGCGTCGACGCCGTCGACGTCGCCGGTGGCATGGGCGCCTGGCTCGAGGCCGGCCGCCCCCTGGTGAGCGAGAACGGCCAGGACGCGCGCGTCCTCTGACGCGGGGCGGGGCGCCGCCCTGCTCCGACGTCGCTGCCGACGTCGTCCCCAGCGCCTCCCGTCTCCCACTTCGCTGCCGAAGTCGGCCCCTGAGGCCCCTTTCTCCCGACTTCGCTGCCGAAGTCGTCCCGCGGAGCCGCTGTGGGGCGACTTCGGCAGCGAAGTCGTCAGGGAGACGACTGGGTGGCCTCCTTCCGGCAGCAGCGACGTCGGCTGCGCCTGCCTCTCTCGTCGTCTCTCGCGACACGCCTAGACACCGGCAGACGTCCCGGGCCCGACGTCGGGCGCGCCCTACCGTCCGCGCGTGGACCCCGTGCGCAACCCCTACGCCCCCGGCGCCGGCCAACGCCCGCCGGAGCTGGCCGGGCGCGACCGCGAGCTCGAGGCCTTCGACGTCGTCCTCGAGCGGCTGGCGCGCGGGCGTCCCGAGCGGTCGGTCGTCCTCACGGGGTTGCGCGGGGTCGGGAAGACCGTCCTCCTCGGGGCGCTGCGGTCGGCGGCCGTCCGGCGCGGCTGGGGCACGGGCAAGCTCGAGGCGCGGCCCGACCAGCCGCTGCGCCGTCCCCTCGCCGCCGCGCTGCACCAGGCCGTCCGCGAGCTGTCCGGGCGGAACCCCGACGAGGCCGCCGAGGTCCTCGGCGTCGTCAAGGCCTTCGCCCTGCGGGCCTCCTCGGAGCCCGCGGCGGCCACCACCGGCAGCCGCACCCGCACGGCGCCCAAGATGCGCGACCGCTGGCAGCCGGGCATCGACGTCCCCGCGGCAGTGGGCCGGGCCGACTCCGGTGACGTCGAGATCGACCTCGTCGAGCTGCTCACCGACGTCGCCGGCCTCGCCGCGAGCGCCGGCCGCGGCATCGCCATCTGCATCGACGAGATGCAGGACCTCGGTGCGGAGGACGTCTCCGCGCTGTGCGCCGCCTGCCACGAGCTGAGCCAGCAGGGGCTGCCGCTCCTCGTCGTCGGCGCGGGCCTGCCGCACCTGCCGGCCGTCCTGTCCGCGTCGAAGTCCTACAGCGAGCGCCTCTTCCGCTACGTCCGGGTGGACGCCCTCGAGCGCGAGCAGGCCGACCGCGCCCTCCGCAGCCCCGCGCAGGAGGAGGAGGCGGACTTCACGCCCGAGGCCCTCGACGCGCTCTTCGCGGCGACCGACGGCTACCCGTACTTCGTGCAGGCCTACGGCAAGGCGGTGTGGGACGTCGCCCCGACGTCGCCCGTGACGGCCGAGGACGTCGCCGTCGCCGCCCCGCAGGCCGAGGCCGAGCTGGCGGTCGGCTTCTTCGGCTCCCGCTACGAGCGCGCGACGCCGGCCGAGCGCGAGTACATGCGCGCGATGGCCGACCTCGGCGAGCAGGCGGGCGACGGCGCCGTCGGCACCGCGGAGGTCGCCACGCTCCTGGGCCGCAAGCCCCAGTCCCTGTCCCCCGCCCGCGACGCCCTGCTGAAGAAGGGCCTCGTGTGGAGCGCCGAGCGCGGCCGCATCGCCTTCACGGTCCCCCACTTCGGGCGGTACCTGCGGCGGCACGCCGGCGAGTAGCCGATGGCACGGTTCGGCCTCGCCAGCCGACGGGCACGTGGATGCTGTCCTGGTGGAACGACACGTGGAGCACGCCTGGGACCGCCTCCTCAACAACGAGGTGGTCGTCTGCGACCTCCTCGCCGTCCTGGCTGCGGCGGAGCAGGGCCCGCTGCAGGCGCTCTTGGGCACCTCGAGCGAAATCAGCGTCCGACGTGAGGCGTCCACCGGGGGCGGCCGCGCTGATCTGCTCATCAGCGACGACACGGGGGTCGTCGCGGTCGTCGAGGTGAAGCTCTCGGCCGACGAGCACGGTGACCAACTGGCGAAGTACCAGACCGCACACCCCGCGGCCCGGCTGTTCTACGCCTCTCTCGAACAAGAGGTAGGGGGACTCGACTCGCGGTGGAAGCCGATCGACCTCAGCGAGCTCTTCGCCCTGTGGACCGGCGCGGGGGACGCGACGACTCGAGCCATGGCCGAGCAGGCGCGTCGCTTCACGTCGATGCTCTCGCAGGAGAGCCGTGGACCCCTGGGGGCACCTGGCCGGTCGACGGCCTCCCTACCCATTGCCTTGAGGCGTACTGCGGCTCAGTTGAGCAGGACCTCGCCCGGCCTCGGCACGAGCGCAGGGAAGACCTCGGGTGGTGGGAACCCTTTGATGCTCGCGTGGAAGGAGTCCTCCACCAGGCCCGGCCTGTGGTGGGTGGTCGACGTGAGGTGTCGCAACAGGTATGACAGTGACATGGCCTGGGACCTACGTCTTGGGCTCGAGGCCGACAGAACGCTTCTCCCTCTGCGCAATCGACTGATGACCGACATGCTCGACGGCCTCCGGACACCCGCGGTGAAGAAGGCGTTGGACACCCCCGTCGCGACCATCTCGGCCGCCGATGAGCATCAGGGGCTCAAGTCGACACCGCGCGCCCCCAGGAACCTCCCGGTGGAAAAGTTGTGCTTCTACGATCGTCGCGGTGCCGTCATCTACACCCGCCACCGCCTCGACGTGTCGAGGCTCGACTCGCACGGCTTGGGCGAGCTGATCAATCGCTCGTTGGGTTATCTGGCCGCACTCGCGGACGCGGCTCCCGACTTTGCCGTCGGCGATCCGGCGGAGTAGCGCTCACCGCAGACGTCCGAGCCGTCACGGCTCGCGAGTGGGCGTCGCCAGCCCTGTCGCGGCGGTCGTCGCCGCGCGGTCGGCGGCCTCCTGCACGGCGTCGTCGTCCCCCGCCCGCGTCGTCGAGCCGTCCCGCCCGACCTCCTGGGTCGGGTCGACGACCCGGCCCTCCGCCCCCTCGGGGCCCCCGTCGTCGTCCGGCCGGGGGCGGGCGTCGGGCTCGCTCATGGGGTGCTCCTCCGTGCGGGGCACGGCCGCCGGGCGACGGCGCGCGGTTCCCCGACGCTACGGCGGGGTCCCGCGGCCGGCACCTCGCGCCGGGGCCCGCGCCCGCCGCCGGGCTGCAGGTGCTGGTCGTCGTCACGGCGCGTCACCGCAGGTCAGGGGGCCGAGCGCCCCGGCAGCCACGACCGAGGCCTGTCGCACGGCGCGCACGGACCTGCACAAGTTCCCGACCCCGGACGTCGCCGCAGGTCAGCCGTCCGCGCCTTCGCCGGCGGAGGAGTTGTGCAGGTCCGCCCGCGCGGTCTCGAGGTCCAGCAGCCGCCGCTTCGCCGCCAGCCCGCCCGCGTACCCGGTGAGCGCCCCGCTGCTCGCGACGACCCGGTGGCAGGGCAGGACGACGCAGACGGGGTTGGCGCCCAGCGCCGCACCCACCGCCCGGGACGCCGTGGGGCGGCCGAGCCCGCGGGCCAGCGCGCCGTACGTCGTCAGGTCGCCGAAGCCGACCCCCGCGAGGTGTCCGAGCACCGCCCGCTGGAAGGGGGTGGCGAGCGCCAGGTCCACCGGCACGTCGAAGGCGCGACGGTCGCCGGCGAGGTACTCCGCCAGCTGGTCCGCCGCCGCGGCCGTGCGGCCCGGCGCCTCGACGACCCGCGGGGAGACCGCCGCCGCGAGGCGCCGCAGCGCCCGCTCGACGGCGTCGTCGTCCGGCACGAAGGAGCAGGCCAGCAGGGCGTCGTCGGGACCGGCTGCCAGCAGCACCCGCCCGAGGTCGGTGCCGAGGACGGCGAAGCCCACGTCCGCGCCGTCGACGGCCCGGGTCGGCACCCGGGGGCGTGCGCCGGGCGCGGGGCCGGCCGCGCGCAGCCGCGCCTCCACGTCCGCGGTGGTCGGGGCGGTCCCGGGGTCGGGCGCGTGCGTCATGGCGTCTCCTGCCGTGCGTCGTCGTGCGGGTCGGGGGGTGGCGCCGGGAGGGGGGCCAGCTCTCGGCGCAGCGTCGCGAGGCCGTCGCTGACGAGCCGCCGCGTGGCGCCCGGCGTCGTGCCGAGCGCGCGGGCGAGCGCCGCGTGGTCGAGGTCGGCGACGTAGCGCAGCGCCACCGCCTGCCGCTGGCGGGGCGGCAGCCGCCGCAGCGCGGCCCAGAGCTCGGGGTCGGCGCCGGGCAGCTCGCCGTCGGCCGGGTCGGCGCCCGGGGCGGGCCGGTCGGGGACGCCGTCGGCCGGGTCGACGGGGACGGCGCGGCGGGCCCGCGCCCGGTGGACGTCGGTGGCGCAGCGGCTCGTGACGACGAGCAGCCACGCGCGCGGGTCGCGCAGCCCGCCGGGCGGCGGGTAAGCGGCGAGGGCCTGCGCCCACGCCTGCTGGGCGACGTCGTCCCCGTCGACGGGGCCGGCCAGCGCCCGCGCCAGGCGGGCGACGTCGCCGGCGTGGCGCTCGACGAGGAGGGCGAAGGGCGGTGCGGTCACGACGTGCAGACGCGCGGGCGGCGCGTCGTGTGAGGGCGGGCCCCGACGGCCGCGCCGCGGATTTGTCCGCGCGGAGGCAGAACGAGGCCCGTGAGGGCTGGACCATCTGCCCGGTCGCGGTCCAGTCTGTCCCGTGGGGGGTGTCCCGCACCGGTCCGTCCCCCGGTGTCGCGCCTGCCCGCGCGCGCCCGGCTCCAGGAGGAGGAACGGCTGTGGTCCCCATCTCGGCACCCGAGCTGGTCGACGCGCGTCAGCGCGGGGACGCCCGGGCGGTCGCCGTCGCCCACCGCCCCGGCGCCGTGCCGGCCGCGCGGCGGGCGCTCTCCACCGACATCGCCGTCCGCGTCGACCCCGATCTCGCCCACGAGGTGAGCGTCGTGGCCAGCGAGCTCCTGGGCAACGCCGTCCGGCACGCGCGCCCCGACGACACCGGCCGGGTGCTCCTGCGCTGGCAGGTCCGCGGCGAGGTCGTCGACGTCGAGGTCACCGACGGCGGCTCGCCCGCCGAGGTCCGCCCGCAGCGCCCCGCGCCGCTCGCGACGTCCGGCCGCGGCCTCCGCATCGTCCGCGCCCTCGCCCACGAGTGGGGCGTCGTCGAGGACGAGGAGGGACGTCGAACCGTGTGGGCCGCCCTCGGCGGGCCGACCCGCCGCCGCCACCCCGTCACCTGACGGCCCGCGCCGGCCGCGGGGCCCGCGCGGGCGCGCTGCGTAGGGTGCCCGCCATGGCGAGGACGACGACGAGGCGACCGACCGGCACCACGGCGGAGGAGGTCCCCGTCGTCGGGCCGCGGGAGCCCTGCCCCTGCGGCTCCGGCAAGCGCTACAAGCTCTGCCACGGCCGCGCGGCCCGCGCCGCGGCGTCGCAGGTCGTCCGCCGGCCCTTCGAGGGCCTCCCCGGCGAGACGGACCTCGTGTGCCTGCGCGAGGTGGTCCCCGCGGCCACGGCGACCGTCCGCACGACCGCCGAGCACGGCGCGCAGGACGTCCTGCTCGCGACCGTCCTGCCGCTGGCCCGCCCGGGCACCCGCCGCTCGGACGGCGTGGCGATGGTCGGCCTCCAGTCCGCCGGCTCCAGCGGCGACCCGAGCCGCGACCTCGCCGCCGCGCTCCTCGCCGTCCTCGACCTCGCCCCCGGCGAGGACCTCGACGCCCGCCCCGCGGTGACGCCCGCGACGCCGCGCCTCCAGGACGTCCTCGACCTCTCCCACCCGTTGACGGTGCGCGTGCACGAGGGCTTCCGCTACTGGCTCGCCGAGGGCGAGGAGCCGACCGGCCTCGTCGCCGAGTCGATGCAGCGCGCCGACGCCGCCGTCGTCCCCACGGAGCGCCTCACGTCCGTCGAGGGCGCCTACTGGTGCAAGGTCGGCGAGCGCACCCACCTCCGGTGGGCCATGCCGCACGACGAGGAGGCCCTCCTCGACGCCCTGGCCCGTCTCCACGCCGCCGGCCGCTCGGGCCTCGGCGAGGGCACCCGCTACGTCGGCGCCTTCCGCGCGCTCGGCGTCGTCGTCCCCGTGTGGGACCTCGCGCCCGACGCGGTGGCGGACGACGTCGAGGAGCCCGCCGCGGCCTTCGGCGCCGCCCTCGCGGAGGCCCTGGCCGTCACGGAGCCGCTCACGGCCGACGAGCGCCGCGCCCGCGCGGGCGTCGTCTCCCGCCAGCTGACGCTGCGCTGACCGCCGCCGCGGCGGTCCGCACGACCGCCGCGGCCGCGGTGACCGCTACGCCGGCAGCGGGTCCCGCTGCACCGGGCAGGACATGCACCGCGGCCCGCCGCGGCCGGAGCCCAGCTCGGAGCCGCTGATGGCGAGCACCTCGACCCCGTGCGCCTCGAGCCGGGCGTTGGTGCGGGTGTTGCGCTCGTAGGCCACGACGACGCCCGGGGCCAGCGCCAGGGTGTTGTTGCCGTCGTCCCACTGCTCGCGCTCGGCGGTGACCTCGTCGAGGCCGGTGTCGACGACGCGCAGCTCGTCGATCCGCATGGCCTCGGCCGCGGCGACGAGGAAGGGCCGCTCGGCGGCGACGTGCACCCCGGCCGACGGGTCGTCCCGGTCGACCGGCGTGACGGCGTGGGCGACGAGCGAGGACGCGACGGACGGGTACATGACGACCTGGTCGACGTCGACCATCGTGCAGACGGTGTCGAGGTGCATCGTCGCCCGCTCCTGCGCCACGGGGACGGCGAGGACGACGCGCGCGGAGCCGCTCGCGAAGGCCCGGCGGGCCAGCCGCTCGACGCCGGCCGGCGTCGTCCGCTCCCCCGTCCCGACGGCGAGGACGCCGTCGCCGAGCACGAGGACGTCGCCGCCCTCGAGGTGCTCCAGGCCGGGCTCGTACAGCAGCGGCGTCCCCGCGAACCGCGGGTGGTGGGCGTAGACCGCGCGCGTCAGCGACGTCTCGCGGTGCCGCGCCGGCATCGCCAGCGACGAGACGACGACGCTGCCGCCCACCCACGCCGCCGAGTCGCGCGTGAAGAGGAGGTTGGGCAGGGGCTCGACGACGAAGTCGCCCGCCTCCCGCAGCGCCGCCACGAGCCCGGGCTCGCGCTCGGGCCGGGCGACGTCGAGCTCGTCGAGCCGCAGGCCCGCCATGAGCACGTGCGCGAGGTCGACCGGGGCGAGCGACGCGAGGTGGGCGCCCACGCGCTCCCCGAGCGCGACGCCGAGGGAGGGGTCGGTCATGACGGCCGCGACGGCCTCGGCCCGCGCCTCCGCCGAGCCGGAGAGGGTCTCCTCGACGAGCCGCGCGAGGTGCAGCACCTCCACGCCTCGGCCGCGCAGGACCTCGGCGAAGGCGTCGTGCTCCTCCTGCGCCCGCCCGACCCACGGGATGCCGTCGAAGAGCAGCCGGTCGTTGTTGCGCGGCGTGAGCCGGGCCAGCTCCGCCCCGGGGCGGTGCAGCACGACGGTGCGGAGCGTCCCGACCTCGCTCGTGACGCCGTGCGGCGCAGCGGGTCCGGGGTCGCCGGTGGTCGAGGACGGGACGACCGCGCGGTGCTGGCTCATGGGCGGAGGCTAGGTCGTCGGCGCCCGCCCCGGGAGGCCCCGGGCCGCCCCGGCAGCCCTCGACCTGCTCACGACCCGTCGGCCACCCCGGTGCGGTGTGGTTAGGTTTGCCTCACCTACCGTCCGGACTGCCGGATTGGCGTAGGTACGCCCTGCCCTGCCCCGCCACCCCCCGGAGTTCCCATGCGCCCGCCGGCCACCCGTCACCGTCCCGCCCTCCTCGCCGTCCCGACCGCCCTCCTCGTCGCCCTCGCCGGCTGCGGGACGCCGACCGCGGACGGGGCGGCGGACGCCCCCGGCGACGTCCTCGTCGTCGAGCACGCCCAGGGGACCACCGAGGTGCCGCGGGACCCGCAGCGCGTCGTCGTCCACGACCTGTCCGTCCTCGACACGCTGGACGCCCTCGGCGTCGAGGTCGTCGGCGTCCCCGACTTCGAGGCGGGCGACGCCCTGCCGGGGTACGAGGACGTCGAGACCGTCGGCACGCTGCACGAGCCCGACGTCGAGGCCGTGGCGGCGCTCGAGCCCGACCTCGTCGTCGTCGCGGCCCGCTCGAGCACCTCCTTCGACGCCCTCTCGGAGGTCGCGCCCACCATCGACCTCACCGTCGACCAGGCAGACTTCCTGCCCAGCGCCCGGGAGCGCGTGGAGACCCTCGGCGAGATCTTCGGGCTCGAGGACGAGGTGGCCGAGCGCCTCGACGCCGTCGACGCGCTGGCCGAGGAGACGGCCGCGCTGGCCGCGGACGCCGGCACGGGCCTCGTCGTCATGACGAGCGCCGCCGAGGTGGGCGCCTACGGGGCCGGCTCGCGGTTCGGGCTCGTCCACGACGAGCTCGGCGTCGCGCCCGCCGACCCTGACATCCCCGAGGCCTCGCACGGCGACGTCGTCTCCTTCGAGTACCTCGCCGAGACCGACCCCGACCACCTCTTCGTGCTCGACCGCGACGCCATCATCGGCGAGGGCGGGACGGCCGCGGCCGAGGTGCTCGACAACCCGCTGGTGGCCCGCACGGCCGCGGCGCGGGCGGGCGACGTCCACTACCTCGACTCCTTCGCCTGGTACATCGCGCCGAGCGGCCTGACGTCGCTCGAGACGATGGTCGGCGAGGTCCACGCCGCCCTCGCGTGACGACGACCTCCCCGCACGACGCCGGCCCCGCCGCCCCCTGGCGGGCGGCGGGGCTCCGCCGCGCGGCGGGCTCGCGCCCGGCCGCCGTCGCCGCCGCCGCGCTGGTCGTCGCGGGAGCGCTCGCCTCGCTCTTCCTCGGCGCGGCCGACCTCGCCCCCGCCGACCTGCTCGCGGCCCGGTCCCTCGACGACCCCGCGGTCGAGCTGCTGCTGGTGTCGCGCGGGCCCCGGCTGCTGGCCCTGCTGCTCGCCGGCTCGGCGATGGCCGTCGCAGGGCTGCTGATGATGCACCTGACGCGGAACCGCTTCGTGTCCCCGTCGACGGCGGGGACCGTGGAGTGGGCGCAGCTGGGGCTGCTGCTCGCCACACTCGTCCTCGGCTCGACGGGCGTGCTCGAGCGGATGCTCGTCGCCGTCGTCGCCGCGCTGGCCGGCACCGCGCTGTTCCTCCGCCTGCTGCGCCGGCTCGTGCTCGCCGACACCCTCCTCGTGCCCCTCGTCGGGCTCATGCTCGGTGCCGTCGTCAGCGGCGTGACGACGGGCATCGCCTACCGCGCGGACCTCCTGCCCGTCCTCGCGACGTGGACGGCGGGCGACGCGTCGGGAATCATCGCCGGCCGCTTCGAGCTGCTGTGGCTCGTGGTCGTCGCCCTGGCCGTGGCCTGGTGGCAGGCCGACCGCTTCACCGTCGCCGGCCTCGGCGAGGGCACGGCGGTCAGCCTGGGCGTCGACCACGGCGCCGTCGTGCGCGTGGGACTCGTCGTCGTGGCGGTCGTCACGGCCGTCGTCGTCGTGGTCGTCGGCGCCGTCCCGTTCGTGGCCCTCGTCGTCCCCAACCTCGTGACGATCGTCGTCGGCGACGACATCCGCCGCGCCCTGCCCGTCACGGCCGCAGCGGGTGCCGCCTTCGTGCTCCTGTGCGACGTCGTCGGGCGGGTGGTCGTCCACCCCTACGAGATCCCCGTCGGCACGGTGGCCGGGGTGATCGGCGGCGTGGTCTTCCTCGTCGTCCTGCTGCGGCTGCGCGGGCGGGGCGTGAGCGCGTGACGACCTCGACGTCCCCCGCGACCACCGCCCACGAGGCCGGCACGGGACCCTCGGACGCCGAGCGGAGGGCCGCCGCGCGCCGGTGGCGGGTCGTCGTCGTGCTCGCCGCCCTCGTCCTGCTCGCCGCCGCCGCGCTGCTGCTGCTCGGGGTCCGCGGCGACTGGGGCTTCGTCCTGGGGCTGCGGGGGCGCCGCCTCGGCGCGCTCGTCGTCGCGGGCGTCGCCGTCGGCGTGTCGACCGTCCTCTTCCAGACGGTGACCGCCAACCGGATCATCACGCCGGGGATCATGGGCTTCGACGCCCTCTACGTCCTCGTGCAGACGGTCGCGGTGGCCACGCTCGGCACCCTCGTCGTCGTCACCGCCGACGTGCGGGTCCGCTTCGCGCTCGAGGTGCTCGTCCTCCTCGCGTTCGGGCTGCTGCTCCACGCGCTCGTCCTCCGCAGCACCGCCTCGGGGGACGTCCTCCTGCTCGTCCTCGTCGGCGTCGTGCTCGGCGCGACCTTCACGAGCGCGACCCTCCTGGTCTCGCGCGTCATCGACCCCAACGAGGCCCTGACGCTGCAGGACCTCCTCTTCGCGCGGGTCGGCACCGTGGACCGGCAGCTGCTGCCGCTGGGCGCCGCGGTGGTGGCGGTCGTCGCCGCCGCCGCGCTGCGCCGGGCGCCGGTGCTCGACGTCGTCGCGCTCGGCCGGGAGGCCGCGGTCGGGCTCGGCGTGGCCCACCGGCGGGAGGTCCGACGGGCCTTCCTCCTCGTGGCCGTCCTCGTCGCCGTCTCGACGGCGCTCGTCGGCCCGCTGACCTTCCTCGGCCTGCTGGCGGCGAACGTCGCCCGCGAGCTCCTCGGCACGCACGCCCACCGCTGGAGCCTGCCGACGGCGTCACTCGTCGCCGTGCTCGCTCTCGTCGGCGGGCAAGTCGTGCTGGAGCGACTGCTCGGATGGGGCACGGCCCTCACCGTCGTCGTCGACGTCGTCGGCGGCCTCTACCTGCTCGTCCTGCTGGTCCGCCAGGGCCGCCCGCACACCCGGGGAGCCCTCCTGTGATCACGGTCCGCGGCGTCAGCGCCTCCCACCCCGGCGGCGGGCGGGTGGTCCACGACGTCGACCTCGACGTGGCCCCGGGCGCCGTCACCGCGCTCATCGGCCCCAACGGCGCCGGCAAGTCCACGCTGCTGGCCGTCATGTCCCGGCTCCTCGAGCCGGACGCCGGCGCGGTCCTGCTCGACGGCCGCGACGTGCGCTCCCTGCCCGGGGACGTCGTGGCCCGGCGCACGGCCGTCCTCCGGCAGGACACGCAGCTCGCCGTCCGGCTGACCGTCCGCGAGCTCGTGGCCCTGGGGCGCTTCCCCCACTCCGGCGGGCGCCCGACGGACGCCGACCGCGCGCTCGTCGCGCAGTCCGTCGCCGACGTCGAGCTGGCCGACCTCGCCGACCGCCGGCTGGACCGCCTGTCGGGCGGCCAACGGCAGCGCGCCCACCTGGCGATGACGCTGTGCCAGGTCGACGGCGGCGAGGGCGGCGAGCACCTCCTCCTCGACGAGCCCCTCGCCGCGCTCGACGTCCGGCACGCCGGCGCGGTCATGCGGCTGCTGCGCCGCCGGGCCGCCGAGCGCGCGGCGAGCGTGGTCGTCGTCGTCCACGACATCGGCTTCGCCGCCGCCCACGCGGACCGGGTCGTGGCGATGCGCGACGGCCGGGTCGTCGCCGACGGCCCCACCGCCGAGGTCATCACGTCACCGGTCCTCTCCGACCTCTACGCGACCGACGTCGTCGTCCACGAGATCGGGGGGCGGCGCCTCGTGGCCCACCACGGGTGAGCCGTCGGGGGACGGCGGGGGCTGGGTACCGTCCCCCCGTGCGAGTCGCCGTCGTCATCCCCGCCAAGGACGAGGAGGAGCGGATCGACGCCACCGTGCGCGCCGCCCTCGGGATCGAGGGGGTCGACGTCGTCGTCGTGGTCGACGACGGCAGCACCGACCGCACGGCCGTGACGGCCCGCGCGGCGGGCGCCCGCGTCGTCCGCCACCACCGCAACCGCGGCAAGGCGGCGGCGCTCGAGAGCGGCGCCGCGCTCGTCCGCGAGCTCGAGGACCCGCCGGACGGCGTCGTCCACGACGCCGCGGGCCGGGCGCTGGCGACCGACGAGCCGCGCGCGCTGCTGCTCGTCGACGCCGACCTGGGCGCGACGGCGGCGGCCACCGCGGCGCTGGCCGTGCCGGTGCTGGCCGGCGCGGCGGACGCGAGCATCGCCGTCCTGCCCCCGCAGCAGAGCCCCGGCGGCGGGCGCGGCCTCGTCATCGGCCTGGCCCGCCGCGGGATCGAACGCGCGACGGGGTGGACGCCCACCCAGCCCCTGTCCGGCATGCGCTGCCTCACGCGGGCGGCCTTCGAGGCGGCACGGCCCCTCGCCCCGGGCTGGGGCGTGGAGACGGCGATGACCGTCGACCTCCTGCGCGCCGGCCTGCGGGTCGTCGAGGTGCCGTGCGACCTGCACCACCGCGTCTCCGGGAAGGGCCTCCGGGCGCAGCTGCACCGCGCGGCCCAGTACCGCGACGTCGTCCGCGCCCTCGCCGCGCGCGGCCAGCTGGGCGCCGTCCGGGGCTGATGCCGCGCACGGTCGGGTCGACGGCGGGTGCCGGGTCCGACGTCCGGCCCCGCCGGACCCCTCACGGACGTGCACGACGTCGGACTCGCGACGTCTCGTCGGACCCGGGCGGACGGCACCCCGCGGGTCAGCGCGTCGACGCCCCGATCGCCACGCCCTCGCGCCGCTCGGCGGCCGCGTCGTCGTCCTCCAGCGCCCGGACCCCGGCCGCGGTGAGCAGCGGGACCATGAGCGTCGCGGCGACGGCCGGGATCGACGTGCCGGAGTCGTTGACGGCGAAGCCGATGAGCACGAGCACGAGCCAGGCGAGGAAGCCGTGGCGCAGGGTCGGGCTGCGGTCGAAGGCGCGG
This sequence comes from Pseudokineococcus lusitanus, assembly GCF_003751265.1. Classification (NCBI taxonomy): domain Bacteria; kingdom Bacillati; phylum Actinomycetota; class Actinomycetes; order Kineosporiales; family Kineosporiaceae; genus Pseudokineococcus; species Pseudokineococcus lusitanus. The sequence goes on from NZ_RJKN01000002.1 coordinate 419,698, forward strand.
CGCAGGGCCGGCGGGCCGCCCGCCCCGGGCCGCAGGAGGACGAAGGCCACGAACAGCGCCGCGAGCGGCACGAGGAGCCCCTGCGGGTTGCCGGTGAGGACCTCGATGTTGGCGGACAGCTTCCGCTGCACGACGCCGACCGCGCCGCCGTCGAGCACCGTCTCGACGAAGCGGCCCAGGTGCGTGCGCTGGTCCGCCGGCCGCAGGTAGTCGAGCGTCGCGAGGAGCGACATGACGAGCAGCGTGCCGACGCCGACGCCCAGCACCCGGACGACGGTGAGCCGCACCCCCGCCACGAGGAGGGCGAGGAGCGTGAAGGCCGGGACGATGGCGGGCGGGCCGCCGAAGTCGCTGCCGAGGCCGGGCGTCCCGTTGATCGCGGCGCAGACCACGCCGACGACGGCGACGACGCCGACCGCGGCGCCCCGCCGGTCCCGGGTGAGCAGGCCGTGCGCCAGCGCCGTGGCGAGCAGGAGGAAGCCCGTCGAGAAGAGGGCGAAGGGCGGGTTGCCGAGGCCGTAGAAGCGGCCGGCGACCACGGGGTTCGGCCCCATGAGGCTGGACAGCTGCAGCGTCGAGCCCGTGATGACGTCGGCGGCCAGCACGAGCGCGGTCGCGCCGCCGACGACGGCCGCCGGGCCCAGCAGGGTCCGGCGCCAGGGCCCGAGGAGCGCCACCGCCGAGACGACCGCCGTGCCTGCGCCGACGGCCAGGACGAGGGAGAGCCCCGGGACGTCGGACCGCCACCACGGCACGAGGCCGGCGAGGACGGTGGCGACCGGGACGGACGCGAAGACGACGGACACCCGGCGCAGCCACGCGAGCACGCCGCGGCGGCCCGCCGTACCGCCCCAGCCGCGGCGGAGCCCGAGGAAGGCCGCGCCGTAGAGGAGCACCTGCGCGCCGTACAGGGCGTAGAAGAAGGGCCCCACGACGGGACGGACCTCGACGGCCGCGAGCGAGAGGTCGAGCACCGAGTCGCGGCGCTCCTCCGCGGTGAGGCCCGTGACGACGGGCAGCACCGGGGCGCCGACGAGCCCGCCCGGGGCGTCGACGCCGAGCGCGGCGAGCAGCGTGGGCGCCACGTCGGTGGTCTGGAGGAGACCGTCCTGACGGGTCGAGGTCGAGCCCACGAGCGTCCCGTCGTACGTGGCGGACGCCCCGCCCGCGGGGGCGGGGCCGACGGCCGCGAAGGCGCCGAGGTGGGCGCGCGCGGTCGCGTCGGCGATGCCCGCCACGAGGACCGTGGCGTCGTCGGGGACGGCGTCGAGGACGGCGCCGACGCGGGCGTCGAGCAGCTCGACGCTCGTCACCGCCGCCTCCTCGGGCACCTCCTCGCCGGGCGCCGGGTCGGCGAGGACGCTGCCGGCGTCGACGACGAGGAGCCGGGCGCCGTCGTCGAGCAGCCGCTCGACCGCCTCGCCGAGCGCGGCCGGCTCGGGCGGGCGCCGCTCGTGCGGGCCCTCGAGCGTGCCGTCGGTCGTGGCGAGGGCCACGGCGGCCCCCGGGCCCACGGACGCCGAGGGCGTCCCGGCCGCGGCCAGCGCGTCGCCGAGGAGGCCGAGACGGGCGTCGTAGTCCTGGGTGGCGACGGCGGCGCGGTACGTGCCCCACCGCGTGACCTCGCCGTCGACCGGCTCGGTCAGCGGCGAGCAGCGCGTGAGCACCTCGGCCGGGTCGGGCTCGGCGGTGCCGCCGTCGGCCAGGGGAATCTCCAGCCCCGGCCGGGGGTCGAGGGCCCGCGAGCCCGCGGAGACGGCGAGCCAGCCGTCGGCGGGGCAGGCGCTGGAGGTGACGGAGCGGACCGCGACGTCGCCGAGGCCGGCGTCGCGCTGCAGCGCCCCGAGGACGGGCGTGCCGGCGGGCGCCTGGACGGTGCCCGTGGGGCCCGCGCCGTGCTCGGCGAGGTCGCCGAGGGGCTCGCCGTCCGCGTCGACCGGGGTGACGTCGCCCCACCGCAGCCCTGGGACGCCGACGAGGACGACCGGGCCGGGGACGGCCGCGCCGCCCGTCGACCGGGGCGCGGAGGTCGCGGCGACGGCGGCGGGGGCCGCGACGAGGCCCGCCAGCAGCGCCAGGACGAGGGCGAGGGCGGCGGGCACGGCCCCGAGGGTAGGGGCGCCCCCTGGACGAGGCCTGTGCCGCGACGGCCGGGCCCTCCCCGCCGGAGCGGCGCCCCGGGAGGAGGCCGACGGGGGCGGCGTGCGGCCGACCGGTGGACGGCGGACCGGACGGCCCCCCGCGTCGGCTAAGGTCTGCGCCGTTCACGAAGGGGAGTAGCCCCCAACCGCGGCGTCGACACACTGGCCGCCCCGACCGCAGCAGTGCGGACGAGGCACCCGGTGCCGCGGACCTGGGCCCGCCGGCAGGCGCGCGCAGGTGGGCGAGACCTTCGACCACGCGCCCGTCGGCGCTCGGTCGGAGGCGTCCCCGCTCCCGCCCGGGCGCCTGCGCCCGACCCGGAGGACCTCCGTGGACGCCTTCTTCCTCACCGCAGCCGTCGGCTTCGGCGTCATCTTCGTCGCCGAGCTGGGCGACAAGTCCCAGCTCATGGCGCTGACCTTCGCCACCCGCTACCGGCCCTGGCCGATCATCGCGGCCATCACCGCGGCGACCGCCCTCGTGCACCTCGTCTCCGTGGTCCTCGGCGCCGCGCTGGGGGCGGCGCTGCCGACGACGGCCATCGCCGTGGTCGCCGGCCTCGCCTTCATCGGCTTCGGCCTCTGGACCTTCCGCGGCGACTCGCTCGACGACGACGAGCAGTCGCGCTCCTCGCGCACCGGCCGCTCGGTCTTCGTCACGGTGGCCGTGGCCTTCCTCCTCGCCGAGCTCGGCGACAAGACGATGCTCGCGACGATCACCCTCGCCGCCCGCGACGACGGCCTCGCCGAGATCGCGGGCACCTGGCTCGGGTCGACGATCGGCATGGTCGCGGCCGACGCCCTCGCCATCCTCCTCGGCGCCTTCCTCGGCCGGCGGCTGCCCGAGAAGGCGATCCGGATCGGCGCCGGCGTGCTGTTCTGCCTCATCGGCCTCTGGCTGCTGGCCGACGTCCTCCTGCTCGGCTGAGGCCCGGGCGGCGGGCTGTCGCCCGCCGCCCGCACCGCTCAGGACACGCGCGAGCGCGCCCGGTCCACGTCACGGGTGGACCGGTGACGCAGGACGGCCGCCCGCACCCCCGCCGCGAGCACGACGAGCGCGGCCGCCGCTGCCACGACGACGACGACCGGCACGGGCCCCGTCGTGTCGCTCGGGTCCGTGCGCCCGACCGCCACCCACGCCAGGCCCCACGCGAGCGAGAGCGTCGGCGCCAGGCGCCCCGTCAGCGTGGCGATCCCGACGCCGATCGCCGCGGCCACGACGAGGACGAGCACCGCCCACAGGCTCTCCCCGCCCGGGACGGGCGTCGGCAGCACGTCGGTCTTGAGCCACGCCGAGACGTTGGCCACCGTCGCGATGAGCACCCAGCCGAGGTAGAGGCCCGTCGTGCCGTCGACGAGCAGCGCCTCGACCCTCGTGCGCGGCGGCGTGCGGCCCAGCCGCGCGAGCGCGACGCCGAGCACCGCGGCGAGCGCGGCGATGACGACCACGCTGCCGACGAGCGAGCCCAGCTGGACGACGGTGATCCACAGCGCGTTGAGCACCGCCGAGGCCACGAGCCACCACCCCGCCGCGCGCTGGCGGGGGTAGTCCGGGCGCGCGGCGGCGAGCTGCCAGACCGCCAGCGCCACGAGGCCCGTGTAGATGACGCCCCAGATCGAGAAGGCGGGGCCCGCCGGCGCCACGAGCGTCGAGGTCGCCGAGAGCGCCCCTCCCGCCGCCTGCTCCACGGGCTGCCCGCCGAAGGCGCCCGACCCGATCGTCGAGACGGCCACCGCCACGACGGCGCTGACGAGCAGCACCCACTGCCTCACCCGGTCGCGCTGCTGCGCCCTCGATGTCTCCATGATGGAGAGACTACGGTGGGGAGCCGGGGACCGCTCGCCGGAGCGGTCGGGAGGGCGGGGCCGTGGCCGACGACGAGGGTGCACGCCGCTCCCCCCGGGCGGCACGGGTCCTGGCGGGCCTGCGCCGGCTCACCTCGGAGAGCGACCGGTACGTCGAGGCGGTCGGCGCCGCCCACGGCAGCGCGCCGACGGACCTCGCGGCCGTCTCCCTCGTCGTCGAGGGCGAGGCGCGCGGCGTGGAGCACAGCCCCGGCAGCCTCGGCCGCGGCCTGCACCTGTCCTCCCCCGCGACGAGCGCCCTCCTCGCGCGGCTCGAGCGCGCCGGCCACGTGCGGCGCACGCGGAGCGCCGAGGACGGCCGCCGCGTCGTCGTCGAGGTGACCGACACGGCCCGCGACCTCGGCCGCGCCGTCTTCACCCCGCTGGCCCGCGAGCTGGACAGGGTGCTGGCGGGCTACTCCGACGAGGAGCTGGCCCTCGTCGAGCGCTTCCTCGGCGAGGCGGGCGACGCCGTCGAGCGCAGCCGGCGCGCGGCCGGCGGCCCCGCGTCCTGAGGCCGGGGCGGGCGCCGACGCCCCCGTCGGGGCACCGACGCCCCACGTCCGGGTCACCGGTGGACGACGCCGCCCGCGGCGGGCGGCCTACCGGCAGACTGCGCCCCGTGCGCCCACGGGGAGGCGCGCGGGCGGGGGACCGCCGCACCCGAGCGGAAGAGCAGGCATGGACATCACCACCGGCATCGTCACCCTCGTCGTCGTAGGGCTCCTGGTCCTCGTCGTCCTGATCGTCGTCATCTCGGTGGTGCGGCGCTACAAGATCGCCAACCCGTCGGAGGCGCTCGTCGTCGTCGGGCGCAAGGGCGGGCGCCCCGTCCTCAACCCCGAGACGGGCGAGTCCTCGATGGACCTGTCCGGCCAGCGCGTCGTCATGGGCGGCGGCGTCTTCGTCAAGCCCTTCGTCGAGCAGGCGTACGCGCTGTCGCTCGCCTCCCGCTCGATCCGCGTGCAGATCCGCGGCGCCGTCTCGCAGCAGGGCATCCGGCTCAACCTCGACGCGGTCGCCATCGTCAAGGTCGGCGGCGCCGAGGCGAGCGTCCGCGCGGCCGCGCAGCGCTTCCTCCACCAGCAGGACGAGATCGAGGCCTTCACGCAGGAGGTCCTCGCCGGCTCGCTGCGCTCCATCGTCGGCACGCTGACGGTCGACGAGATCATCCGCGACCGCGCCGCCTTCGCCCGCCAGGTCGCCGACGAGTCGGTGTCCTCGCTCAACAACCAGGGCCTCGTCCTCGACACCTTCCAGATCCAGGACGTCTCCGACGACAGCAACTACCTGCGCGACCTCGGCCGCCCCGAGGCCGCCGCGGCCGCCCGCAACGCCGCCATCGCCGAGGCCGACGCCCAGCGCGAGGCGTCGCAGCGCGAGGCCGCGGCGCAGCAGCTCGTCGCCGAGGCCGAGCGCGACCTGGCCCTGCGCCGGGCCACCTTCCGCGCCGACACCGACCGCGCGCAGGCCGAGGCGCAGGCCGCCGGCGCGCTGGCCAAGGCGGCCCAGGACCAGGAGGTCCTCACCGTCCAGGAGCGGGTGGCGCAGCGGCAGGCCACCCTCACCGAGACCCAGCTCGACACCGACGTCCGCAAGCCCGCCGACGCCGCCCGGTACAAGACGGAGCAGGAGGCGCAGGCGCGCCGCAGCGCCGTCCAGTACGAGGCCGAGGGCCGCGCGGCGTCGTCCGTCGCCGACGCGAAGGCCGCCGCCGAGCGCACCCGCCTGACCGCCGACGCCGAGGCGCAGCGCCTGTCCATCAGCGCCGAGTCCGAGGCACGCGCCGTCCGCCTGGCCGCCGAGGCGGAGCTCGCGCGCCGCACCGCTCAGGCCGACGCCCGCCGTCTCGAGGGCGAGTCCGAGGCCGCCGCCGAGGAGGCGAAGGGCCGTGCGCAGGCCGCCGCCACCGAGGCCAAGGGCCGCGCCGAGGCCGCCGCCCGCCGCGAGCTGGCCGCGGCCTTCGCCGGCTACGGCGAGGCCGCCCGGCTGCAGATGGTCGTCGAGGTCCTCCCCGAGATGGCCCGCGCGCTCGCCGAGCCGCTCGGCTCGATCGACGACCTCACCGTCATCTCCAACGACGGCGCGGGCGCCCTCTCGCGCTCCGTGGCGGGCAACCTCCACGAGACGCTCGAGACGGTCCGGCGCACCACCGGGCTCGACCTGCGCTCCCTCCTCGGCGGGGGCGACGCGAAGGCCGCCCCGGCGCGGCCCGTGGCCGCCGGCGTGGCGCCGGGCGGCTTCGGCGCCGGCGACGAGGGCGAGCAGACCGCCGCCGGGGACACCGCCGGGGACACCGCCGGGGACACCGCCGGCGGGGGTCGGTGACCGGCGGGCCGCGGCCGCGCCGGTACGGCTACCTCGGCCCCGAGGGCACCTTCACCGACGCCGCCCTCGGCCTCGCGCTCGCCGCGCGGGGCGAGGACGGCGCGACGGGCGCGCCGACGGCCGAGCGCGTGCCCGCCGCCAGCGTCGACGCGGCGCTGGCGGCGGTGCGGGCCGGCGGGCTCGACGCCGCCGTCGTGCCCATGGAGAACTCCGTCGAGGGCGGCGTGCCCGCGACGCTCGACGGCCTCGCCGGCGGCGACCCCCTCGTGGTCGTCGCCGAGGTCCTCGTGCCCGTCTCCTTCGTCCTCGCCGTCCGCCCGGGCACGCGGCGCGAGGACGTGCGGGTCGTCAGCACGCACTCCCACGCCCAGGCGCAGTGCCGCGGCTGGCTGGCCGAGCACCTGCCCGACGCCGGGTACACGCCGAGCACGTCGACGGCCGCGGCCGCGGCCGGCCTCGCGCCGGACGCGCCGGCGCCGTCGTACGAGGCCGCGCTGTGCGCCCGCGTGGCCGCCGAGCGGTACGGCCTCGAGGTGCTGGCCGAGGACGTCGGCGACACCGCCGGCGCGGTGACGCGCTTCGTCGTCGTCTCGCGACCCACCCCGCCGCCCCCCCGCACGGGCGCCGACCGCACGACGGTCATCGCCTTCCAGCCGGCGGACCACCCGGGCATGCTGCTCGGCCTCCTCGAGGAGTTCTCCTCGCGCGGGGTCAACCTCACCCGCATCGAGTCGCGCCCCACCGGTGACGCGCTGGGCCGCTACTGCTTCGCCATCGACGCGGAGGGCCACGTCGAGGACGCCCGCGTGGCCGAGGCGCTCCTCGGCCTCCACAGGGTGTGCGCGCAGGTCCGCTTCCTCGGCTCCTACCCGAGGGCGGACGCCGTCCCCGTCGTCGTCCGGCCCGGCACGGCCGACGACGACTTCGCCGCCGCCCGCGGGTGGCTCGACGCCGTGCGCGCCGGTCGTCCCCCGGCGGGCTCCCACGCCGGTGACGGACCCGTCGCGCGGACCACCTCTTAGGATCGACGCGTGACGGAGATCTCCGGGCTGGCCGAGGCCGAGCCGACCGCCGGCGCGGCGCTCCCGGCCGTCGTCCTCGACTCGCCCGCCGCCGTCCTCCTCGTCGACCTCGGCCAGGGGGACGTGGTCTACGCCAACCACCTGGCGCAGCAGCTCGCGCCCGGCCTCGGGCTGCCCGCCGCCATCGGCGACTGGTCGCGCGCCGCGGGCCTGCGCGACGCCTCCGGCGAGGAGATGGAGGAGAGCTCCGCCCCGCTGCAGCGCGTCGCCGCCGGCGAGCCCGTGGCCGGCGAGGCCGTCTCGGCGGCCCGCGGCTCCGACGCCACGGAGGCCCGCGAGGCGCTCTGGGTCGTCGGCATCCCCCTCACGGACGCGCCTCCGCCGCTGGCCACGCGGGCCCTCGTCGTCATGCTGCCCATGCGGGAGCAGGCCGCCGTCGAGGGCCTGCGCGCCAGCAGCGACCTGCGGCACCGGGCCGTCCTCGCGAGCGACCTCTCCTTCAGCATCAGCGACCCCCACCGCGAGGACAACCCGCTCGTCTGGGTCAACCCCGCGTTCGAGCGGACCACCGGGTACACCTCGGAGCAGGTGGTCGGGAAGAACTGCCGCTTCCTCCAGGGGCCGGGGACGGACCGTGCGGCCGTCGCCCGCATCGCGCAGGCGCTGCGCGACGACGAGCCGGTCACCGAGGTCCTGCTCAACCACCGTGCCGACGGCACCGCCTTCTGGAACGAGGTGGTCATCAGCCCGGTGTTCGACGCCGACGGCCGGCTCACCCACCACGTCGGCGTGCAGTCGGACGTCACGCTGCGCGTCGAGGGCGCCGCCGAGCGCGACCGCGCGCTCGAGGCCGCCCGCCGCGCCAACGCCCGCCTCGAGGCCCTCTCGCGGGTCAGCGAGGCGCTGGCCAGCCGCTTCGACAGCCACGAGGCCCTCGCCTCGCTCCCAGGCCTCGTCGTCCCCGACCTCGCCGGCTGGGCCTTCGTCGTCGAGGCCGACACCCAGGGCCGTGCCGTCGGGGTCCACGTCGCCCACGGCGACCCGGCCCACGTCGAGGACGCCGCCGCGATGGAGCGGGTCGACCTCGGCGTCCTCCAGCGGGCGCCCGAGCTGGTCGACGTGCTCAGCGGCTCGGTCACGAGCCCCGTCGTCATCGACCTCAGCACGGCCGAGGGCACGGAGGGGCTCGAGCCCGAGGCCGCGCGCGCGGTCGAGGCGGTCCGGCTCGGCCGCGTCGTCCTCGTCCCCCTCCGCGCCCGCGGCCGGACGACGGCCGTGCTCGGCCTCGTCGTCGGCGAGCGCGAGCCGAACCAGGCCGACCTCACGACGATGGCGGACGTCGGGCTGCGCGCCGGCCTCGCCGTCGACAACGCCCGCCTGTACGAGCGCGAGCACGCCGCGGCGCTGACGCTGCAGCGGAGCCTGCTGCCGGACCTGCCGGACCTCGACGGCTTCGACGTCGCCGCCACCTACCTGCCGGCCTCGGTCGGCGCCGAGGTGGGCGGCGACTGGTACGACGTCCTCGACCTTCCGGACGGCGGCGTCGGCGTCGCCATCGGCGACGTCATGGGCCACGACCTCCAAGCCGCCGCCGCCATGGGCCAGCTCCGCTCGGTCCTGCGCTCCTACGCCTGGAGCGGCGACGAGCCGGGCGCCGTCGTGCGGCAGCTCGACCTGCTCGTCCGCGGCCTCGGCATGGCCGGCCTCGCCACCTGCGTCTACGCGCGGATCCAGGCCGACGACGAGGGGCGCTGCGTCGTCTCCTACGCCAAGGCCGGCCACCCGCCGCCGCTCATGCTCGTCCCGGGCGAGGGCGTGCACCGCCTCGACCAGGCGCTCAGCACGCCCATCGGGGTGGCCGCCGCCGCCCCGGGGGCGGAGCAGGCCGAGCTGGAGATGCGCCCGGGCTCGTCGCTCGTGCTCTACACGGACGGACTGCTGGAGCGCCGCGACCGGCCGCTGCGCGAGGGCATCGAGCAGCTGGAGGCCGTCCTGCGCGCCGCGCCCGCCGACGCCGACGCCGCGGCGCTGCGCGACCTCGTCGTCGAGGGGCTCGTGGACGACGTCGCCGCCCTCGACGACGACACCTGCGTGCTCATCGTCCGCCACCGCTGACGTCGCCCCCCGGCACGGCCCGGGGCCCCGCCGGCCGGGTCAGGCCGCGGCGTGCACCGCGCGGGAGACGTCGACCTCCTCGAGCCGCACCGGGCGCTGCAGGTGGTACCCCTGCGCCGTGTCGCACCCCGCGTCGCGCAGGGCCGTCACCTGGTGGGCGCTCTCGACGCCCTCGGCGACGACCTCGAGGTCGAGCGCCCGTGCGAGGGCGAGGACGGCGTCGACGACGGGCGTGCAGCCGGCGCCCGGCACGACGCGGTCGACGAAGGACTTGTCGAGCTTGAGGACGTCGACGGGGAGCTGGTCGAGCCGCGAGAGCGTGGACCACCCGGTGCCGAAGTCGTCGACGGCGATCCGGACGCCGGAACGGCGCAGCGTCGAGAGGGAGGCGTCCATCGTGGGGACGTCCATGAAGGCCGTCTCGGTGACCTCCAGGACGAGGTCGGAGGGCGCCAGACCGCTGTCGTCGAGGGCCCGGAGCACGCGGGCCGGGTAGGCCGCGGAGGCGAGCTCGGCGCCGGAGACGTTGACGGCCACGCTCGCGCGGCACCCGGTGCGGTCCTGCCACGCCTTGACCTCGTGGCAGGCGGCCCGCAGGACGCGGGCGCCGAGAAGGTCGACGACCCCGGTGGCCTCGGCGAGCGGCAGGAAGGTGTCGGGCGCGAGCAGCCCGCGCTCGGGGTGCTGCCACCGCACGAGCGCCTCCACGCCGGCGAGGCGGCCGGTCCGCAGCTCGACGACGGGCTGGTAGCGGACGACGAGCTCGCCGTCGGTGATGGCGCGCAGCAGCTCCTCGGCCTCGGGGGTGTCGAGGCTGGCCGGCACGAGGCCGCGGCGACGGCGCTTGGCGTCGTAGAGGTCGGCGTCGGCGCGCTGGCGCCAGGTGGCCCCGGAGTCGCTGCCGTCGAGGACGGCGACGCCGTAGGACAGCCCCTGCCCGTCCGGCATGGCGGCCGCCGACGCGTCGAGGCGGTCCCGCACCGCGGTCTCCGTCGCCTCGACCACCCAGACGAACTCGTCGCCGCCGATGCGGGCGAGCAGGCCGCCGCCGAGCGAGACCTCGAGGTGGCGCGCCACGGCGACGAGGCGGGCGTCGCCCGCGGCGTGCCCGTGGGTGTCGTTGACCTCCTTGAACCCGTCGAGGTCGAGCATCGCGAGGGCGACCGGCCCGCCGTCGCCGGCTCCCGGCCCCTGGGCGAGGAGCTCGTCGAGGCGGCGGTCGAGGGCCCGGCGGTTCGGCAGGCCCGTCAGCTCGTCGACGTCCGCGCGGGCGGCGGCCCGGCTGACGACGACGCCGAGGACGGAGACGGCCACGAGCATGACCGCGAGGTAGAGGCCCTCGACGGCGAGGGCCTCCCCCGGCCGGCCGAGCGTCAGCGTCGCGACGACGAGCAGGACCGCCGCGAGGTGGAGCGCGGCCGGGACGGGGCGCAGGAGGAAGGCCGAGGGGAGGACGCCGAGGACCAGCAGCGAGAGGACGGCCACGAGGCGGTGCGGGTCGGCCACGGCGTCCACGGCCGAGACGACGAGGAGGACCTCGCCGGCGACGACGCCGAGGTGCAGCACCCGCCACGACACGACGGCCCGGCGCAGGAGCAGCGCGGCCCCGCCGACGGCGGCCACGGCGGCGACGAGGAGGAGGACGGACGGCGTCTGGCCCGGGGCGGGACGCAGCACGGAGGCGACCGAGCACGCGCTGCCGACGAGCAGCACGACGCCGGCGAGGACGACGACCACCGGGCCGGGACGTGCGCCGGCCACCTCGGTCGTGGGCGCCTCCGGGGTCAGGGGAGACGGCGGCGGGACGGTCACGGGGACATCCTGCGGCCAGAAGGCCGCTTCCGTCACCGGTAGTAGGTGAAGACACCTGAGGGTGATGGCCGGATCGACGCGCCGGCGGGCGCCACGTCACCCGTTCGGAGCACCCTCCCGGCTCAGAGCAGGCCTTCCAGCCAGGGACGCAGCGCTGCGTACCCGACGAAGGCGACGGCGTCGATGAGGAAGTGGGCCACGACGAGGGGCATGACGCGGCCCGTGCGGCGGTAGACGAGGGCGAAGACGACGCCCATGACGACGTTGCCGACGAAGGGGCCGAAGCCCTGGTACAGGTGGTAGCTGCCGCGCAGGAGCGAGCTGACGACGACGGCGGCCACGGCGCCCCAGCGCAGGTCGCGGAGCCGTGTGAGCAGCCAGCCGACGACGAGCACCTCCTCGAGCACGGCGTTCTTCGCCGCGGCGAGCAGGAGCACGGGCACCGTCCACCAGTACGTGTCGAGCGCCGCGGGGTCCACGGAGGCGGTGACGCCCAGTGCGCGGCCGGCGAGGTAGAGGCCGAGCCCGGGGACCCCGATGAGCGCCGCGAGCCCGAGCCCCGCGAGGAGGTCGTGCCCGGGCCGGCGGAGGTCGAGCCCGAGCCGGTGGGCGGCCGAGCGGACGGTCCCGCCGGCGCTCCACCCGAGCAGGGCGAGCGCGAGGAGGACGGGGACGAGCGCCGTCGCCGTGCCGAGCAGCTGGTAGGTGAGGTCGAACCAGGGTCGCTCGCTGCGCGAGGCGTTGAGCGTGGCCGTCGCCTCGCCGATCGGCCCCCGCGTCAGCGAGCCGACGAGGCTGACGACGGCGTACACGCCCGACGCCCCCAGGCTCAGCGCGAGCACCAGCCCGATCTCCCACCGCAGCCGCGCGCGGCGGACGGCGTCGGGCAGCGCGTCGAGGAGCAGCGGCCCCCCCGCCCCGGTCCCCGCGTCGGGCCCGCGCCCCGGCTGCACGCCCTGCCCCGCCGTCATGCGCCGGAGAGTAGGCCGCGTCCCCGACCGCCCGCCCGCGCCCCGCTGGGAGCCCGCTGTGCGCGCGGCCGTCCTCCGCTCGCCGTCGAGGCGCGCGCCCGCCCCGTCACCCGCCCCTCCCCCTCACGACGTGCGGCCATGACGCGGGCGGGGCGGGCCTCACCGACGCGACATGGCCGCACGTCGCGGTGGGGTGGGGCGTCAGGCCTCGGACGGGCGGGCGCCGCGACGGCGGCGCAGCACGACGAGCGGGACGACGACGAGGGCGGCCACCGCGGCGAAGGGCAGGGCCGCCCCGACGACGACGGCGGCCACGCGGACGACGGCGACCAGCGCGTCCCACCCGGCGCCGAGCCCGCCGGTGAAGCCGCCCGCCGCGACCGGCTCGACCGGCAGGGCCGCGGCCTCCTCGGCCAGCGCGACGTCGAGGGTGGCGAGGGAGGTCTGGTCGGCGAGCACGCGCTGCCGGGCCTGCAGCGCCTCGAGGTCGGCCTGGCGCGCGGCCAGCTCGCGCTCCAGGGCGATGACGTCCTCGACGTCGGTGGCCTCGGGGAGCCGGGCGCGGAAGCCGGCGAGGACGGCCTCGGCCGAGTCCACGCGACTGGCGACGTCGGCGACCTCGGCCGTGACGTCGGTCGAGGAGGTCGTGCGCGACGTCGCCTCGCCGAGGCCCTCGACGCCGGCGAGCACCTCGGCGAAGCGGTCGGACGGGACGCGCAGGGTGAGGGTCGCGGTGGCCGGCTCCCCGCCGGGCTCCCCGGCGCCGCCGCTCGAGGAGCTCTCGGCCACGAGCCCGCCGGAGCCGGTGGCCAGCACGGCCGCCGCGTCGGCCGCCGCGCGGACGTCGTCGACGAGGACCTGCACGCCGCCCGTCGTCACGACCGCGCGCTCGCCGGGGAGGTCGGCGCCGACGACGCGGGCCGGGTCGGCGGTCGGGGCGGCGTCGGCGGCCGCGGCGGCGTCACCCTCGGCGTCGTAGGCCAGGTCGGCCCCGGAGGCGGCGGAGCCCCCGCCGCCGTCGCCGCCCTGCTCGTTCGCCGCCCCCGTGCACGCCGCCAGGGCGAGGAGGGCCGCCACGAGGCCCGCGGCGGCCAGGGCCCGCGGGGCCCGGCGGGGCCGGGGGGCGGTGGGGGTCGGGGCTGGGGTCGCGTCGCTCACGGCTGCCTCCTCGTCGGCCCGGCGGCCTGCCGGGGCCGTGGGACGCAAGGGGCGGTCCCGCGGGTTCCGGGGCGCCGAGGACGGCGTGCGGGCGCGGGCGCGAGCCGCACGAAAGGGGCACGCCGGGCACCGACGCAGTCCTACCGTGGCCGCCCCACCCCCGTCGGCCCGAAGGCCGCCATGACCCCCCGCCCCCTGCGCTCCCTGCTCCTCGCCACCACCCTCGCCCTCGCGGCGGGGCTCGTGCCGCCCGCCTCCGCCGCCCCGCCGACGGACGACACCGTCCCCGCGGCGGCCACGGACGACCCCGGCTGCGCCCCCGAGGCCACCGTCCCGCGCTCCGTCAGCATCGACCGGCCCGTCGTCGAGGTGGCGATGCCCCTGAGCAACCCGTGCGCGGCTCCACGGGGGGACGTCGTCGTCTACAGCGAGTACGACCGGACCGGCCCGTCCTTCGGAGGCTCACGGTGGACGGCCGCGGACGACGTCGTCGTCTGGCGCTTCGACGACCAGGTGGTGCCGCCGGGCCCGTACCAGGTCCGTACCCGACTCCCGGGGACGTACAGCATCTTCGAGGCCTCGCCCACCACCGTCGGCTTCGGCTCGCGCGTCCGCCTCACCGGGGTCCGGGACGGCGAGGACGTCACCTTCCGGCTCTGCGCCGCCTACTACAACGGCCGCCGCGACGCTTTCGTCCCGTGGGTGCGCGACCTCGTCGTCCAGCGGCTGGGCGCCGACGGGGTGACGTGGGAGTACGTCAAGACGCACCAGATGGACGCGGGCGGGTGCGGCGACTTCGTGCTCCGGGACGTCGGCGTCGAGACCTACCAGGCCCGGGCCTCCACGGGGGCCAAGATCTTCGGCCGGACCTCGCCCGCCCTCCGGGTCTGACCCCGACGCGACGACGCCCGCCCCCTCGCGGGGACGGGCGTCGTCGGGCCGGGCGGGAGAGGTCAGCGGCGGCCGCTGCTCTCCAGGTGGTCCGGGGTGCCGCCCTCGGGCGTGCTGGCGTTCGTCACGCCGACCGGGTCGGCGCTGGGCTTCGCCGCCGGGCCGTGGTGGTCGTCGACCATCGTCGACTCGTCGAACGGGTCGTCGCCCGAGAGGACGCGCTGCATCTGCGCCCGGTCGAGCGCCTTCGTCCAGTGGCCGATGAGCACGGTGGCCACGGCGTTGCCGGAGAAGTTGGTGAGGGCGCGGGCCTCGGACATGAAGCGGTCGATGCCGACGATGAGGCCGACGCCGTCCACGAGGTCGGGGCGGTGGCTCTGCAGCCCGCCGGCCAGCGTCGCGAGGCCGGCGCCGGTGACGCCCGCCGCGCCCTTCGAGGCGATGATCATGAAGACGAGCAGGGAGATCTGCTGGCCGATGCTGAAGGGCGCGCCCGACGCCTCGGCGATGAAGAGCGAGGCCATCGTCAGGTAGATCGCCGTGCCGTCGAGGTTGAACGAGTACCCGACGGGGACGGTGATGCCGACGACCGAGCGGTCGACGCCGACGTGCTCCATCTTGGCGATGAGGCGGGGCAGCGCCGTCTCGGAGGACGAGGTCGCGACGATGAGCAGCAGCTCGCGGCCGAGGTACTTCAGCAGCGTGAAGATCGAGATGCCGGCGACGAGCCGCAGCAGCGTGCCGAGGACGACGAAGATGAAGAGCGCGCAGGTCACGTAGAACGCGAGCATGACGAGCAGGAGCCCGCGGATGGCGCTCCAGCCGGTCTCGCCGACGACACCGGCGATGGCGCCGAAGGCCCCGACCGGCGCGACCCACATGATCATCGCGAGGACCTTGAAGACGACCTTCTGGAAGACCGCGACGCCGCGCAGGGCCGCCTCGCCGGTCTGGCCGAGGGCCTGGACGGCGAAGCCGACGAGGATCGCGACGAAGAGGGTCGAGAGGACCGACTCGCCGACGAGCGGGGAGACGAGCGTCGTCGGGATGATCGACAGGACGAAGCCGAGCGTGCCGCCGGGGCCGTCGCCCTCCGACTCCGGGGCCTCGTAGTCGTAGCTGGAGCCGGAGTAGTTGATGTCCGCGCCCGGCTGGACGAGGTTGCCGACGACGAGGCCGATGGCCAGCGCGAACGTCGACATCCCGATGAAGTAGCCGAGGGCCAGGCCGCCGACGCGGCCGACCTGCGCGGCGGCGCGGATCGAGCCGATGCCGAGGACGATCGTGCAGAAGATGACCGGCGAGATCATCATCTTCACGAGGTCGACGAAGGCCGAGCCGATGGGCTTGAGGGCCACGCCGGCCGAGGGCGACAGCAGCCCGACGGCGGCACCGGCCACCACGGCGATGATCACGCTGATGTACAGCCAGTGGCTGCGGTCCTTCTTGGCGGGCGCCGCGGTCGGCGTCTCCTGGGGGCTCTGCGGCGGCGGCTGGGCGCTCATGCCATCTCCTCGTCGAGATCTGCGGTCTGCACCGCTCAGGGCAGCGGTGCCCGCGCAGCATCGTGGGGCCGCCCGGCCCGCCGCGCAGCCTTGCGTTCCTTGCGTCGACGCGACGGCGACGCAGCGGCGACACTTCCGCCGTGGCGGTGACGACGACGGGGCGCGGGGGACGACGTCGTCCCGCCGGCCGGCCCCGGAGCGTCGCGGCCTCGCTCATGTGGTGGCAGGTGGCCCTCGTCGTCGCGCTCGTCGTCGTCGCCGCGGTGCTGGCCACCGTCGACGTCCGGGCGGACGCCCGCGACGGTGCCGGCGAGCGCGCCGAGGCGGTGGCCGTCTCCGTCGCCGACTCCCCCGAGGTGCGCGAGGTCGCGGTCGACGCCGACCTCGACGTGGCCGCCCGCAGCGCGCGGCTGCAGCCCTTCGTCGAGCGGGTCCGCCGCGACACGGGCACGAGCTTCGTCGTCGTCATGGCGACGGACGGGACGCGGTGGACCCACCCGGACCGGGGCCAGATCGGCCGCACCTACATCGGCAGCCGCGACGCCGCGCTCGCCGGCGGCCGCGTCGTCGAGACGTACACCGGCACGCTCGGGCCGTCGGTGCGCGCGGTCGTGCCCGTCGTCGAGGGCGGCGACGTCGTCGCGCTCGTCGCCACCGGCATCAGCGTCACGTCGGTCGGCGAGGACGCCGCCGACGGCCTGCGCCTCGTCCTCCTCGCGGGCGCCGGCGTCCTCGCGCTCGCGCTGGGCGGCTCGTACCTCGTCGCGCGGCGGGCGCGGCGCCTCACGCTGGGGCTCGCCGGGCCCGAGCTGGCGCGGATGGTCACCTACTACGACGCCGTCCTCCGCTCGGTCCGCGAGGGCCTGCTGCTCGTGGACGCCGACGGGCGCGTGCAGCTGCTCAACGAGGAGGCCCGCGCGCTGCTGGACCTGCCGGACGACGTCGTCGGGCGGCCCGTCGACGACCTCGGCCTGCCGCCCGGCCTCGTGCGCCTGCTGCGCGGCGACGACGACGTCGCCGACGAGGTCGTCCTCACCGCGTCGCGGGTCCTCGTGGCCTCGGTCCGTGACGCGCGGGCGCCGTCCGGCGCGGGCGCCGCGCCCGCGCACGACGCCGGCCGCGTCATGACGCTGCGCGACCGCACCGACCTCCTCGCCCTCTCCGACGAGCTGGAGACCACCCGCTCGCTCGCCGAGGCGCTGCGCAGCCAGGCGCACGAGCAGGCCAACCGGCTCCACACCGTCGTCCAGCTCGTCGAGATGGGCCGCTCGCGGGAGGCGGTGGAGCTGGCCGTGGACGAGCTCGCGGCCGCGCAGGCCCTCACCGACCAGGTGGTGGGCGCCGTCGCCGAGCCCGTCGTCGCCGCCCTCCTGCTGGGCGCGAGCGCCCGGGCCGCCGAGCGCGGCGTGGACGTCGTCGTCGCCGGGCAGAGCCGCCTCGACGAGGGGGCGCTCGACCGCACGGGGACGCCGGTGCGCGACGTCCTCACGGTGCTCGGCAACCTCACCGACAACGCCGTCGACGCCGCGGCGGCGGCACGCGACGCGGCCGGCGGGGGCGACGCGCTCGTCGAGGTGGTGCTGCGGGCCGACGACGACGGGGTGGTCGTCGAAGTGTCCGACTCGGGCGCCGGCCTCGCCCCGGAGGACGCCGAGCGGGCCTTCCGCCGCGGCTGGTCGACGAAGGGCGACGGCGGCCGGCTGCACGGGCGGGGGCTGGGGCTCGCGCTCGTGGGCCAGGCGGTGGACCGCCTCGGCGGCCGGATCGACGTCTCCCGCTCCGACCTCGGCGGGGCGTGCTTCGCCGTCCGGCTCCCCGCCGGGCCCGGCCCGTCGGGCGCCGGGCGGGCCGACGCCGTCGTGGGCGCGCCGTGACCGGCCGGCGCGACCTCGTCGTCCTCGTCGTCGAGGACGAGCCGGTGGCCGCGGCGGCCCACCGCACCCACGTCGACGCGACGCCCGGCTTCCGGGCCCTGCCGCCCGCCGCGACCGCCGCGGAGGCGCTGCGCCGGCTGCGGGCCGCGGACGAGATCGACGGCGAGCCCGTGGACCTCGTCCTGCTCGACATGCACCTGCCGGACCGGCCGGGCCTCGACGTCGTCCGGGCGCTGCGGGCGGCCGGGCGGTGGACCGACGTCCTCGCCGTCACGTCGGCGCGCGAGCTGTCGACAGTGCGGGCGGCAACGTCGCTCGGCGTCGTCGGCTACCTGCTCAAGCCCTTCGCCGGGGCGGCGCTGCGGGAGCGGCTCGAGCAGTACGCGGCCGCCCGCGCCGCGCGGTCCGACGACGGCACCGCGCTGTCGCAGGAGGAGGTCGACCGGGCGGTCGGGGGGCACCTGGCGCCGCGCGGCGCCACCACTGGCCGGCCGGGCGGGCTGTCCCCCGAGACCCTCACCGCGGTGGCCGAGGTGGTGCGTGCCGCGCCGTCCTCGGCCGGGGAGGTCGCGTCCGCCGTGGGGGTCGGCCGGGTCACCGCGCGCCGCTACCTCGAGCACCTCGTGGGCCAGGGGACGGCCGACCGCCGACCGCGCTACGGCGGGACGGGGCGCCCCGAGCTCGAGTACCGCTGGACCGGCTGACCCCCGGGCCGGCTCAGGGGGCGTGCAGCGGCCGCAGGCACGACGCGGGCAGCCACCCCATGACGACGCCGCCCGTGCCGTCGTCCCCCAGCGCGTAGGCGACGCGGGCCTGCCACGCGCCCTGCTCGTCGCGCCGCCAGCCCGCGACGACGCCGGGCATCGGCTCGACGTCGGGCATGAGCACCCAGCAGTGCGTGCCGCGCGGCGAGCGCCGGGGCGTGGCGCCGGGCGCTCCCCCGTCGGCCCTGTCAGCCCCGTCAGCCCCGTCGGCCTCGTCGGGCGCGGCGGCCGACTGCTCGTGCTGGTCGGCCATGGATCGGCGGAAGGCGGCCGCCCTGCTGCTCGACCACCCTCCGCCCACGACGGAAGGTTCGCACAGACGTTCGAGTGATCGCACGGCCGCTCCCCCGGTCGGTGGACGACGGCGGGGCAGGGCGGCCGGGGTCAGCCCTCGGCGAGGGCCCCCTCCCACAGGCCCGCCTGCTCCTCCGTGCGGGCGACGAGCAGGGCCAGCTCGACGCGGGTCCGGGCGGCACGGAGGGCGCCGACCGAGACGCGGGCGGCCTCCGGCGCCGGGTAGCCGTAGACGCCGGTGGAGATCGACGGGAAGGCCACCGACGTGGCGCCCACCTCGTCCGCCCGCGCGAGCGACGCCGTGTACGCCGAGGCCAGGAGCACCGGGTCCTCCGGCCGGCCCGACCAGCGGGGGCCGACGGCGTGGACGACCCAGCGCACGGGCGCGAGGTCGAACGCCGGGGTCACGACCGCCGAGCCCGTGGGGCAGGGCGCCAGCGCGCGGCTCGCCGTGAGGAGCTCGGGCCCGGCGGCGCCGTGGACCGCGGCGTCGACCCCGCCGCCGCCCCTCAGCGCCCGGTTGGCCGCCGTGACGACGGCGTCGACCGGCTGGCGGGTGACGTCGCCCGACGTGCCTGCGACCACCTCGATGCGCACGCGCCCATGGTGCGCGGGCCGCGGGCCCGCCGGGGGCGGACGTCCCGACGGCGCCGTCGGCGGGTCAGCGGCGGGCGGCCACGGGGCGGCCGGCGGCCACCCGGTCGTAGAGCTCCTCGAGCCGGGCGGTCTGGCGGGCGAGGTCGAAGTCGCGCTCGACCATGCGGCGCCCCGCCAGCCCCATCTCCTGCGCGGGGGCGCCGTCGGCCATGACGGCGCCGAGCGCGCGGGACAGCGCCGGGACGTCGCCCTCGGGCACGAGGTGGCCGGTGACGCCGTCCTCGACGGCCTCCGGGACGCCGCCGTGCCGGTAGGAGACGACGGGCAGCCCGGCCGCCGCGGCCTCGAGGAAGACGGTGCCGAGGCCCTCGGCGTCGCCGGCCGCGCTGCTGCGCGAGGGCCCGCAGAAGACGCCGCCGCCGCGGTACGTCGCCGCGAGCTGGGCGGGCGTGAGGTGGCCGCGGAACTCGACGGTGAGGCCGAGCTCGGCCGCGCGGCGCTCGAGGTCCTCGCGGAGCGGACCGTCGCCGCAGATCTCCACGGGCGTGCCGCGCAGGTCGCCGGGCAGCGCCGCGACCGCCTCGAGGAGGTCGGCGACGCCCTTCTTCTCCACGAGGCGGCCGACGAAGAGCACCCGCCGCACCGGCGGGGCGGGCGGCGCCGCCGGGCCCGGGTCGATCCCGGTGGGCAGCCGCACGAGCCGGTCGGCGTGGGCCCCCAGGGCCAGCACCTGCTCGCGGACGAAGTCCGACACGACGACGACGGCCGCCGCCTGGTCGAAGAGCCGGCGCAGCCCCGCCCGGTAGGCCGGGCCGGTCCGCGGGTGCCGCGGCAGCTGCGTGACGTCGTAGCCGTGGAGCGTGACGACGAGCGGCCGCCGGGCCCGCGCGGCCGCGGGCGCGACGAGCTGGGCGTCCCGGCCGAAGTGGGCGTGCACGACCCGGACGTCGGGACGGCGCAGCAGGGCGTCGAGGCGCCGGCTGCGGCCGCTGCGCCGGACCCATCGCCGGTAGGGCGCCGCCCAGCGGGCCGACGGCGAGAGCACCAGCTCGGGCCGCACGTCGAGGACGCTGGGCGTCCGGTAGAGCCCGGCGACGACGGGATGCCACCGCCGCATCGCCCCCACCTGCCCGGCGACGAACGTCTCCGACGCCGGCAGGACGTCGTCCCGCCACACGACGACCGACCCGGCCGACCCGTCCTGCTGCTGCACCGCTCCACCCCCGTGGTGCCGGCACGCCGTCGCGCCGACCGGTGGTCGACCCTAGGGCGCGGCGGCACGCCCGCGGGCGGCGTCGGGTCGACGTCGCCCGGCGGGGAGCCGCCGCCGTCCGACCGGGGAGCGCTGTGCACGGTCGCGCGGCGTCCGGGGAACGCCCGGCACGGCTGGAGGTCTCTCGGCCGGACCGCACGCTCCCCAGTCGACGCTCCACCGGACCGCACGCTCCCCGGACGCCGCCGACGCCCCACGGCGAGGCTCACCAGCCCGCCGAGACCGATTGGGGAACGCCCTGCACGGCCGCAGGGCCCTCAGCCGGACCGCACGCTCCCCAATCGACGCTCCACCGGACCGCACGCTCCCCGGACGCCGCCGACGCCCCACGGCGAGGCGCCCCAGCCCGCCGGGACCGACGGGGGAACGCCGTGACCGGCCGAAGGGCGACCGGGGAACGCCCTGCACGGCCGCAGGGCCCTCAGCCGGACCGCACGCTCCCCGGTCGCCGCCCGTCACCCGAGGTAGAGGCAGAAGGGGTGGCCCGCCGGGTCCAGCACCACGCGGACGTCCTCCTGCGGCTGGTGCTCGGGCAGCCGGCCCCCGAGCGCGACGGCGCGGTCCGCCGCGGCCGCGAGGGCCGCGGCCGGCGTCGTCCCGTCCGGGACCGCCACCTCGACGTCGAGGTGCAGCTGCATCTGCTGGTCGCCCGGCCCCTGCGGCCAGACGGGCGGGACGTGGTCGGGCTCCCGCTGGAACGACAGCCCGGCACCGCCGTCCGGCGCCCTGAGCGTCACCCAGTCCGGCTCGTCCGTGCCGGGCGTCAGCCCCAGCAGCTCGCGGTAGTACGCCGCGAGCGCACGGGGGTCCGGGGCACCGAGGACGGTGGCGTTGAGGCGGAGAGGTGCGTCCATCCCCCGAGCCTGGCCGACCGGCGCCGCGGGCGGGGGCGCCGGTCAGCCCGGGGCGGGACCGGCCCCGGCGAGGGCGCCGTGGCCCGAGGCGCTGTGCGCGTCCGCCCGCGCCCGCAGGTGCTCCGGCACGTGCCGGAGCACCTCGGCCATCGCCCGACCGCCGCCGCGCCAGTCGCCGCCGTCCAGCGGCACGGTCGCCGTCGTCCCGACGAGGACGTGCGTGAAGCCCTCGCTGTCGTCCTCCAGCAGGCCGAGGACGTCCTCCCACCGCACGGTGGCGCGGTGGTCGGGGCCGGTCGTGAGCGTCACGCCCTCCTCGCCGACGACGAGCCGCGCGCGCCGCGGCACGCCCTTCCACCACCGCGGCAGGTAGGTCCGCCCGGTCACGGTGGTCGGGGACGACGTCGGCCACACCGAGAGGTCGGCGACGCGCTCTTCCGCGTCCGTCTCCTCCGGGACGACGACGAGCGCGGACCGCTCCACCGCGCGGAAGACGTCGCGGACGTCCTCCGGGCGCACGGACCGCGCCTCCTCGTCGATGTCGGCCGTCTCCTCGCCCGCCCACCCCAGCACCCGGCACTCCGCCCGCCACCGGGCGTAGCCCCGGAGCCGCTCGGGGTCGGGCTGCTCGCCGGGGTCCTCGCAGAAGATCTCGACCTCCTCGGCCAGCTCGGCCGCCGAGGGGCCGCGCTGGGCCAGGTCGCGGAGGACCGACCTCACCACGTCCACGACCTGCCCCTCACGTCCCTCCGGCGGCGCGGCCGTCACGAGCAGGTGCCGCTCCCCGTCCGACAGGCGGAGGAGGTCCACGTCGACGTCGTAGACGAGGCCTCTGCGGGTCCTCAGCTCCGTCACGAGACGCTCCTCGAGCAGGTTCGCCCCCATCGACGTGGCGACGGCGTGCGGCACGACGGCGGTCACGGCGACCGGTACGTCCGGCAGCGACAGGCGGGCCGGGAGCGGCGCACCCACCGGCAGCTCGCCACGGTCGACCGACGGCGGTCGGCCCGGCGGCAGGGGCAGGGCGAGGTGCCCCGGCACCGGCCCGGACAGCCAGACGCAGGCGTTGCCGGCGACCGCCCAGCGCGCCGCCCACTCCCTGACGGCGGACGCGTCCAGGGTCGCCGTCGCGGGCTCGACCAGGGCCGCCAGCCCCGCCCGACGCCGGCCGAAGCGCTCCGCCAGGAGGGTGGCGCCGAGATCCGGTCCGCCGTCCTCCCGCTCCTCGGCGGCGAGGACGTCGAGCTCCAGGGCGAGGTGGTCGGTCGGCGGGTCGGCCAGGAGCTCGCAGACCCGGCGCAAGAAGGTGACGACCACGTCCGGGGAGCCGCTGACGTGGAACTCGGTCGACAGGACGTCCACCGAGGCCCCCACCGCCGCCCTCCGGGTGTGCACCTCGCGCATGACGAGGTGCTCGAGGAGGTGGGTCACGCCCCGCCGGAGGTAGGGCTCGTCACGCCAGCCGACCCCGAGGACGAGACCCGCCGACAGCTCCCCCGGCGCCTCCACCGAGACGACGGGCACGCCGTCGACCTCGGTCCAGCGGGTCCGGCGGCCGGTCGTCCGGCCGACGGTGGTCGCGTCGTGGCCCGCGGAGGAGGTCGAGGTGGTCACCCCGGCATGCTCACCGCCGGGCACGCGCCGGCGCACGCCCTTTCCGGCGACGTCACCGGTCCGGGCGTCACCCGGCGGTCGCGGCGGGGCTCAGGCCGACGTCGTCCGCACGTCCCGCCACGAGTGCTCGGGCTCGTAGCCGAGGAGCTCGCGGGCGGTGTCGATGGACAGCAGCGTCTCGTGCTCGCCGAGGTCCTTGCGCACCTCGACACCCGGGAAGACCTCCGCGAGGAGGCTCGCGCTGGAGCGGCTCATCACCGTGTCGGCCGCCGCGATGATCGCGACGTGCGCGCCGGGGCGGTCGAGCTCGAGGCCCTTCCGGACGGCCTGGGCGCCGTCGCGGGCGTCGATGTAGCCCCACAGGTTCCACTTGCGCAGCATCGGGTCGGCGTCGAAGGACGGGAAGCGCGCGTAGTCCTGCGGCTCCATGACGTTGGAGAAGCGCAGCCCCACCATCGTCAGCTGCGGGTCCCACCGGCACAGGTGGTGCGCCATCTCCTCCTCGAGCGTCTTGACGAGCGAGTAGGTGGAGCCGGGGCGCGCGCGGTAGCGCTCGTCGACGGGCGCGTACGGCGGCGCCTCGTCGAAGGGCAGGCCGAGCACGGTCTCGCTCGAGGCCCAGACGACGTGCCGGACGCCGGCGGCGCGCGCGGCCGTCTGGACGTTCCACGCGGCGGTCATGTTGTTCGTGAAGGTCGCCGAGTTCGGCACGATCCCGGGCGCCGGCACCGCGGCGAGGTGGGCGACGGCGTCGACCGGGCCCTCGCGCTCGTCGGTGCGCCCCGCGATCACCTCGACGACCTGCGCCTGGTCGGTGAGGTCGACGACCAGGAGGTCCTCGGGCGCGTGCGGCGTCCGCTCGCGGTCCACCGGCAGGACGTCCCAGCCGTGCTCACGGAGGTCCGCGACGACGGCCCGGCCGAGCTTGCCGGCGGCGCCGGTGACGACGACGCGACGGGCACGGCCGGAGGGGGTGTCAACGCTCACAGCGAGGACCGTGGCAGCAGTCGGTCCCGGCCGCACCCCGGCGCGGGGACGGCAGCCGCCGGCTCACCCGGTCGCCGTCGTCGTCGGTGCCCCCGCCCCCTGCGCGGGAGCACCGACGACGGGCGGGCTCAGCGGACGGTGACGGCCGCGTAGGCGTCGACGAGGCCCTCGCCGAAGTAGGCGTTGTCCTCGGCGCCGCCGGTGCAGGGCTTGGTGGCGGGCGCCGTCGCCGGGCAGGGCACGTCGGTGGCCTGCTCCTCGAGCAGCGCGGTCAGCTCGGCCGGCGTCGCGTCCGGGTGCGTCGTCGCGAGCAGCGCCAGCACCCCGGCGACGTGCGGCGAGGCCATCGACGTGCCGGAGATGGAGGCGTAGCCGGACGGCGAGACGGAGAGCGGGAAGGTCGAGACGACGGAGCTGCCCGGGGCCGCGACGTCGACGACGCCCTCGCCGTAGTTGGAGAAGGACGACAGCGCCCCGGCCGACGTCGTCGACGAGACGGTGACGACGCCCGGCAGCTCGGTCGGGAGGTCGAGGCAGCCGATGACGGGCCGCTGGACGGGCGTGCTGTCGTTGGGGCTCGAGCCGCTCGTCGTCTTGTGCGCGAGGTCGTACGAGGAGTTGCCCGCGGCCGCGGCGCTGACGACGCCCTGCTCCTGGCTGTACGCGACGGCCTTGGCGACGGCCTCCCGGGCGGCGGCCTGGCTCGCCTGGTCGGCGCACCAGAACTCCCACGGGTCGACGTAGTAGCTGTTGTTCGTCACCTCGAAGCCCTCCTCCGCGGCGTGCATGAAGCCGCAGATGGCCGACTCGGGGTAGATGAAGCCCTCGTCGCTGACGACCTTGACGGCCGCGAGCGTGACGCCCGGCGCGACGCCGACGATGCCGACGCCGTTGTCCGCGGCGCCGATCGTGCCCGCGACGTGGGTGCCGTGGTAGCTCCCCGCCGTCGGCAGGTACGCGCCCGCGCTGCCGTCGAAGCGGCCGCCGCCGGTGCAGTCGCCGGAGAGGCTGCGGTCCACCCGGCCGGCGAGGTCGGGGTGGCTGTCGTCGATGCCGTCGTCGAGGACGCCGACCACGACGTCCGGGCTGCCCGGCTCGACGGCGTTGGCGCGGTCGGCGCCGATGGCGGCCATGTCGTACTGCACGGCCTCGCCCGGGTCGGGCACGTTGACCTGCGCCGCCTCGACGGCGGTGCGGCCGCCGAGCCCGCGCAGGTCCGTCCGCTCGCGGCCGGCCACGGGGCCGCGGTCGCGGCCGGGCAGGCCCTCGACGACGGGGGTCGTCCGTGTCGGGCCGACGGAGTCGACGACCCGGGCGTACGGGCTGGCGAGGACCCGCGCGGGGAAGTCGGCGGCGGTCGAGCGGGCCACGACGACCCCGATCTCGGGGTAGTCGACGACGACGCTGCCGCCGGCGCGCGCGACGGCGAGGCGGGCGCGGGCGACGTCGGCGACGCTCGCGTCCGTGTTGACGACGTAGCTCATGAGGCCGGGGGCCGGCGTCGTGCGGGTGAGCGGCTGGGCGACGGCCGGGCCGGCCACCGCCGTCGCCGCGGCCGCCCCCGCGAGGGCGAGGGCGGCGGCAGCAGCGAGGGCGCGGGACGTGCGGCGGGAGGGTGAGGTCACCGGCGGACCGTACGCCCGGGCAACGACAAAGGGAACGGGTCCGGACAGGTCGGCGTCGCGCCGGTGGCCCGCCCGGCGTCAGGGGCGGTCGAGCTCCCCCACGAGGCGGCCGGCGAGGCCCGTGTACGTCGCCGGCGTGAGGGCGGCGAGGCGGGCGGCGACGTCGTCGGGCAGGCCGAGACCGGCGACGAACTCCTGCATCGCGGCGCCGTCGACGCGGCGGCCCCGGGTCAGCTCCTTGACCCGCTCGTACGGCTCGTCCATGCCGGGGACGCCGGCCACGGCCTGGGCGCGCATGACCGACTGCACGGCCTCGCCGAGCACCTCCCACGTCGCGTCGAGGTCGCTGGCCATCGCGTCGGCGGCAACGTCGAGCCCCCGCAGGCCGCGGCGGACGTTGTCGACGGCGAGCAGCGAGTGGCCGACGGCCGTGCCGATGTTGCGCTGCATGGACGAGTCGGTGAGGTCGCGCTGGAGCCGCGACGTGACGAGCGTCTGCCCGAGCACGTCGAGGAGCGCGTTGGAGACCTCGAGGTTGGCCTCGGCGTTCTCGAAGCGGATCGGGTTCACCTTGTGCGGCATCGTCGACGAGCCCGTGGAGCCGTGGGCCCCGAGCTGCTGGCGGAAGTAGCCGACGGAGATGTAGCTCCACACGTCCGTGCAGAGGTTGTGCAGCACGCGGTTGAAGCGGGCGAGGTCGGCGTAGAGCTCGGCCTGCCAGTCGTGCGACTCGATCTGCGTCGTCAGCGGGTTCCACGTGAGCCCGAGGTGCTCGACGAACGCGCGGCCCTCGGCGGGCCAGTCGACGTCCGGCAGCGCGGCGACGTGGGCGCCGAAGGTGCCCGTGGCGCCGTTGAGCTTGCCGAGGTACTCGGCGCCCTCGACCCGGCGGAGCTGGCGGCGGAGCCGGTGCGCGAGGACGGCGAGCTCCTTGCCGAGCGTCGTCGGCGTCGCGGGCTGGCCGTGGGTGCGGGCGAGCATGGGCACGTCGGCGCTCTCGTGCGCCATCTGCGCGAGCTGGTCGACGAGCGCCGTCGCGGCGGGCAGCCACACCTGCGTGACCGAGCCGCGGACCATGAGCGCGTAGGCGAGGTTGTTGACGTCCTCGCTCGTGCAGCAGAAGTGGACGAGCGCCGCGGCGTCCTCCAGCGACGTGCCCTCGAGGTGGCGGGCCACGTAGTACTCGACGGCCTTGACGTCGTGGGCGGTCTCCCGCTCCAGCGCGGCCAGCTCGGCGACGGCGTCGGCGTCGAAGCGCTCGACGAGGCCGCGGAGGGCGGTCACGTCCTCCGGCGTCGGCTGCGGCGCGCCCGGGACGACGCGCGTGAGGTGCAGCAGCCACTCGACCTCGACGCGGACCCGCTCGCGGTTGAGCGCGGCCTCGGAGAGGTGCTCGACGAGGGGGGCGACGACGCCGCGGTAGCGCCCGTCGAGCGCGCCGAGCGGGATGCCCGCGTCGGCCAGCGGGGTCGGGGTGGGCTGGGCGGCGGCGGGCGCGTCGGTCACGGCCCCGATCGTCCCAGACGTCGGGCCGGCGCCGCGCCGCCGGAGCGGGCGGCGGAGGTCCGGTGGCTCAGGAGGGCAGCAGCGTCTGCCAGTAGTCCCAGAAGCGGGTGCCCACGAGGGCGACGACGACGGCGTACGACAGCAGGACGAGCGGGACCCGCAGGTCCACGACGGCCCGCACGAGACCGGACGGCGCGGGCAGCGCGCCCTGCTCGAGGGTCCGCGCCGTCGTCGTCCAGAACAGCGGCACCATGACCGCCCACACGACCATGCAGTACGGGCACAGCGCGTTGATCGAGTAGAGGCTCTGCGCGATCAACCAGCCCACGAGCACGGTGCCGGCGGTCACGCCGACCTGCAGCCCGAGCTGCACCCACCGCGCGAGCCGGCCGCCGCCGAGGAGCACCGCGCCGAGCGCGAGGAGCACCGGGAAGGCCGCCACCCCGATGAGGGGGTTGGGGAAGCCGAGGAGCGCGGCCTGCGGCGTCGCCATGACGCTGCCGCACGACAGCACCGGGTTGATGCTGCAGGAGGGGACGTACGTGGGGTCCTCCGCCAGCGCGAAGCGCTCGACGGCGAGGACGAAGGCGGCGACGAGGCCGATCGCCCCGCTGACGACGAGCCAGACGCCGAAGCGCCGGTCCCCGAGGACGGGCTCCGGCGCGAGGTCGCCGTCGTCCCAGGTGTCGTCGACCGGCTCGTCGGCACCGGCGGGGAGGGCGTCGCCGCCCCGGGACGAGCGGTCGGTGAGGGCCATACCACGAGGGTAGGTCGCCGACCCTGGGCCGCCGCTGGGAACGACCTGGCCGGACGCCCCGGGCCACCCGTCCGGAGCATCCGGACGGGTGACCCCCGACGGACCTGCACAGGTCGGCCGCCGCCAGCGTCGCCGCAGGTCAGCGGCCTGCCATCCCCGCCGGGCGGCGGTTGTACAGGTCCGCCCGCGGGCTCAGCCCTCGCGGACGGCGTCCGCCGGGCGACGCTCGCGCAGCGCCCGGGCCACGAGCACCGCGGCGGCGAGGACGACGACGCCGCCGATGGCCGCGGTGACGTCGACGCCCGCGGCGAAGGCGTCGCGCGCCGAGGCGAGCAGCGCGTCGCCGTCCGCCCCGCCGAGGGCGCCGGCGGCCTCGACCGCGCCGCCGAGCGTCTGGGTCGAGGCGTCCACGGCCTCGGCCGAGGCCGTGGCCGGGACGAGGAGGTGCGAGCGGTAGACGGCGCCGAGCACGCTGCCGAGGACCGCGGTGCCGAGGACGGCGCCCAGCTCGTAGGCCGTCTCGGAGACCGCGGACGCGGCACCGGTCCGCCCGGCGGGCGCCGCGGTGAGGATGGCGTCGTTCGTCAGCGTCTCCGCGAGTCCGACGCCCGCACCGACGAGGACCGACGCCGCGACGAGCAGCGCCGCCTCGGGGCCGCCGCCGAGCTGGGTGGCGACGGCGTAGCCGAGCGCCGACGTCGCGAGCCCCGTGGGGACGAGGACCCGCAGCGACCACCGCTTCGCCAGCTGCACCGCGAGCAGCCCCGTGACGACGGTCGCGACCATGGCCGGGACGAGGTGCGCCGCGGCGACGAGCGGCGACAGCCCGACGACGAGCTGCAGGTACTGCGCGGTGAAGAAGAGCAGCCCGGCGAAGGCGAAGATGCTCATGAGGTTCGCCGCGACGGAGGCGCTGAAGACCGGGAGCCGGAAGAGGCCCAGGTCGAGCAGCGGGTCGGCGAGGGTCAGCTGGCGGCGGACGAAGAGCACGAGGCTCACCGTCCCGAGCACCGCGGCGGCGAGCGCCGTCGTCCACGGCGCCGACCCGACGGCGGCCTTCACGGCGTACACGAGCGGCACCATCGTCAGCAGGGACAGCAGCACCGAGGGGAGGTCGAGCGGCCCCGGCGAGGCCTCCTTCGACTCCGGCAGCACGCGGCGGCCGACGACGACGAGCAGCGCGATGACCGGCACCGAGGACAGGAAGACCGAGCCCCACCAGAAGTGCTCGAGGAGCACCCCGCCGACGACCGGGCCGACCGCGGCGCCCGCCGAGAAGCCCGTCGCCCAGATGGCGACCGCGAGGCGGCGCTGGCCGCCGTCGGGGAAGACGGTCCGCAGGAGCGCCAGCGTGGAGGGCATGAGCATCGCGCCGAAGAAGCCGAGCCCCGCCCGGGCGCCGACGAGCGCGCCGGCGCTCGGCGCGTACGCGGCCACGACGGAGAGCACGCCGAAGCCCGTGGCCCCGACCATGAGCAGCCGACGACGTCCGACGCGGTCGCCGAGCGAGCCCATCGCGACGAGGAGGCCCGCCAGGACGAGCGGGTAGATGTCGACGATCCACAGCAGCTGGGACGCCGTCGGCGCGAGCGAGGTGCTGATGGTCGGCAGGGCGAAGGACAGGATCGTGCCGTCCGCCGCGACGAGGACGGTGGGCAGCACCAGCGCCACGAGCGCGACCCACTGGCCCGGCCTGATGCGCGGGGGCGCCGGCGGGCGCTCGCGCAGGGCGGGGGCGGTCACGGCGGCGGTCATGGTGTCCTCCTCGGACGTCGGGGCGCCCTCGGCGCACGGTGCTCGACGACGGCCCTGCTGGACCGTCCGGTCGGTGAACTGTACCGGCTGGACGGTCTATTCCTCGCCGCTGGCTACGCTGCCCGGATGACGGCACGCGACCGCGTCCTGGACGCCTACGAGACGTTGCTCGTCGACACCGGGCCCGCGGCGGCCACGCTCGACGCGGTGTCGTCGGCGGCCGGGGTCTCCAAGGGCGGTCTCCTGTACCACTTCCCCAGCAAGGAGGCGCTGGTCACGGGCCTGCTGGAGCGGCTGCGCGTGCGGGCCCAGGCGGACGCCGAGTCCATGCGCACGGCCCCCGAGGGGGCGACGGACGTGTGGCTGCGGACGTCCGCGCCGCCCATCGAGGCGACGAGCGGCCTGTCGCGCACCTACGTCGCGGCCCTGCGCATCGCCGGCGGCGACGAGGCCGCCGACCTGGCCCGCGCCGTCTTCGCCGAGATCGACGACGCCTGGTACGCCGCGCTGCTCGACGAGCTGGGCGACCCCGCCCGCGCCCGCCTCGTCCAGCTCGTCGGGGACGGGCTCTACCTGGCCGCCCTCACGGGCGCGGAGCAGGTCGGCCCCGTGCCCGTCGACGACCTGCTGGCGGCCCTGCGCCCCTGAGGCGCCGCCCGACCTTCGTCGGTCGCCCGCTCCGGGTGTCGCAGGTCGGCGACCCGGCGCCCCGGCGGGTGGCGACCGACGCCTGCCGCCCGGCGGCCCACCGCCCTAGCCTCCCGGCATGGCTGACGCGCGCGGACCCGCCCCGGACGTCGAGCACGAGCTGACGCTGCCGGAGGAGCTCGTCCTGCTCGCGTACGACGACGAGAAGGGCCACACCTGGAACGGCTCCCTCGACACGGGCCTGGGCGGGGCGGTGATGCTCGACCTGTCGCTGCGCGGGCGGGTCGAGGTGCGCGAGAAGGACCTCGTCGTCGTCGACCCGGCACCGACGGGAGAGCCGGTCCTCGACGCGGCGCTGGCCGAGGTCGCCGGGGCCCGCCGCCCGAAGCCCCCGAAGAGCTGGCTCGGCGGACTGGGCCGCGCCGCGCGGCCGGCGACGCTCGACCGGCTCGTCGAGCGCGGCGTCCTCGCCCGGGACGAGCGGAAGGCCCTCGGCCTCTTCTCGTACACCCGCTACCCGGAGGCCGACGGCGGGCCCGAGCAGCGGGTGCGGCAGCGGCTCCACGACGCCGTCGTCGTCGGCACGACCCCCGACGCCCGGACGGCGGCCCTCGCGTCGCTCGTCAAGGCCCTCGGGATGCGGCGGGAGGTCTTCCCCGACGCGGACCGCCGTGCCACCGACCGCCGCCTCGCCGAGCTGGCGGAGGGGGCGTGGGCCTCGGACGCCGTGAAGAAGGCGGTCGACGAGATGGCGCTCGTCGTCATGATGGTGACGACGTCGGCCGTCGCGACGGGCGCCGCGTCGAGCTGACCGTGAGGACCGGCCCCGTCAGAACGCGTAGCGGACGGTGAGCCAGGGCGTCCGCTCGGCCATGAGGTCGAGCAGCCGCTGCAGCCACACCTTCTTCCACCGGGCGCGGTAGCGGACGTTCTCCATGCCGTTCTGGGAGCGCTTGGTCTCCTGGATGTCCGGACGCCAGATGGCCTCCTCGCCCTTGGGGTGCCACCCGAGGTTGACCTCGTGGAGCCCGGCGTTGTGGGTGAGGAGGATGACCTCCGCAGCCGCCTGGGCCTTGGCGGCCGGCGAGAGGACGTCGTCGAGCTCGTCGAGGAGCTCGGCCCACTCCTCGAGCCAGCCCTCGTGGACGACGACGGGCGACAGGTTGAGGTGCACCTCGTAGCCGGCGGCGACGAAGTCGTCGACGGCGGCGACCCGCTGGGCGACCGGGGTCGTGCGGACGTCGAGCAGCCGCGCCATCCGGTGCGGCATGACGGAGAAGCGCACCCGGGTACGGCCCTGCGGGTCGTAGTCGAGGAGGTCGCGGTTGACCTGCTTGGTGGCGAAGGACGCCTTGGCCGTCGGGAGGTCGCGGAAGGCGGTGACGAGGTCGCGCACGTTGTCGCTGACGACGGCGTCGACCGACGCGTCGCTGTTCTCGCCGATGTCGTAGACCCACGCGTGCGGGTCGCACTGGTCCGGCCCCGGCTTGGGCCCCTGCCGCGCGACGTGCCGCTGCAGGTACCCGACGACCTGGTCGATGTTGGCGTAGACGGTGATGGGGTTGGCGTACCCCTTGTGCCGCGGCACGTAGCAGTACGCGCAGGCCATGGCGCAGCCGTTGGCCGTCGACGGCGCGATCCAGTTGGCGGACCGCTCGTTGCGCCGCGCGGTCAGCGTCTTGCGGACGCCGAGGGCGAGCACCTCCGTCTTGACGCGCACCCACCGGTCGACGCTCGCGGCGTCGTCGTGCAGGCCCTGGACGCGCTGCGCGGACGGCACCTCGACGACCTCGGCGCGCGGCCACCGCTCGACGACCTGCCGCCCCCGGTCGAGGGCCAGCGCCGCCGGCTCGGCGTAGATGGTGCGGACGTCGAGCAGCTCGCCCGGCGCCCGGGTGGGCGCGGGGCGGGCCGCCGTGCCGTCGGACGCCGAGGTGCTCACGCCCCCATGCTCGCCCGGGCCACCGACAGCCGCCCGCCCCCCTCCCGGTGCTCGTGCGCTTCCACCGCCCTCGGGGCGGCCTCAGGAGGTGGAAGTGCACGAAGACCGGCGTGGGGGCGCCGAAGGGGATCGGGGTCAGCGGGCGACGCGGCGGCGGCCACGGGAGCGGCGGCCGAGGAGGGCGTGGTCGACGCTGGCCCGGCCGGGGCCCGCCGCGGCGAGCGCGAGCGACACCGCCGCGATGACCCCGACGAGCTCCCACCCGCCGTCGGTGACGAAGACGCCGTTCTCCGCGTGGACGAGCCAGGCGGCCAGCGCCATGTCGACGACGACGAGCAGCCCGACGACGGCCGTCGCCGCGCCGAGGACGAGCAGGAGCCCGCCGACGAGCTCGAGGACGCCGACCGCCACCGCCGCGACCTGGGGGGCGGGGACGCCGAGCGAGCCCATGAAGCCCGCCGTGGCGGCGACGCCCTGGCCGGCGAGCTTGTCCCAGCCGTGGGCCACGAGGACCGCGCCGACGAGGAGGCGGGCGAGCAGCAGGGCGACGTCCTGGACGGGGGCGGGCAGCGGCACGGGGTCCTCCGGTGGGGTCGACGGGCGGGCCAGATGCATGAGCCCTCAATGACTGATAAGCCTAGCGGTGCGCGCGGCACGCCCGACGGCGCGACGGCAGCGAACTGCCGCCCCGTCCGGGCCCGGCGACGCAGGGCGCCGACCGTCGGCGCCGACGAGCGGCAGGAGCAGACGATGGCGCAGTACGACGTCCAGGACAGGTCCGCGGTCGTGACGGGCGGTGGGTCCGGCATCGGCCGGGCGGTGGCACTGGCCCTCGCGGCGAGCGGGGCCGCGGTCCTCGTGGCCGACCTCGACGAGGACGCGGCCCGCTCCGTGGCGGACGAGATCACGGCTGCCGGCGGGACGGCACGGCCCTTCGTCGTCGACGTGACCGACGCGGGGCGCGTCGCCGAGATGGTCGCCGCCGCCGGCGAGATGGGCCCTCTCAAGGTGGCCGTCAACAACGCCGGCATCGGCGGGCCGGCCGCCACGGTGGCCGACTACCCCGCCGACGCGTGGCGCCGAGTCATCGACGTGAACCTCGTGTCGGTCTTCACGTGCCTCCAGGCGGAGATCCCCGCCATGGCGGCCGTCGGCGGCGGGTCGATCATCAACATGGCGTCGGTGCTGGGCAGCGTCGGCTTCGCCGGCTCCAGCGCCTACGTGGCGGCCAAGCACGCCGTCGTGGGCCTGACGAAGTCGGCGGCGTGGGAGCACGCCGAGCAGGGCGTGCGGGTCAACGCCGTCGGCCCGGCCTTCATCGCCACGCCGCTCGTCGAGGCGACCCTCGACGAGCCCTCGCGCGCGGCGCTCGCCGCCGCCCACGCCGTCGGTCGCCTGGGCACGCCCGAGGAGGTCGCCGGGCTCGTCACCTTCCTCGCGAGCGACGACGCGGCCTTCGTGACCGGCAGCTACCACCTGGTCGACGGCGGGTACAGCGCCCGCTGACGTGCACGGCGGCACGACGACGCGTCGTCGTGCCGCCGTCCCTACCCCCGTCCCGTCAGTCGAGGACCGCGGTGGCCTCCAGCTCGACGAGGACGTCGGGCTCGAAGAGCACCGAGACGCCGACCAGCGAGGCGGGCGGCATCGGCGTCGGGAGGCCCACCTCCTCCGCGACGGCCTCGACGCCCGCCATGAAGGCGCCCATGTGCCCGGGCTCCCACCCGGCGGCGTAGAAGGTGAGCCGGACGACGTCGTCGAACGTCGCGCCGGCGGCGGCGAGGCCACGGGCGGTGGCGCGCAGCACGTGCGCGACCTGGCCGGCGAGGTCGCCCTCGGCGACGGGGCGGCCGTCGGGCGTACGGGCCACCTGGCCGGCGACGTGCACGTGGCGGCTGCCGGTGCCGACGGCGACGTGGGCGTACGGGACGGGCTGCATCATGCCCTCGGGGGCGAGGCGCTGGACGGCCACGGCGGGTCTCCTCTGACGGGGTCGGACGGACCCCGTCTTCCTACGGGCCGAGGCCCGACCACTTCCACGAGACCAGGTGTCATGACGGATACCGCGCCCGCGGCACGCGAGGACGCCCTCCACGTCGGCCGGCCGCACCGCGAGCTGCTCGACCAGGTGCTCGACCGGTGGTCGCTCGGCGTCCTCGGCGAGCTGTGCGAGCGGCCGTGCCGCTTCGCCGAGCTGCGGCGGGCCCTGCCGCCCGTGACGCAGAAGTCGTTGACGGCGACGCTGCGCCGGCTGGAGCGGAACGGCGTCGTCGAGCGCCAGGTCCTCGGCACCCGCCCCCTCGCGGTGCAGTACCGGATCACCCCGCTCGGCAAGACCCTGCGCGAGCCCGTCGACGCGCTGCTCGCGTGGGCCGACGTCCAGATGCCCCGCATCGAGGCGGCGCGCCGCGCCTACGACGACGCCCTCGACGCCTGACAGCCCCGGGGTGGCTGCACGACGACGCGGTAGAAGGCGTCCTCGTGCAGCCACCCGTCGCTCAGGCGAGGTGGGCGTCGGCCCAGAGACCCATCGCCTCGCGGAGCCAGGCGGCGAGGCCCGGCTCGACGTCGTCGTAGTAGGCGCGGAAGCGCTCGTCCTCGACGTAGGTGTCCGCCAGGCCGCGGTAGGCGGTGCGGTCCGGCGTCCAGTGCGCGGCGACGGCGGCGTGGTGCTCGGCGACGAGCGCCTGGACGGCGTCGTCCCCCGGTGCCGCACCGCCCCGCTTGGCCGCCCCCATCCGCTCGGCGAGCTCGCGGTGCTCGCGCCCGCCGCGCTCGTAGTCCTCGCGGCTCCAGCCGGCCGTGCGCTCCCGCGCCTCGGCGAACGCGGCCCGGACGCCCTCGCCGTGCCGGCCGACGAGCTCCTCCTCGTACCGGTCGCGGTCGCTCGCCAGCCCCTCGAAGAACTGCTGCTCGGTCATGTCGCCCTCTCCTTCCAGGTGGGCCGCGGTGCGACGGGCGGTCTCGGCGAGGCGGGCCAGCCGGCCCCCCTCCTCCTCGAGCCGGTCGGCGTGGGCCCGCAGGGCCGCGACCTCGTCGCGCTCCCCGTCGAGCACCTGCCCGACGACGGCGACGGGCACCCCGAGCTCCCGGAGCAGGAGGATCCGCTGCAGCCGCAGCAGGTGCTCCCGCTCGTAGAGCCGGACCCCGCCCGCCCCGGTCCCGGCGGGCACGAGCAGCCCGACGGCGTCGTAGTGCCGCAACGTGCGCGCCGTCGTCCCCGACATCCGCGCCACCTCGGCGGTCGTCCACGCCATCCCTGCTGCCCCTCCCGCTCACCACGGCACCGGCGGGCCCTTCCCCCCGGCCCGCCGGACGCTAAGGACTGACGCAGCGTCAACCGCAAGCCCGGACGACAACCCCAGCGCCCCGAGACGCCGCCCCGACGTGCCGACGGCGACCTCGACCCCGCCGCGCGGAGACGACCGTGCGCCCGCCCGACAAGGCGCACCGGTCGGACGAGCGCCGGGGTGCGGGTCGCGCGGCAGGCACGTCAGGCGAGCACCCCCAGCAGCCGTCAGGCTGCCGGGGGTGCGTAGCCAGTGCCTCGCGCGCGACCCGCACCCCGGCGCGGAGGCGACCCGCCGCACCCGACCGGAGCGGGACCGGCCTACGAGCGCAGCGGGGCCGAGGCCGCCCCCAGCACGTCCAGCACCCACGCGTTCTCGAAGGCGCGCTCCTCCCAGCCCTTGTACCGCCCCGACGGCCCCCCGTGCCCACCGTCCATCTCGGTGCGGAGGAGGACGGGCCGGTCGCCGGTGCCGAGCTCGCGGAGGCGGGCGACCCACTTGGCGGGCTCGACGTAGAGCACGCGGGTGTCGTGGAGGCTCGTCATGGCGAGGACGGCGGGGTGGTCGACGGCCGCGACGTTCTCGTAGGGCGAGTAGCCCTTCATGTACGCGTAGACCTCGGGGTCGGCGAGGGGGTTGCCCCACTCGTCCCACTCGGTGACCGTCAGCGGCAGCGACGGGTCGAGGATCGAGGTGAGGGGGTCGACGAAGGGCACCTGG
Organism: Pseudokineococcus lusitanus; assembly: GCF_003751265.1. NCBI lineage: Bacteria > Bacillati > Actinomycetota > Actinomycetes > Kineosporiales > Kineosporiaceae > Pseudokineococcus > Pseudokineococcus lusitanus. Next base: position 455,986 of record NZ_RJKN01000002.1, read on the forward strand.
GCGAGGACGCCGGCGAAGGCGTCGGGCGCGAGGTTGAGCGCGGCGCCCATGAGGAGGCCGCCGGCGGACCCGCCCATGGCGACGGTGCGCTGCGGCGTCGTCCACCCCTGCTCGACGAGGGCGCCGGCCGCGGCGACGAAGTCCGTGAAGGTGTTGACCTTCGTCAGGGTCTTGCCGTCGTCGTACCAGTGGCGCCCCAGCTCGCCGCCGCCGCGGACGTGGGCGACGGCGAAGACGACGCCGCGGTCGAGCAGCGACAGGCGGGAGATCGAGAAGGACGGGTCGATGCTCGTCTCGTAGGAGCCGTAGCCGTAGAGGACGAGCGGCGCGGGCTCGCCGGCGGCCACGGCGTCGGCGACGTCACGGCGGGCGACGACGGAGACGGGCACGCGGACCCCGTCGGGCGCGGTGGCCCAGACCCGGCGCTGGACGTAGCCCTCGGAGGCGTACCCGCCGAGGACGGGCGTCTCGCGGCGCAGGTGCTGCTCGCCGGTGGCGACGTCGAGCTCGAGCACGCGGGGCGGCGTGACGAACGACGTGCGGACGAAGCGCAGCGTGGGGCTGTCGAAGGCGCGGTCGCCGCCGGCGCCGACGGCGAAGAGCTCCTCGTCGACCTCGACCTCGACCGGGGTGCCGATGGCCTCGGCGGTCAGGGGCGCGACCGCGAGGCGGGGCAGGGCGTCGCGGCGGTAGGAGACGGCGACGAAGCGCGCGAAGGGCGAGACGTCCTCGAGGCGGCGGCCCGGCTCGTGCGGCAGCACCTCCTCCCAGCGCTCGGGGCGCGGGTCGTCGGTGTCGACGACGGACAGCGCGAAGTCCTCGGCGCCGTCGGTGTTGTGGAGGACGAGGAAGCGGTCGCGCACGGACCCGTCGGGCTGCGGCAGGACGACGTGGTCGACGTCGTACTCGACGCCCTCGCGGCGCGGGGCGACGACGCGGAGCTCGCCCTCGGGGTCGCGGGTGTCGAGGACGTGCACCTCGCTCGTCGTCTTGGCCGCCGCGGAGACGACGAGGAAGCGGCGGCTGCGGGTGCGGCCGACGCCGACCCAGAAGCGCTCGTCGTCCTCGCGGAAGAGGACGTCGTCCTCGGCGGCCGGCGTGCCGACGCGGTGGCGCCGCACCTCGTGGGGGCGCCAGGCGTCGTCGACGACCGTGTAGTGGACGACGGCGGAGTCGGCCGACCACGTCGCGCCGTAGAAGGCGCCCGGCACCTCGTCCGCGAGGTCCTCGCCCGTGGTGAGGTCGCGCACGCGCAGCGTGTAGCGCTCGTCGCCCGTGACGTCGCTCGACCAGGCGAGGCGGGCGCCGTCGGGGCTGACCGAGGCCGCGCCGAGCGAGAAGAACTCGTGGCCCTCGGCCTCGACGTTGGCGTCGATCATGACCTGCTCGCCCGGCAGCGAGCCGTCCTCGGCGGCGGCGGGCGGCGTCCACGAGTCCTCGTCGACAACGGGCGCGCGGCAGGCCAGCCCGTACTGCTGCCCCTCGACGGTCCGGCCGTAGTACCACCAGGACCCCTCGCGGGCCGGCACGGAGAGGTCGGTCTCCTGCGTCCGTCCCTTGACCTCGGCGAAGAGCGCCGCGCGGAGCTCCTCGAGGTGGGCGGTGCGGGCCCGCGTGTGCTCGTTCTCCGCCTCGAGGTGGGCGAGGACGTCCGGGTCCTCCTTGGCGCGCAGCCACTCGTACGGGTCGTCGACGACGTCGCCGTGGTGCTCGCGGCGGTGCGGCCGACGCTCGGGGCGCGGGGGCTGGGGCAGGGCGGCGTCGGGAGCGGAGGTGCTCATGCCCCGACCGTAGGCGGGGGGCCCGACGACGGGCGGGGAGGGGCGGCGGGCGCCCCGGGGGGGGACGCGTCAGGCGCCGGTGCGCAGGACGGCCCACACGTGCTTGCGGCTGCCCTCGACGTACCAGCCGCGGTCCACCGCGAGCTCGGCGACGAGCGGGAGCCCGTGCCCCCCGAGGCCCGGGGAGCGGTCGTCCTCGGGGTTCGGCGGGACGTGGACCTCGGGGTCGGCCACGTCGATGAGGCAGCGGCCGTCCTCCTGCCGGACGTCGACCTCGGCGGGCGGGCTGGCGTGGCGCAGCACGTTGGTCACGAGCTCGCTGAGCAGGAGCGCCAGGCGGTCCGGGAGCGCGATGGCCGGTCCGGCGGAGGGGTCCGGCGCCGGGGCGGGGATCTCGCGGGCCACGGCCATGAGCTCGCGGCGTGCCGTCGTGAGCTCGGTGGAGGTGGTGACGACCCAGTGCCCCACGGTCCGGCCGACGGTCGGCGGGCGCCGCGAGGGCCACGTCGTGGCGCCGCCGTCACCTGCCGCCACGTCCCACCTCTCACCCGGTCGCCGCCCCGCCCCGGGTGCGTGTGGTCCCACCGTAGGCGTGGTCCTCCCCGCCCGCGCCCCGGACCCGCCGCGGCGGCACGACCTTAGGTGCCCGGGCGACCTGAAGGGCCCCCGCCCCCGCCGGTGGTCCGGCGTGGACGGGGGCCCGTGGCTCCCGGCCGCGCGTCAGCGGTCCGTGCCGCCGCGGCGGTCGTCGCCCTCCGCGCGGTCCTGCTCGGCGCCGACGCGCAGCGCCCAGCCGCGGTCGACGTCCTTGGCCTCGGCGGCCGCCTTCTTGTCGCTCGCGCGGGTGTCGCGCGGCGGCAGCTGGACGCTCTCCTCGGCGGCGATGCCCGCCTGCAGCTCGCGGCCGCGCTCGACCTCGGCGTCCACCTCGGCGCCCAGGAGCAGGGCGATGTTGGTGATCCAAAGCCACAGGAGGAAGACGACGACCCCGGCCAGCGCGCCGTACGTGGCGTCGTAGCTGCTGAAGTTGGTCACGTAGACGGCGAAGCCCACGGACGCGACGAGCCACACGACGATGGCGACGACTGACCCGAGGCTGACCCAGCGGAACTTCGGCTGCTGCACGTTCGGCGTCGCCCAGTACAGGAGGGCGATGACGAGGACGACGACGCCGGCGAGCACCGGCCACTTGGCGATCGACCACACCGTCACGGCGGTGGAGCCCAGGCCCACGACGTCGCCGACGGCCTCGGCCACCGGGCCGGAGACGACGACGATGACGAGCGCGACGGCGAGCAGCAGCAGCGCGACGAGGGTCACGAGCAGCATGACGGGGCGCAGCTTCCACACCGGGCGCCCCTCCTCCACCTCGTAGACGCGGTTCATCGCCCGCGAGAAGGCGCCGACGTACCCGGACGCCGACCAGAGGGCACCGACGAGACCGATCACGAGGCCGAGCCCCACGGCGGTGCCGCTCTGGGAGTCGACGAAGTTGCCGACCGTGCGCGTCACCGTGTCGGTGGTGTCCTGGTCCGCCACCGCCCCGACGACCTGGCCGACGACGTCGGTCACCGCGCCGCCCTGGCCGACGAGGCCGAGGAGCGAGACGAGGGCGATGAGGGCGGGGAAGAGCGCGAGCACCGCGAAGTAGACGAGCGCCGCCGCGAGGTCGGTGCACTGGTCCTTGGAGAACTCGCGCAGGGTGCGCCGCAGGACGTACTTCAGGGTCGGCTTGTGCAGGTCCGGCGGGTCGTCCGGCTTGCGGGGGTCGTCCGGGTCCGGGGCCGTCCGGCCCTTCTGCTGCGTCTGCTGGTGGTCGGCCATGGTCGAGCTCGCTCCCGCTGGTGCTGCAGCCCCGTGCGCCGTCGTCTGGACGCCGTGCCGCGCCCCCACCGTGGCGCTCCCCCGCGGCGGGCGCGACCGGGGCGGCCGCTGGGCCGGACGGCTCGTCGCTCCCCCGACCGCCGCGCCCGGCGCTCAAGGCGGGACGCCGTCGCGCCGATCCCCTGCCCGTGAGCGCCCCCTCCTCCACCACCGCCGGCCGCGGACGACGCCTCGCGGCGGGGCTGCACGCCGCCCTCCGGCCGGCCGCCGGCACGCCGCCGGTGGCGGTCGTCGGGCAGCGCCGTCGGCGCCGGCGCGTCCAGGGCCTGCTCACCGGGCTGCTCGTGGCGCACGTCGCCCTGCTCGACGTCGTCATGTCGCTCGGCGACGCCCCGGGCACGCCGGCGCTCGCGGCGGCGACCGTCCTCGTCCTCGCGCTGCTCGCCGTCACGGCCGCCCCGCTGCTCCTGCCCGCCGCCCGCGTCCCTCACCGGGCGGCCACCGCCGCCGCGGCCGTCGGCCTCCTCGTCGCGGCCGTCGCCACGGGCACCGCCTGGCCCGCCCTCCCCGTGGCGGCCACGACGGCGCACGTCCTCCTCCTCGTGGTCGTCGTCGTCGCCGTCGCTGCCGTCGGGCACCCCGGGCCCGGCGCCCGCCGCCGCGGCGACGCGCCCCTCGTCGTCCACGTCGACGACGCCGAGGCCCTCCGCGACCTCCTCGTCGACCGCCTCGCCGCCCGCCCCGGCCGCCCGCTCGCGCTGCTGCGGGTCCGCCTCGAGGCCGGCGAGGGCCCGGACGGCGCCGGCACGGACCCCGACGACGTGCTCCACGCCGTCACCGCCCGCACCGCCGGGGTCCTGCGCGGGGACGACGTCGTCGTCCGCCTCCCCTGCGGCGACCTCGCCGTCCTCCTCGACGGCGGCACCGCGGACTCGGCCCGCCGGGTCGGCGAGCGCGTGCGCACCGTCCTCGTCAGCGGGGTCGTCGTCGCCGGCGCCCTCGTCGACGTCGACGCCGCCGTCGGCGCCGGACGCGCCGTGACGGCCGCCCCCGGCGAGCGCTCGGCCGCCGCGGACGCGGACCGCCTGCTCGCCCAGGTGGAGGCCGCCCTCGACGTGGCGCGCGAGACCGGCACGGGGGTCGCCGTCGTCGACCCCGACGAGCGCGAGGGCGCCCGCCTCGCCGACCTCGCCCTCCTGCGCGCCGACCTCCGCGCCGCCCTCGACGCCGACGAGGAGCCGGACGCCGCCGCGCCGTCCGTGCTCGACGTCCGCTGGACCCCCCGCTTCGACGTCCGCCGCGGGCGGTGGACGACGGCGACCGCCGAGCTCGTGTGGCACCGGCCCGACGCCGCCGGCCGGGCGCCCGCGCCCCTCGAGCTCGGCGCCGGCACCTCGCTGGCCCCCGACCTCTTCTCCCTGCTCCTCGGCCGCGCGGTGGCGGCCGCCGCCGCGTGGCGCCGCGACGGCGTCCCCGTCGTCGCCGCGGTGGCCCTGCCCGCGGGGGCGCTGGGCCGCCAGGGCCTCGTCGACCTCGTCACCGAGGCCCTGGCCGGCTCGGGCGCCGCGCCCGCCGACCTGCGCCTGCTCGTGGCCGACGCCGACGTGGCGCGCGACCCCTCCGCCGCCGCGACCGCGCTCGCCCGGCTCTCCGTCCTCGGCGTCGCGGTCGCCGTCACGGGCCTCGGCGCCAGCAGCTCGTCGGTCGCCTCCCTCGGCTCGCTGCCGGTGGACGAGGTCGTCGTCGACCCGGCGCTCGTCTGCTCCACGGCCGCCGGCCGCGAGGAGGACGCCCGGCTCGTCCGGGCCGTCGTCGGCCTGGGCCACGGCCTGGGCCTGCGGGTCGTCGCCGCGGGCGTCCACGACGAGCGCGTGCACCGCGCCGTCGTCGGCCTCGGCTGCGACGCCGTGCAGGGGGCGCACGTGGCGCCGGCGACCGGCTCGGCGGCGGACGTCACCGCCCTCGTGCGCGGCGCGTCGGGCGCCGAGCTGCTCGCCCCCGCGCGCCGTCCGCTGCTGCCCTCGCCCCGGCGCCCCGAGGGCGCCTGAGCCGGCTCCCGCGGAGGGGCGCCGCCGTCAGTCCTCGACGGCGAAGAAGTCCGACATCGCGGTGATCTCGAGCATCTGCACGACCGGCCGGGACGGGCGCACGAGCCGCACCTTCTCCTGCCGCCCCCGTGCGGCCACGGCAGCGGTGATGAGGCAGTGGAGCCCCATCGAGTCGATGAAGGTGACGTCGCCGGAGTGCACCGTGGCGACGGTCCGCAGCCGCTCGTCGAGGTCCGGGCCGGCCGTCTCGACGGCGTGGAGGTCCACCTCGCCGCGGAGGAAGAGCGTGCCCGTGCCGTCGTCGGCGGTGACGACCTCGAGCGACGGGAGCGGCCCGTCGTGCGACGCGGCGACCTCGTGCGGGGCGACCGGCGTGCCCTCGTCGGGCGCGCTGCCAGGTCGTCCGAGGTCGCTCACGCCCCCCATGGTGGCGCCTCGACGCGCTCCGGGCACACGCAGGCCCCGGCCTCGCGCCGCCGCGGACGCCGACGGGCGCTCCCCCGCGGCCCTCCTAGGCTCGCCCCGTGCGGCCAGGACGGTCGCCGTCCACCCCCGGAGTGTCCGTGACGACAGGCCTGCCCCTCCCCGTCCTCGGCGGCATCTCGCTGCCGGACGTGCCCGACGTCCTGCCCGACGTCGACCTCCCCGGCCTCGACCTCTCGGGCCCCGTGGGGCGCATCGACCTCTCGGAGCTGTCGCTCACCCTCGCCGCCGTCGTCGCGGTGGTCGACCTCGTCCTCCGCGTCGTGGCCCTCGTCGTCGTGCCGCGGGACCGCCGGCCGTCGTCGGCCATGGCCTGGCTGCTGCTCATCTTCTTCGTGCCCTCGCTGGGCGTCATCGCCTTCCTGCTCATCGGGAGCCCGAAGCTGCCGCGGCACCGCCGCGAGAAGCAGGCGAGCATGAACCGGCTCATCGAGGAGGCCGCCCGGGACGCGGAGGACGTCGTCGTCGACCACCCGTGGCCGGCCTGGGTCGAGGGCGTCACCCGCCTCAACCACCTGCTGGGCGCCATGCCGCTCCTCACGGGCAACGCGGCGCGGGTCGTCCCCGACTACGACGACCAGCTGCGGGTGCTCGCCGAGGAGATCGGCCGGGCACAGCGGTACGCCCACGTCGAGTTCTACATCCTGTCCTTCGACGAGGCCACGGCCCCCGTCTTCGCCGCCATGGAGGACGCCGTCCGGCGCGGCGTGCGGGTCCGCCTCCTGCTCGACCACATCGGCTCGTGGCGCTACCCGTCCTACAAGAAGACGAAGGCCGAGCTCGACCGGATCGGCGTCCAGTGGGAGCTCATGCTCCCGGTGCAGCCGCTCAAGGGCCGCTACCAGCGGCCCGACCTGCGCAACCACCGGAAGCTCGTCGTCGTCGACGGCGAGCGCGCCGTCATCGGCTCGCTCAACCTCATCGACCGCACCTACGGCAAGCGCGCCAGCCCGCGCTCGCGGCGGATGCTGTGGCAGGACGTGCTCGTCGTCCTCGAGGGACCCGTCGTCGCCGAGGTCGACGCGCTCTTCGTCACCGACTGGTACAGCGAGACCGACGAGCTCATCGACGAGCGCGACCCCGACGGCGAGACGCCGCCGGGCCCCCTCGACCGGGAGCCGGCGGGCGACCTGCACTGCCAGGTCGTGCCCAGCGGGCCCGGCTTCGAGGGCCAGAACAACCTCAAGATGTTCAACAGCCTCATCTACGGCGCGCAGCGGCGGCTGTCGATCACGAGCCCCTACTTCGTCCCGGACGAGTCGCTGCTGACCGCGGTGACGACGGCCGCCGAGCGCGGCGTCCAGGTGGAGCTCTTCGTCGGCGAGGTGGGCGACCAGTTCCTCGTCTTCCACGCGCAGCGCTCGTACTACGAGGCGCTGCTGCGGGCCGGCGTGAAGATCTGGCTGTACCCGGCGCCGTACGTCCTCCACGCCAAGCACCTCACGGTGGACGAGGAGATCTCCGTCGTCGGCTCGAGCAACCTCGACATCCGCTCCTTCGAGCTGGACCTCGAGCTGATGCTGCTCGTCCTCGGGCGCGGCTTCGCGGATCAGATGCGGGACGTCGAGGACGCCTACCGGCGCCGCAGCCGCGAGCTGACGCTCGAGGAGTGGTCCGAGCGGGGCTTCTGGCGGCGCCTGGCCGACGACCTCGCGCGCCTCACCTCCGCCGTGCAGTGACGCCGGGCGGCCCCGTCAGCGGAGGCCGGCGCGGCGGGCCCGGTCGGTGCCCTCGGCAGGGATGAGGACCCACAGGACGGCGTAGACGACGACCTGCGTCCCCGGGAGCAGGAACGACAGGACGAAGAGGAACCGCACGAGGCCGGTGCCGAGGCCGAAGCGGCGGGCGAGGGCGGCGCAGACGCCGGCGACGACGCGGCCGGAGCGGGGACGGACGAGCACGGGGTCTCCTCGGGACGGACGGCCCCGGCGCGGGACCGCGCCGGTCCGCCAGCGTCCCAGCGCCCCCGCCGGTCCGCACGACGTCGCGGCCGGGCCGTCAGGCGGGGCGGAGCTGCTCCGCGGCGAGCCAGGTCTCCACGACCGTGAGCATGTCGCCGTCCCCCAGCGCGTAGACGACGCGGGCGCGCCAGCCCTCCGGCGTCGCCCGCCACTCGGCGACGACGCCCGCGTACGGCTCGTCGTCCTCGCCGGCGGCCCCGTCCGCCCCGTCCGCCGGGACGTCCCCGACGTCGCCGGGCAGCACCCAGCAGTGCCGGTGCGCGCGGCGCAGCTCCGCGGGGTCGGGCAGCGCGGCGGGACCGCGCGGCTCGGGCACGCGCTCCTCGACCGGCGGCGGCCCCACGGGCCCGGACGGCCCCGAGGACGCCGCCCCGCCCGGTCCGCGGCTGCGCCCGAGCAGGGCGTCGCCCGCCGCCGTACCGCCCGACGACGCCCCGCGCCGGGGTCCGCGCCCGGCCGTCATGCCCCCTGCCATGCCGCCATGCTGGACCGCCGGCGGCCTCCTGTCGAACGCGTGTTCGAGTGCTGGACGGCCGGCGTCCCACCTCCTGGCGGCGGTGCGCCGGGCTCAGCCCTCCCGCGGGGCGACGTGCCCGAAGCGGTGCCGCGTGCGGCTGATCGCCTGCTCGCGGAGGACGGACAGCATCTCCCGCCGCCCGGCCCGCAGCGCCGGCCCGGCGACGAGGCTGACGCCCGCCCCCGCGGCCGCCACCTGCACCGCCCCCTCGGGCGTCCCCAGCAGCCGGACCCGGCTGCCGGTCACGAGGCGCGCGCCGAGCGCGGCGGCGTCCTCGACGACGACCGCGGCCCGCGGCGCCGGCGCGGCGCCCGCGGCGGCGACCCGGCGCAGCGCCTCGCCGTCGTCCCCCGCGGGCACGCTGACCTCCAGCGGCGTCCCGGCCCGCGCGGCCGCGAGCCGCAGCCGGGCGACCTCCCGGGGCGTCGTCCCCGGCCCGCACCGCACGAGCAGCGACGGCAGCGGCCGGCGCCGGAAGGTGTTCTCCTCCACCAGCAGCCCGGTGGCGTCGGTCGCGCGGCCCAGCTCGGTGGCCCAGGCGTGCTCGTCGGAGGCGGCGGCCGCGCGCAGCCACGCGGCGTCGTCGGGCAGCGCCGCCGTCGTCGCGGCGAGGACGGCGGCCACCTCGGGCGTCACGTCGCCCGCCGTGGTCGTCGGCTGCGCGTCGGCGCCCGCGTCGGCCCACGTCCCCAGCTGCGCGACGTAGTCGGGCCCGCCCGCCTTGGCGCCCGGGCCGACGGCCGAGCCGGCCCAGCCGCCGAAGGACTGCCGCTCGACGACCGCCCCGGTGATGTGCCGGTTGACGTAGGCGTTGCCCACCGGGACCCGCTCGAGCCAGTGCTCGACCTCCGCCTCGTCGAGCGCGTGGAGGCCACCGGTCAGCCCGAAGCCCGTCTCGTGCGCCACGGCCACGGCCTCGTCGAGGTCCGCCACGGCGACGACGCCGAGCACGGGCCCGAAGCACTCCGTCGTCGCGAACCACGAGCCGCGCCGCACGCCCTCGCGGACGCCGGGCGACCAGAGCCGGCCGGCGAGGTGCTCGTGCCCGGGGGGCGGCGTGAGCTCGCGCGGCTCGACGAGCCAGCGCTCGCCCGGCTCGAGCGTCGTCAGCGCGCGGCGCAGGTCGTCGCCGGGCGGCTCGACGAGCGGGCCGACCACGGTGGCGAGGTCCGTCCCCGGGCCCACGGGCAGCGAGCGGACGGCGTCGGCCAGCTGCCGGCGGAAGCGCTCGGAGCGCGCCACCGACCCGACGAGCACGACGAGGCTCGCCGCCGAGCACTTCTGGCCCGCGTGCCCGAAGGCGGAGCGGACGACGTCGGCGACGGCGAGGTCGAGGTCGGCCGTCGGCGTGACGACGAGCGCGTTCTTGCCGCTCGTCTCGGCGAGCAGGCGCAGGTCCGGCCGCCACGAGCGGAACAGCCGCCCCGTCGCCGACGAGCCGGTGAGCACGACGGCGTCGACCGCCGGGTGCGTGACGAGCCGGCGCCCGGCGTCCGCCTCGTCGGTGCGCAGGAGCTGCAGGACGCCGTCGGGCGCGCCCGCCTCCCCGAGCGCCCGGGTGATCGCCTCGAGGCCCACCTCGACGCACCGCACCGTCTGCGGGGCGGGCTTGATGACGACGGCGGCCCCCGCGGCCAGGCCGGCGAGCACGCCGCCCAGCGGGATGGCCACGGGGAAGTTCCACGGCGGGGTGACGACGACGACGCGCGCCGGCGTGAAGGTCACCGCGTGCTCGCGCTCGGTGGCCTCGAGGTCGAGCGCGCTGCCTGCGTAGTAGCGGGCGAAGTCGACGGCCTCGGAGACCTCGGGGTCGGCCTCGGCGACGGTCTTGCCGGCCTCATGCGCCATGACGGCCACGAGGTCGCCGCGGCGCTGCTCGAGCAGGTCGCCGGCGCGCAGGAGCGCACGCGCGCGCTCGGCGGCGGGGACCCGGGCCCACGCGCGGGCCGCCGCCTGCGCCCGGTCGAGGGCGGCGTCGACCTCCGCCGGGTCGGTGACGACCGGCGAGCCGACGGGCCCGGGGTCGCGCCCCAGGACCTCCTGCGCCCACACGCGGTTGGCGGGCAGCGACGGGTCGGTGTCGGGCTCGCCGCGGAAGGGCGCGTCCTCGCCGGCGACGCGCGGCGCGGGCCCGGCCGCCTCCTCGGCGGGACGGTCCTGGCGGCGGCGCGGCCCGGCCTCGACGGCGAAGCGCCGCTCGACCGACGTCCGGAACCGCTGCTCCTGCTCGGCCAGCGGGGCGAGCCCGTCGCCCGACGTCGGCGCGAAGAGCGCGAAGAGGTAGTTCTGCGGCGCCGCGTTCTCCTCGAGCCGGCGCACGAGGTAGGAGACGGCGACGTCGAAGTCCTCGGGCCGGACGACCGGCGTGTAGAGGACGAGCCGGCCGTCCTCCCCGAGGTCGGAGCGCACGGCGCGCGCCTGCGCCGGGGCCATGCCCTGGAGCATCTCGACGTCGAGGCCGAGCTCGGCGCCGCGGGCGCGGGCCACCTCGACCGCGAGGGCGACGTCGGGGAGGTTGTGGCTCGCGACGCCGACCCGCAGCCAGCGGGTGCGCTCGGCGGTCAGCGCCACGTCGAGCAGGCGCACGTACCCGGCGTCGACGTCCTCCTTCGAGGTGAAGGGCGCCTGCTCCCAGTCGTGCAGCTCGGCGTCGACCTTCTCCATGGCGAGGTTGGCGCCCTTGACGAGGCGGACCTTGAGCGGCGCGCCGCCGGCCTCGACGCGGGCGCGGGCCACCGCCGTCAGCCGCTCGAGGGCGGGCAGCGCGTCCGGCAGGTACGCCTGGAGGACGACGCCCGCCTCGAGGTGCTCGAGCCCCGGCGTCGTGACGACGGCCTCGAAGACGTCGAGCGTGAGGTGCAGGTCCTTGTACTCCTCCATGTCGAGGTTGACGAAGACCTGCGGCGAGCGGGCCGCGGCGGCGCGGTACAGCGGGAGGAGCCGCTCCACGAGGCGGTCGCGGCTGCCCTCGACGTCCCACGGGACGAGCTGCGCGGCGACGGACGACGCCTTGACGGAGACGTAGTCGACGTCGGGCCGCCCGACGAGCCGCTCGACGGCGGCGAGGCGCCGGTCGGCCTCCTCGTGGCCGAGGACGGCCTCGCCGAGGAGGTTGAGGTTGAGCCGGACGCCGTCCTTGCGCGCCCGGGCGAGGTGGCGGCCCAGCGGGGCGTCGCCGGCGTCGGCGACGAGGTGGCCGACGAGCTGCCGCAGGCGGGCCCGCGCCAGCGGCATGGCCAGGCGGGGGGCCAGCGGGGCCAGCCGCGCGCCCGCCGTCATGAGCACCCGGTCCGGCACGGAGAGGAAGTCCGGGGCCCCGTCGGCGCCGAGGTCGGCCACCATCGCGTTGAGCTCGCGGGCCGCGACGGCGTCGTCCTCGGGCCGCGCCACGCGGTCGACGAAGCGCATCGTCATCTCGACGCCGCCCGGGTCGTGGACCAGCGACGCGAGCCGCTCCGTGGCCTTCTTCTCGTGCGCCGCCTGCGGGCCCGACGTCGCCTCGACCCACCGCTGCGCCCGCTCCAGCGCCGCCGGCACGCAGCGCTCGACGACGTCGTCGACGGGCGCCGTGGGCACCTGCGCCACCCAGCGGTCCCACTCCTCGCGCTGCTGGACGAGGCCGCGGCGGGTGCCGGTGGGCGTCGCCGGGCGGGCGGGGGCGTCGGCGGTGCGCGTGCCGTCGCCGCGGGTGCTCGGGGAGGGGACGGTGGTGGTCATGCCCCGAGCGTGCCCCGGCGTCCGCGGGGCCGTCTTGTACGTTCGCGCACGCCATGACGGCGCAGCGAGACACCCCCGGCCCGCCCGGCGCCGACCACCGCCTGCCCGGCGGCTGGCCCGCCGAGGCGCTGGCGCCCGCGCTGCTCGGCCTGCTCGGCGAGGCCGCCGACGTCATGTTCTGCGCGAAGGACGCCGACGGGCGGTACGTCGCCGTCAACGACGCCTTCGTGCAGCGGACGGGGCGCCGGTCGCGGCGGGAGGTCGTCGGCCGGACCGCGGCCGAGCTCTTCGTGGAGCAGCTCGCCGAGCGCTACGCCGAGCAGGACGACCGCGTGCTGCGGACAGGCGAGCCGCTGCGGCACGAGCTCGAGCTCATCCGCCGCGAGGGCGGCGCCCCGGGCTGGTACCTCACGACGAAGCTGCCCGTGCGGGACGGCGCCGGGGTCGTCCTCGGGCTCGTGAGCATCTCGCAGGACCTGCGCGCCGCCGACGCCGCCGACCCCGCGCTGCAGGGGCTCTCGCGCGTCGTCGAGCTCGTGCACGCCCGGCTCGCCGAGCCGCTGCGCACCGCCGACCTCGCCGCCGCGGCCGACTGCTCGACAGCGGTCCTCGAGCGCCGGGTCCGCCGCGTCTTCGGCCTCTCGCCGCAGCAGCTCGTCCTGCGCGCGCGGATCGACCGCGCCACCGACCTCCTGACGACGACGGACGCCCCCCTCGCCGACGTCGCCACCGCCTGCGGCTTCTACGACCAGCCGTCCTTCACCCGGCAGTTCGCCCGGCTGGCCGGCGAGACGCCGGGGCAGTTCCGGCGGCGGGGGCGGTGATCACTCGTCGGGGTGACGCGGCTGCCCGCGAGGGGCGGGCCCGGCTGCGGCACGCCACGATCCGGCCGTGAACCCGATCCGCTTCGTCCGGGCACTGCCGCAGCCGACGAGGACCGTCTACGCCCTCTTCCTCGGGACGGTCGTCGTCGCCTTCGCCGTCATGTTCGCGGTCGGGGCGACCGGCGGCGACGCCTTCGTCGCCATCGCCGTCCCGGGAGCCCTCATGGTGCTCGTCGGCGTCCTGCAGCTCCTCGACGTCCGCGGGACGGCCAGCGCGATGGCCCGCCACATCGCCGAGAGCCGCCCCATGGGCGTCGACTACTCGAGGTCCTTCATGTCGACGCCGCGCTACGTCCGGCTCCTCGGGCTCGGCTTGGTCGTCATCGGTCTCTTCTGGTGCGCGCTGGGGCTCGGCCTCGTCGGGTGAGCGCCGTGCGTCTCGTACGCCTCCTGCCCCACCCGACGCGGGCGGTGGCCGTCGCCTACGTCGTGTGCTTCGCCGTCCTCATGACGTCGCTGCTGGTCGGTGGGACCCGCCACGTCGACGAGGCCTTCGCCGTCCTCGGCGGTCTCGCCGCCCTCCTGGGCGCGTGCCTGCTCGGCGACGTCCGCGGCAGCGCCCACGTCGTCGTGGCGGCCCTGCTGACCGGAGCCTCACCCACCCGCGGGGTCGACCGCCTCCAGAGGGCGGCGGGCCGGCTCGGCGTCGTCCGAGCGGTGGGGCGGTGCTCGTGGTGGCCGGCGCCTGCCAAGCCCTCGCAGCCACCGGCCATCTCGGCTGATCCGGGCTCAGCCCAGCGGGTCGTTGCCCCAGTTCATGAGCGAGTAGCGCCACTTCGACGTCTTCACGTCCTCGTGCTTCGGCTCCTGCGCCCGGTGCCGGTGCACGTAGCCGACGACCTTCTTCATGTGCGCGACGTCGTCGTCGGTGAGGTCGTCCTTCTTCGTGCGGAGGATCTCGACGATGCGCCGCCCGCTCTCGTGGCCCGTCGACTCGCCCTTGCCGCCGGTGTCGCCGACCGACTGCGACTCGTCCGTCTCCAGCCACTCCTCCAGCTGCTTGGGGGTCATGGTGACCGCGTCCTGCCAGTCGTCCCACACGTCGTCGAGGCCCTCGGCCCGCTCCTTCGCCATGGCAGCACCCTGCGACGACGGCGCCCCGTCGGCACCTCGGCGCACGGCGGCCGGAGATGGTCAGCCTCTCGCGAGGGAGAAGGCCCCTGACCTGCGGCGACGTCATGACGCCCCGACCAACCCCTGCGGCCCGGCTCAGACCCGCGGGGTCGCCATGATCACCACAACGCCGACGAGGCAGATCGCAACGCCGACGAGGTCGCCCGGCAGCGGCCGGAAGCCGTCGAGCGCCACGCCCCACAGGAGCGACCCGACGACGAAGACCCCGCCGTAGGCCGCGAGCACACGCCCGAAGTCGGCGTCCGGCTGCAGCGTCGCCACGAAGCCGTAGACCCCGAGCGCCATGACGCCGAGCCCCGCCCACCACCACGGCCGCCCCTCGCGTACGGCCTGCCAGACCAGCCAAGCGCCACCGATCTCGGCGAGCGCGGCGAGGGCGAACAGCGGCACCGAGCGCAGCAGCGACATGTCGCGCAGCCTCCCAGCGCCGTCGCACCCGCCGCCGCGGCCTCCCCTACTTGAGGCCGCTGCGCGCCAGCCCCGCGACAAACCACCGCTGCGCGACGACGAACAGGGCGAGCACCGGCAGCGCCGACAGCAGCGCGGCCCCCATGAGCGTCGGGTAGTCGGTGCCGTACTGGCCCTGGAGGAACGCCAGGCCGACGGGCAGCGTGTAGAGGTCCGGGTCGCGCAGCGCCACGAGAGGCCAGGCGAACTCGTTCCACCGGTACATGAAGGTCAGCACCACGAGCACGCCGACCAACGGCTTCGCGAGCGGCAGGACGATGCTCGTGAAGGTCCGCCACCGGCCGGCGCCGTCGAGCGCCGCCGCCTCGAGCAGCTCGTCGGGGATCGCCAGGAGGTACTGACGCGCGAGGAAGACGCCGAAGGCCTCGGCGCTGCGCGGGATGATCACCGCCCAGTACGAGTTCACCCAGCCCAGCTGAGCGACCAGCTCGAACTGCGGCAGCAGGAGGACCTGCACGGGGACCATGAGCGTCGCGACGACGACGAGCAGCACGAGCGCCCGCCCGCGGAAGCGGTGCTTGGCCAGCACGTAGCCCGCCAGCAGGTCGACGACGACCGTCAGCGCCACGGCGACGACGGCGATGGCCACGGAGTTGACGGCCCACCGCGAGATCGGGAAGGACGCGAGCGTCGTCGTCAGCGTCTCGGTCGACAGCCGGGCGAGCGACGGCAGGCCGCCCGCCGCGACGTCGGCGCGCGTGGACAACGCCGTCATCGCCATCCACACCAGCGGGAAGACCCACACGGCGCCGAGGACGAGGAGCGCGGCGACGCGGACGCGGGTGAGGCGGCGCTCCTCGCGGTACCGGCGGCCGCGCGCGGGGCGGCCGGGGGCCGCCGACGTGGTGGGGACGGTGCCGGCGGCCATCAGAGCTCGTCCTCCGTGTGCCGCTGCGCCCGCCACCACACGGCGGTGAACGCCAGCACGACGACGAGCACGACGACGCCGATCGCCGTCCCGTAGCCCTGCCGCCGCGCCTCGAAGCCCTCGGCGTAGAGGTAGGTGACGAGCAGCTCGGTCGAGACGCCCGGCCCGCCGCCCGTCATGACGAAGACGAGGTCGAAGACCTGGAAGGTCTCGATGACCAGGACGACGGTGAGGAAGAAGGTCGTCGGGCGCAGCTGCGGCCAGACGACGTCGTGCATCCGCTGCCACCGGCTCGCGCCGTCCAGCTGCGCCTGCTCGAGCAGCTCGCCCGGCACCTGCAGCAGCGCGCCGAGGTAGATGACGGCGACGAGGCCCACGCGCGACCACGTGAGCATCGTGAGGACGGACGCCGCGGCGGGACCGCCGCTCGACTGCCACCGCACCAGGTCGAGCCCGAGACCGCCCAGCGCGGCGTTCACGACACCGACGTTCTCGTCGAACATCCACTGCCCCGTCATCCCGACGACGACGCCGGACACGACGACCGGGGCGAGGAACAGGGCCCGGAAGAGCCACCGGCCGGGCACGGGCCCGGAGAGCAGCACGGCCATGAGCAGCCCGAGGGCCAGGGCGATCGGCACCGAGACGACGGCGAGCCCGACCGTGTTGGCGGCGGCGCGCCAGAAGGTCGGGTCGCCGGCCATCGTCGTGTAGTTCGCGAGGCCGACGAAGGAGCCGCCCGTGATGCCGTCGGCGTCGGTGAACGACGTCGCGACGGCCCGCCCCAGGGGGTAGACGAGGAAGACGCCGAAGAGGAGCAGCGCCGGGGCGAGCATCGTCCAGGACGTCGCCGCAGAACGGGCCCGCTGCGCCCGGCCGGCGGCGCGGCGGGGCGGGTCGTCCGGCCGGACGGGTGCCGGACGGGCGGCGACGGCGCTCACCGCGCCAGCTCCGCGTCGACGGCGGCCACGAGGTCCTCGCAGGCGCGGGCGTCGGACAGCTCGTCGCCGCCGAGGAAGGCGACCTCGAGCTGTTCGACCAGCACCCGGTTGAGCCCGGTGGCCTGAGGCACGGTCACCTGGTCGACGACGTCGGTCGTCACGGCCTCCGCCTGCTGCGCGTACAGGGCGAGCACCTCCGGGAGCAGTCGGTAGGGGATGTCGGCCACGTCGACGTCGCCCCGGGTCGGCAGCGCGCTGGCCGCTGCGCAGAAGGACGCCTGCTGCTCGGCGCCGACGCAGTGCTCGAGGAAGGCCAGCGCCCGCTCCTCGCGCGGCCCACGGGTGGCGACGAGCGCGTTGCCGCCGAGGTCGGCGGTCGCCCGCTCCTGCACCGGGAGGAAGGTGGCCGTCCACGGGAACGACGTCTCGACCGTCGGGAGCGTGAAGTTGCCGACGTGCGCCATGGCGACCTGCTGGGAGGTGAAGAGCCCGTCGGTGTACTGCCCGGACTTGGTCGACATCGAGCGCGGCGTGATCCCCTCGCGGAACAGGTCGCGGGTGACGCCCATGGCGGCCAGCAGGGCCGGGTCGTCCGCCGCGACGGCGCCCTCGAGGTCCTCGCGCAGCAGCCGGCCGCCGGCCTGGCCGACCCACGACAGCCAGCGGCTCGCGCCGGCCAGCTGCCAGTTGACCGCGACCGCCGAGCGCACGGGGCCGGCGGTGTCGCGGACGCGGCGCATGGCGTCGAGGGCCTCGTCCCAGGTCCATGCCGCCTCGGGCGTCGGCTCGGGCGGGCGGACGCCAGCGGCGGCGAGTGCGTCGTCGTTGACGAGCACCATCGTCGTGTCGGTGTGGTGCGGGACGCCGTAGCTCGCGGCGTCGTCGGTGACGGCGGACCAGAACGACGACCCGAACTGCGGCGCCAGCCGCGCGGCGACGTCGGCGGGCAGCGACGCCAGGACGTCCTGCGCCCGGTAGGGGCCGACGTCGGAGTAGGTGACGCGGAAGACGTCCGGCGCCGCACCGGTGCGCAGGCCGGTGTCGACGGTCGTCAGCGCCTGCGAGAAGGGCACGACCTGCCAGACGACGCTCCCCCCGTGGGCGGCGACGAAGGAGTCGCCGAGCGCCCGGAACGCCGCCTCCTCCTCGGGGCCGCCCCAGACGGTGACGAGCAGCTCGTCGTCGGGCCGGTCCGCCACGTCCTGCCGCAGCCGGAAGCCCTCGGCGGCCTGCGAGACCGCCTCGCCGCACCCCGCCAGCGCGGCGGCGCCGCCCGCGACGCCGGCCAGCCCGGCCAGGCGCAGCAGCGTGCGCCGGCTCGGCGGGGCCGCGTCGCGTCCCGCGGTTCCCTCGACGTCGTCGACCACGGCGTGCACCTCCTCGACCGGCCCCGGCGGCGCGCTGTGCTGCACGGTCTCGGGGCGTCGTCCCGGCGCCGGGGCGCCGTCGGGCTCCGCACCCGGGGGCAGGGGGCGCCCGCCGACCCTACGGAGCGTGGCGGCGGGTCGCCGTACGGAGTCGGTCATCGGCGGGCCGACGGTGGGTGGGCCGAGCCGAAGCCCGGACACGGAAGTGCTCCCCGCATGACGATGAGCGCGCGGGCGGGTGCCTGCGACGACGAGGGGAGATGCCGTGGACGTCAGGCGCAGCGAGCCGGGGAGGGCGCGGGGCTTCGCCGTCCCGCTCACCGTCGGGGTGGCGGTGTGGATGGTCGTCACCACGTTGCTGCCCGTGGTGCAGGTCGAGACCGGCTTCTACCCCCCGTACGTCCTTGCCGCGCTGTGGGCCTTCACGCGTCCCCTCGCACTGGCCGCGGCGGGCGTGCTCGTCGTCCTCGGCGTCTTCCGCCTCCTGCGTGCGCTCGAGCGGCACCTCGGCGCCGGACGGCCGGCACCGACCGCCCGCGTCGACGTCGAGCGGCCCGCCGACCGCTGACGCGCCGAGGCCGGCGCGGGAAAGCGCTCGGCGGATCGGCCGGTCGTCCCTACGGTCGCCTGCGTGGACCTGCCCCCGGAGCTCCTGGCCAACCGCCGCAACTGGGACGAGCGCGTCCCCATCCACCTCGAGGGCTACGGCACGGACGCCTTCGTCGCGGACCCGGAGCGGCTGTCCGACGTCGCCCGCGAGGACCTGGCCCTCATGGCGCCGCACCTGCCGGGCGGCTCCGTCGCCGGCCTCGACCTGCTGCACCTGCAGTGCCACATCGGCACGGACACGCTGTCCTTCGCGCGGCTCGGCGCCCGCGTGACCGGCGTCGACCTGTCCCCCGCCTCGGTCGCCGCCGCGCGGTCGCTGGCCGAGCGGGCGGGGCTCGCGGCCACCTTCGTCGAGAGCGAGGTGACGGCGACGCCGGAGGTCGTCGCCGACCGGTTCGACGTCGTGCACACGAGCATCGGGGCGCTGTGCTGGCTGCCCGACCTCGCGGCGTGGGCGCGGACGGTCGCGACGATGCTGCGGCCCGGCGGGCTGTTCTTCGTCCGGGACACCCACCCTGTCCTCGCGTCGCTCGACGACGAGCGCGACGACGACCTCCTCGTCGTCACCCGCGACCACCTCGGCGGCGGCGCGCCCGAGCGCTGGGACGACGAGACCACGTACGTCGAGAGCGACGTGCGCATCACGAGCACCGAGACGTGGGAGTGGAAGCACCCGCTGTCGGAGGTCGTCACGGTGCTGCTGGACGCGGGCCTGCGCATCACCTCGCTCGGCGAGCAGACGACGCTGCCGTGGCGGGCGCTGCCGCAGATGGTCGAGGAGGACACGCCGCACGGGCGGGCGTGGGTCCTCCCGGCGCGGCGACGCCGTCTGCCGCTGACCTTCTCGCTCACCGCGGTCGCGGACGGCTGACGCACGACGACGCCGCGACGCGGGGGCGACGCGGGGGCGTCGCGGCGTCGTCACCGGCCCGGCGGGGGCCGGACCGGGCCGGGCCCCGCCGTCGCGGGGCCCGGCGTCCGTCGGGCTCAGGAGCCCTGCGTGGCCTCCGGCGCGGCCGGGGCGTCCTCGGGCGCGGCGGGCGCGTCCTCGGGCGTCGGCGCGCCCTCCGGGGGCGTGGGGGCCTCGCCGTCCGCGGCCGGCCCGCCGGGGCCGCCGTGCGGGCCGTGACCGCCGGGGCCGCCGGCGGGCAGCTCGGAGGTCACGGCCTCCTCGATGCGGTCGCGGGCCTCGGCGAGGCGCTCGTCGGCCTCGTCCTGGGTGAGGTCGCCGGCGTCCACGCGCTCCTGCACGCGCTCGGTCTCCGCGGCGAGGAGGGCGTCGACGAGGTCGTCGGTGCTGACGCCCTGCGCCTCGGCGACCGACGCGAGGGTGGCGCCGTCCTCCTCGAGCGCGGTCCGCAGCTCGTCGACGTCGAGGCCGAGGGCCTCGGCCGCCGTCTCGAGACCGCCGGGCCCGCCGAGGCCGGGGCCGGAGCCGGGCCCGCCGGGGCCGTGACCGCCGGGGCCGCCCGGGCCGGGCAGCTCGTCGGCGAGGGTTGTGGCGACCTCGTCGGCCTGGTCCTGGGTCAGGGTCCCGTCGGAGACGAGGCCCGCGAGGGCGTCGGTGATCTGCTGCACGCGGTCGGCGACGACGTCCTTGACGGCGTCGGCCGTGCTGGTCCCGTCCTCGGTCGCGGTGGCCGCGAGGGCGGGGCCCGCGAGGACCGCACCGCCGATCGCCGCACCGCCGAGAGCGACGGAGCTCGCCACCACGATGGTCGTGAGGGTCTTGCGCATGGTCGTCCTCCTCGTCGGGCGGTCCGTCCGCCCGGATGTGGAGAACCGTGCGGGCCGGACCTGTCAGGACGCTGTCGACGAGGCATGGCCTCCCTACGGGTCCGGCGCGTACCCGACCGGGCCCGTCGGCACCGCCGGCGGGAACACCGCGGGGTCCTCCAGTGCTCAACGACCTCGGGCGGCCGAGGGACGGCGCCCGGAGCGGAGGTCGTCATGTCTGTCGTCGTCACCGGGGCCACGGGCCACCTGGGTCGGCTCGTCGTCGAGGAGCTGCTCGCACGCGGCGTGCCCGCCGACCAGGTGCTCGCCACGGGCCGCGACGCCGGCCGCCTCGCGGAGGTGGGCGCCCTCGGCGTCCGCACGGCCGCCGTCGACCACGACGACCCCTCGACCCTCGACGGCGTCCTCCAGCCGGGCGACACCGTCCTGCTCGTGTCGGGCTCCGTGCCGGGCGCGCGCCTGGACCAGCACCGGGCGGTCATCGGCGCGGCGACGCTCGCGGGCGTCGGGCACCTCGTCTACACGTCCGCGACGAGGGCCGACGACACCGACCTCGTCCTCGCGCCCGAGCACGCGCAGACCGAGGAGATGCTGCGCGCGAGCGGCCTGCCCGTCACCGTCCTGCGCAACAACTGGTACACGGAGAACTACGCCGCCGACCTCGCCCGCGCGAAGGACACCGGCGTCCTGGCCTCCGGCACCGGCGACGGCCGCGTGGCCAGCGCCACCCGCCGCGACTACGCCGCCGCGACGGCGGGCGTGCTCGCCGACCCGGCCCCGCACGCCGGCCGCACCTACGAGCTGACGGGCGCGGTCGCGTGGACCTACGACGACCTCGCCGCCGCGATGGCCGAGGTCCTCGGCCGCGACGTGACGTTCCACCGCCTGACCCCCGAGGAGCAGACGGCGGCCCTCACCGGCGCCGGCCTCGACGAGGGGACGGCCGGCTTCGTCGTCGCCCTCGACGGCAACATCGCCGCCGGCGCGCTCGACGTCGTCACCGACGACCTCCCGCGCCTCGCCGGCCGCCCGGCGACGTCGCTCGTCGACGGGCTGCGGCCGCTCGCGGGCTGACGCCCGGGCGCCCCGGGGAGCGAAGTCGACGCCCACTTCACCCCGGGGCGCCTCAGGGCGTGAAGTCGACGCCCACTTCACCTCCAGGGCGCCCCAAGGCGTGAAGACGACGCCCACTTCACCTCCGGGGGACCCGGGGAGCCGAGTCGACGCCCACTTCACCCGGGGCGCCCGCCCCGGGTCAGAGCCGGCGCAGCCACCGCGACGCCGAGGGGTCCGCCACGAGCTCGCGGCGGCCGAGCGGCTGCACCTCGCGGGCGTCGCCGTCGGGGAAGACGGTGCGGAAGCGGGCGACGCCCTCCGCCGAGACGGTCCGCGGCTCGAGGACGAACCACCGCACCCCCTCGGTGTAGGGGTCGGTCGTCAGCGAGCCGCTGTACCGGACGGCGCCGAGCTGCTCGGGCAGCATCGCGCGCAGGTCGACGTGCTCGACCGTCACGGGGTCGACGCACTCGTCGGGCAGGACGGACAGCAGCCGGTCGGCCTCCCCCGCCGGTCCCTCGACGAGGAGGACGGCGAGCACGAGCAGGTTGCCGTCGGCGTCGGAGTGCACCAGGTGCTGCTCCATCGGCGCGTGCCGGCCGTCGACGGTGTGCTCCGACGGCGTGTGGAAGTGCGTCTGCAGCAGGTCGTACCGCCGTCCGCCGACGACGACCCAGCCGTCCCCGGGCCGGACCCCGGCCTGCTCGGTCTCCTCGACGTCGCGCGTCGAGCACCCGTCGGGGCTGCCGGCGTCGCGGGTGACGTAGGCGAGGCTCACGGGGACGTCGCGGCGGTAGTGCACCTGCAGCGGCGGGAGCGCCCGTCCGCGGCGGACGGCGGAGCGCCGGACGTCGACGGGGCTCTGGCCGAGCACCTCGGGCACGGGGGCACCGGGACGGCCGGGCGCCGCGACGGCGGCCGGGGCGGCGGCACCGGCCGCCGCGACGAGCAGCGGGGCGGCGAGGACGGAGCGGCGGGACAGGGGGCTGACGGACATCGGGGCACGGCCTCCGGGCACGGGCCACCGACGGTGGTGGCCGTAGGCAACGAACGCTACGTCCCCTCCGTCCTCCTGTCAGCAGCCGCCCGCCGCAGCCTCGCCGCCACGCCGGGTCAAGGTCCGGTCAACTCCGGGACAGGCGACGCCGCGGCGCGCCATGCTCCCCGCGGCGCCGCCGCAGGCGCTGCCACGCCGAGCCCCGGAGGTCCCCGTGCCGTCCTCGCCCCCGCGCCGCCACCGCTCCCGGAAGCGGTTGTCCCGCACGGCCCTCGGCCCGGCCGTCGTCCTGGCCGTCGCCGCCGGCGTCGTGCCCGCGAGCGCCGCGCCGGCGCCCGTCGCGGCGACCGAGGTGGCGGCCGGCGAGGACTTCGCCGTCGACCGGGTCGCGGGCGGCTACCGCGTGACGCTCGAGCTCGACGAGCCGCTGCCGGTGCGCTCGGCGGCGCCGGTCCTCGTCGTCGACGGGCAGACGCTCGGCACCGCGGTCGAGACCGACGGCGGCCGCTCGCTGACCCTCCTCACCACCGACCCCGAGGTCGCGGGCGCCGACGCCGTCGACCTCGGCTGGTCCACCGACGCCGGGGCCGCCGAGGCCCGCCTCGGCGCCCTCGCGGCGCCGTCCGCGACGAGCACCCGGCAGGGGCCGGTCCTGGCGGCGGACCCGGGCGCGCGCGGCCGGTTCGGCGTCGTGCGCGCCGACTACGACCTCGGCGACGACGTCTGGGCGCTCGAGGGCCTCGACGCGTCGCTGCGCTCCGAGGGCCGCGCCGCCGTCTACCTCCCCGGCCCGGCCGCGACCGGCCGGCTGCCCGTCGTCGTGCTCCTCCACGGCCGCCACCAGTGGTGCACCGACCCGGTGGAGGAGCCGGACGAGGACGACTGGTCGATGCCCACCTACCCGTGCGCGGAGGGCACCGAGGACGTCCCCTCCTACCTCGGCTACGGCCCGCTCGCGCAGAACCTCGCGAGCCACGGGTACGCCGTCGTCTCCGTCAGCGCCAACGCCGTCAACGCCTACGACAACGAGAGCACGCTGGACTACGGCGCCACCGCGCGCGGCGACCTCGTCCTGCACCACCTCGACGCCCTCGCGGCCGCCGACCGCGGCGAGCCCGGGCTCGGCGACGCGACGACGGCGGCGCTCCGGGGCCGCCTCGACCTCACCCGCGTCGGCCTCATGGGGCACTCGCGGGGCGGCGAGGGCGTCGTCGAGGCGGCGCTCATGAACGCCGCCCGGCCCTCGCCGTACGGCGTGCGGGCGGTGCTGCCGCTGGCGCCCGTCGACTTCTCGCGGCCCGTGCTGCCCGAGGTCGACATGGCCGTGGTCCTGCCCTACTGCGACGGCGACGTCGCCGACCTCCAGGGCCAGCACTTCTTCGACGACTCGCGCTACACGGTGCGGGACGACGTCCTGCGCTCGTCGCTGCTCGTCATGGGCGCCAACCACAACTACTTCAACACCGAGTGGAACGCCCGGACGACGACGGTCCCCCACAGCGGGGCGGGCGACGACTGGTGGGACGTCCGCGACAGCCAGTGCGGCACCCGGAGCGAGAGCCGGCTGACGCCGCGCGAGCAGCTCGCCGTCGGCACCGCGTACATGAGCGGCTTCTTCCAGGCCACGCTCGGCGGCCGCACGGAGTACCTGCCGCTCCTCGACGGGCAGGGCGCCCGGGCGGCGTCCGCCGGCCGCGCCGTCGTCCACACGCAGGCGCAGGCGCCGGGCTCGCGCCGGGCGCTGCTGCACCCGCTCGACGGCGGCCGCACCGACCGCCTCCAGGCCGTCAGCGGCGCCCGCGTCCGGGCCTGCGCGAGCGTCTCGGACCTCCCCGTGCCCGGCACCCTGCCGCCGTGCGGGCCGGCCGACGCCGCCGCCCGGATGCCGCACTGGACGCCTGCGGTCTTCGCCCCGTCGGCGGCCGCGACGCCGGTCACGGCCATGAGCTGGGTGCGCCCGGCGGGCGGCCCCGCCGCGCAGCTGCGGGTCGGCCTCGCCACGCGCGACCTCTCGGGCTACGAGGCCCTGACGTTCCGCACCTCGCCGACGGTCGGCGTCGCGCGGACGGGCGACCTGCTCGTCACGCTCGTGGACGGCCGTGGCCGCGGCTCGTCGGTGCGCCTGTCCGAGGTCAGCGACGCGCTCGTCCCGCTGCCCGCCGGCAGCGAGCCCGAGCTGCTGCCGAAGACGCTGATGCGGACGGCCGAGGTGCCGCTGGGGCGCTTCGCCGGGGTGGACCTCGCCGACGTCCGGCAGGTCCGCCTCACCGCCGCCTCGACGACGGGGTCGGTGTACCTGTCCGACCTCGCGGCCGTCAGCCGCGGCCCGGGCTCGGGCAGCGGCCCGACCCGCCTGCCGCAGGTCTCGCTGGACGACGTCGTCGTCGACGAGGGCGACGGGCCGGGCACCGCGCTCGTCCCCGTCCGCCTGTCCGCGCCGAGCGCCGTCGGCGTGCGGGTGCGGCTCGAGACGACGACCGACCCCTTCGGCGGCGGCGCGGCCACCGCCGGGACGGTGACGATCCCGGCGGGCTCGACGTGCGAGACCTTCGCGGTCCCGCTCGCCGGCGACACCCGCCCCGGCACGCAGACGACGGCGTCCTACCCCGTGGTGGCGGCCGTGCCGGCCGGCGCGGTGACCGGCACCGCGCACGCGCTGCTGACGGTCGTCGAGGACGACGGCGTCGTCGTCGGCGGGCGGCCCGTGCCGGGCGTGCCGCCGGTGGGGCCGCAGGGCGACCCCTGCGCGTGACGCCAGACCCGACGCCCCGAGGGGCGTGACCGCGACGGCGCGGGCGGACCCCGGTCCGCCCGCGCCGTCGGTGTCCCGGGCGCGGGCGGCGCCGGCCTCAGCGGCCGGCGACCACGTCCCGCAGCGCCGCCCGCGTCGCGGCGTGGATCGCCACGAGGTCCGGCCGCTCGCCCGCCTCGGCGCGCCGCGCCCACTCGTCGCAGGACAGGCGCACGGCCGTGCCGGCGAGCTCGGTGACGAGCCGGGTGCGGAGGTCGTCCACCGGCGTCCCCGCCGCCGCGGCCACGAGGGCGGCCACCCGGTCGGCCTGCTGCGCCTGCAGCCCGAGCGCCGCCGCCGTGAGCGCGGGGTCGGCCAGCACCAGACGGCGCACGCGCAGGACGCGGGGGACGACGTCGTCCGCCGGCTGCTGCGCCAGCCGCTCGACGAGCGCCGCGAAGGCCGCCTCGACCCGCTCGAGCAGCGGCACGCCCGCGTCGGCCCGCTCGAGGTGCTCGACGAGCGACGCCTCGACGCCGTCGTCGGGCGCGAGGACGGCCGCCTCCTTCGAGGGGAAGTACCGGAAGAAGGTCCGCGGGGAGACCCCGGCGGCGCGGGCGATGTCCTCGACGGTCGTCGCCGCGTAGCCGCGCGCCTCGACGAGGTCCAGCGCGACGGCGCTGATCTCCGCCTGCGTCTCCCGACGACGGCGCTCGCGGAGGTCCGGGCGCCCGGCGCCCTCGAGGGCCTGCTCGGCAGCGGCGGTCGCCACGGCGGTGTCGGGCACGGGCCCTCCCAGGTCGGTAGCCGTCGGTGACCGCCAGGTTAACAGGGTGTGCCGACGTGGCAGTCCGTGCCATGATGCGTCGCGTTGCCACGGACACCGTCGTCCGGGCCGCCCGCACGCACGGACGACACGGACGGTGAGGACCTCCCCATGAGCACGAGCACAGGCCCCGACGCGGGCACGAGGGCGGTGCCCGCCCAGCCGGCACGCGCCGGCGGCGGCGACGCGAGCGCCGGGACGGGCGTCGTCGGGACGGCCGAGCGGATGGCGCCGGGCAGCGGGCTCGTCATCGGGCTGCTGCTGGTCTCGGCCTTCGTCGTCATCCTCAACGAGACGATCATGAGCGTCGCCCTGCCGCGCCTCATGGAGGACCTGCAGATCACCGCCACGACGGCGCAGTGGCTCACCACCGGCTTCATGCTGACGATGGCCGTCGTCATCCCCGTGACCGGCTTCCTGCTGCAGCGCTTCCACGTCCGGCCGGTCTTCCTCACGGCCATGTCGCTCTTCAGCGCGGGCACGTTGATCGCGGCGCTCGCGCCGGGCTTCGGCACGCTGCTGCTCGGCCGCGTCGTCCAGGCCAGCGGCACCGCGATCATGATGCCGCTGCTCATGACGACGGTCCTCACGCTCGTCCCGGCGTCCTCGCGCGGCCGGATGATGGGGCGGATCTCCATCGTCATCGCCGTCGCGCCGGCCATCGGCCCGACCATCTCCGGCGTCGTGCTGTCCGCGCTGGACTGGCGCTGGATGTTCTGGCTGGTGCTGCCCATCGCGCTGGTGTCGCTGGCGCTGGGGGCCGCCCGCATCCGCAACGTCACGACGCCGCGGCCGGGCCGGATCGACGTCGTCTCGGTCGCCCTCTCCGCGCTCGCCTTCGGCGGCCTCCTCTACGGCCTCTCGAGCCTCGGCGAGGGCGGTGGCGGCGAGCACCCCGTGCCGCTGTGGCTGCCGGTCGTCGTCGGCGCCGTCGCGCTCGTGGCCTTCGTCGCCCGCCAGCTGCGCCTCGCCCGCCGCGACGCCGCGCTGCTCGACCTGCGCGTCTTCGCCACCCGCGCCTTCGCGGTGGCGGTGGGGCTCGTCGTCATCAGCATGATGGCGCTCTTCGGCTCGCTCATCGTGCTGCCGCTGTACCTCCAGCAGGTGCTCGGCCTCGACACGCTGTCGACGGGCCTGCTGCTGCTGCCCGGCGGCGCCGTCATGGCCGTGCTGTCGCCGGTGGTCGGCGGGCTGTTCGACAAGGTCGGCCCGCGGCCGCTCGTCACGCCGGGCGCCGTCGTCGTCAGCGCCGCGCTGTGGATCATGACGACGCTCGGCCCGGGCACCGCGGTGTGGCACGTCGTCGCCGCCCACGTCCTGCTGAGCGTCGGCCTCGCGTTCGTCTTCACCCCGCTGCTGACGTCCGCGCTCGGCTCCCTGCCGCCGCGGCTCTACTCCCACGGCAGCGCCGTGGTGGGCACCGTCCAGCAGCTCGCCGGCGGCGCCGGCACCGCGCTGTTCATCACCCTCATGACCTCGACCGCGGCCGCCCGCGCCGCCGAGGGCGCGAGCACGGTCGCGGCGACCGGCGCCGGCGTCCGCGCCGCCTTCCTCGTGGGCGCGGTCCTGTCGCTCGTCGCCGTGGCGGTCTCGCTCCTCGTCCGGCGCCCGGCGCAGGTGCCCTCGCCGGAGGTCGTCGCCCACTGAGGCGCAGTGGCAGCCCCTCGTCCCGTACGTGCACGACGAGGGGCTGCCACTGGTTCAGGTCGAGAGGTGCCGCCGCAGCACCGCGGCCACCCGCGCGGGCTCCACGCGCAGCGCGCGAGCCGGCAGCCGCAGCACCACCTCGCCGGGACGGGCCACCTCGGCCGCCCGCAGCAGGTCGTCGTACCAGCGCTCCTCCTCGAGGTGCCCGACGCCGTCCACCTCCAGCAGCACGCGCCGGCCGTCCGGCAGGTCCCACTCCGCGTCGAGGTAGCGACGACGGCCCTGCGCGTCGAGGCGGACCACCTGCTGCGACGGCGCCGGCAGCCCGGCGGCCCGGCACAGCCGCACCAGCCGGACCTCGGACAGCGCCTGCGCCCCGCCCTCCACGTCGTCGAGGAGCGCCAAGAGCTCGCCTCGATGGCGCACCGGGCCCGCGGCCCGCACGACGTCGCGCAGCCGCCCCGGCGTCGTGAGGCGCTGCTGGACGACGGCGGCGAGGAGCCCGTCCGCGGTCGTCACCGCCCGGGTCGAGGAGGCCGCCGCGAGCGCCGCGTCCTCGACGCCCAGGCAGGGAAGGCCACCGCGGGCCACGAGCCGGACCGGCCGGCGGCTGGACGTGGCGCGCACCCACTCCGGACCGGCGACGTCACGCCCTCGCGGCACGTGGACGTCGACCGTCGCCCGCTCCCAGCCGCGGAGCCCGTGCACCTCGAGCGCCGTCAGCCCACCCAGGGCCGACCGGTGCCCCGACGTCAGCACGCCCGCCCACAGCCGCGCGCGGCGCGCGAGCGGCCCTGTCGTCGTCGCCACGACCAGCGGCCCCACGAGCTGCCACCGGTGCTGGTGCACCTCGCGCGCCACCCGGTCCGCGGTCACACCCATCGCCGTCAGCTGGGGACGGGCGAGGCACCCGGCCTGACGGTCGGCCGTCTCGCGCACCTGCGGCGGCAGCGGCGTCGTCCGGGGCACCGCCGGAGCCTGCCCGTTGCGACCGCCCGTCCGCTGCAGGCCTGTGGACGACGGAGGTGGCAGCCCCTCGTCGCGTACTTGCACGACGAGGGGCTGCCACCTCCGTCGCCGTCAGGCGCCGCCCGCCTCCGGCAGGTCCCCCGTCACGTCGTCGTACCCCTTCGCGCCCGGCAGCTCCGCCGGCGCGTAGACGAGCCGCACGACGCCGGTCGGCAGGGCGCGCGAGGAGAGCAGGCGCAGGGGCTGCAGCCGGCCCTCCTCGAAGAGCCGCTCGCCGGAGCCCGCGGCGACGGGGTGGACGAGCAGGCGCAGCTCGTCGAGGACGCCGGCCGCCAGCAGCTGCCGGACCACGGAGACCGAGCCGGCGACGAGGACCTTGCCGACGGCGTCGTCCTCCTTCAGCGCCCGGACCGCGGCGACGAGGTCCCCGTCGACGCGCTCGACGTTCCGCCAGCCGAGGTCGGCGTCGCCACGGGTGGCGACGAGCTTGCGGACGTCGCCGAGCTGTCGGGCGAAGCCGGCGTCCTCGCCGCCCGCCTCCTCCCGGCCCGGCCAGGCGCCGGCGAAGCTGTCGTAGGTCACCCGTCCGAGGAGCAGGACGTCGACGTCCTCGTAGTCCTCGCCGACGGCGGCGCCCATCGCCTCGTCGAAGTACGGGAAGTGCCAGGTGGGGTCGACCTCCACCACGCCGTCGAGGGCCGAGAAGAGGGTCGAGACGATCGTCGCCACGTCGGGTCTCCTTGTCGCGGTGCCCGCGTCGCGGGCGCTCGGAGGATCAGACCGCGCGGCCCCGCGGGGCTCATCGGCGACGCGCCGCCGCTAGCGTCCCGGACGTGCGCACCCCGGTCCGCGACTACCTGCTCGAGGTCACCGACGGCCTCGTCGACGTCCGTGACGGCGGCGTCGCCGACTACATCCCGGCTCTCGCCGCGGCGGACCCCGACCGGCTCGCCCTCGCGGTGACGACCGTCGGCGGCCGCTCCTACTCGGTCGGCGACGACGACCTCGAGTTCTCGGTCCAGTCGATCTCCAAGCCCTTCGCCTACGCCGCGGCGCTGCTGGACCGTGGCACGGAGGCGGTCGACGCGGTGGTCGGGGTCGAGCCGTCCGGCGAGGCCTTCGACGAGCTGTCGCTCGAGCGCGGGACGCATCGCCCGCGGAACCCGATGATCAACGCGGGGGCGATCGCGGTGCACGGGCTGCTCGACGCGTCGGCCCCCGGTGGTCGCGTCGGTCGAGTCCTCGACGTCTTCTCCGCCCTCGCCGGGCGCCGCCTCGTCGTCGACGACGAGGTGCACGCCGGCGAGATGGCCACCGCCGACCGCAACCTCGCCCTGGCGCACATGCTCCGCACCTACGGGCTGGTCACCGCCGGGGCGCACGACGTCGTCGACGGCTACACGCGGCAGTGCTCGGTCCTCGTGACGGCTCGCGACGTCGCGGTCATGGGCGCGACCCTCGCGAGCGGCGGCGTCCAGCCCGTCACCGGCGAGCGCGTCCTGCCGGCGGCCGTCGCCCGCCGCACCCTGTCGGTGATGCTCGCGGCGGGCATGTACGACGCCGCGGGCAGCTGGATCACCCACGTCGGCATCCCCGCCAAGAGCGGCGTGTCCGGCGGGCTGCTGGGGGCCCTGCCCGGGCAGGCCGGCATCTGCTCGTTCTCCCCACGGCTCGACGGGCAGGGCAACAGCGTCCGCGGCGTCCTCGCCTTCCGGCGCCTCTCCGCGGACATGGGCATGCACCTCATGGAGGCCGAGCGCCTCGGCGAGACGGTGCTGCGCGAGCGGCGCGACGACGACGGCGAGGTCCGCTACGCGCTGCAGGGCGTCGTCGACTTCACCGGCGCGGAGCACCTCCTCCACGAGCTCGCGCAGGAGGAGGGGCGCTCGCCCGTGGTCCTCGACCTGTCGCACGTCGACCGGCTGACGGACGTGGGCCGGCGCATGGTGCTCGAGGGGCTGCGACGGCTGCGCCTCGACGGCCGCGACGTCGCGCTCGTCGACGACGACGGCGTCCTGCCGGACCCCGACCCGGGGGACGGGCAGGTCGTCGCACGACGCACGGCCTGACCTCCGCCGGCCGACCGGACCGCGGCCGGACCCTGCCGCGGCGGCCGTCGCCGCCCTAGCCTCGTCCCGCACGCAGCGCCGCGAGCGAGGAGACGCCATGACCACCCTGACCGACCGCCCCGGCACCGCCCTGCTCGTCGTCGACGTCCAGGTCGACGTCGTCGCGCAGGCCCTCGACCGCGACGCCGTCGTGGGCCGCGTCGCCGGCCTCGTCGACCGCGCCCGCGAGGCGGGCACCCCCGTCGTCTGGGTGCAGCACGCCGACCCCGGCATGGAGCGCGGCAGCGACGCCTGGCAGCTCGTCCCCGAGCTAGCGCGCGCCGACGGAGAGCCGCTCGTGGAGAAGCGGTACGGCGACTCCTTCGAGGCGACGGACCTCGAGGAGGTGCTCGCCGCCCGCGGGGTCGGCCACCTCGTGCTCGCCGGCGCGCAGACCGACCAGTGCATCCGCTCGACGGCGCACGGCGCCTTCACCCGCGGCTACGACGTCACGCTCGTCGGCGACGCCCACACGACGGAGGACCTCTCGGCCTACGGGGCGCCCGGTCCGGCCGACGTCATCGCCCACACCAACCTCTACTGGGCGCACCAGCAGGCGCCGGGGCGGACGGCGGCCGTCGTCGCGGCGGACGCGGTCGTCTTCCCCGGCGCCTGACCACCTCCACCTCCCCCGACGTGTGACCTCCTCGGGCGACCACGAC
Source organism: Pseudokineococcus lusitanus (assembly GCF_003751265.1). NCBI lineage: Bacteria > Bacillati > Actinomycetota > Actinomycetes > Kineosporiales > Kineosporiaceae > Pseudokineococcus > Pseudokineococcus lusitanus. The sequence goes on from NZ_RJKN01000002.1 coordinate 487,321, forward strand.
GTCGCCGCGCCCGAGGAGGTCACACGTCGGGGGAGGTCGGCGTCAGGAGCCGGCGGGCTGGTCCCGGTCGTGCACCTGCGCGGGCGGGCTCGTCGCCTCGACGGCGGTGAACGGCTCGGTGATGACGTAGGTGTGGACGGCGCCCTTCGGCACCACCCAGGAGTCGCCCGGCTCGAGGACGAGGGTCTGCCCCTCGCTGCGGAGCTCGGCGCGACCGGCGATGACGTACCCGACCGTCTCGTACTCGCGGGCCACCTCCGGCTCGGGGTCGCCGGCGGGCTGCTCGCGCCACATCCGCATGCTCGTCGTCGTGCCGCTCGCGAGGTAGACCTGCCCGAGGGCGCCGCGGGGCGAGTGCGCGCTGTCGACCTTGGTGACCGTGGAGTCGCTCATGCGCCGACGCTAGGCGCGGGGGCGCCGTCCGGCCCGTCGGCGGCGGGCGCTCCCGACCTACCCTCGGGCCCGTGCCCCCCGACGACGTCGCCGCGCCCGGGCGCCGGGCCGCGGTCCTCGTCGTCGGCGCCGGCCAGGCCGGGCTCTCGACGGCGTACCACCTGCGGCGCAGGGGCTTCGAGCCGGCGACCGGCCCCGCGCCGGGGCGCACCTACGCCGTCCTTGACGCCGACGCCGCCCCCGGCGGGGCGTGGCAGCACCGCTGGGAGTCCCTGCGGATGTCGACGGTCAACGGGATCTTCGACCTCCCCGGCGCACCCCTGCCGCCGGTCGACCCCGACGAGCCGAGCCGCACCGCCGTCCCCCGCTACTTCGCCGCCTACGAGCGCGACCTCGACCTGCCGGTGCACCGGCCGGTGCGGGTGGAGCGCGTCGAGCGGGCCGACGAGGACCCGGCCGGCGACCTCGTCGTCACCACGGACGCCGGCACCTGGCGCACGTCCTTCCTCGTCAACGCCACCGGCACGTGGACCAACCCGCACCGGCCCGCCTACCCCGGCGCCGACACCTTCCGCGGCCGCCAGCTCCACACCGGTGAGTACGTCGCCGCGGAGGAGCTCCGCGGTCACCGCGTCGCCGTCGTCGGCGGCGGCATCTCGGCGGTCCAGCTCCTGGAGGAGGTCTCGCGCGTCGCGTGGACGGCCTGGTACACCCGCCGCGAGCCCGTCTTCCACGAGGGCGCCTTCGAGCCGGAGACGACCGGCCGCGAGGTCATCGCCCGCGTGACGGCCGACGCCGAGGCCGGGCACGCACCGCGGAGCGTCGTGTCCTACACCGGTCTCGGCTGGTCCCCCGCCGCCCGGGCCGCGCGCGACCGCGGCGTGCTCGTCCGGCGCCCGATGTTCACCGAGCTCTTGCCGCACGGCGTCCGGGAGGCCGACGGGACGACGACGACCGTCGACGTCGTCCTCTGGGCCACCGGCTTCCGCCCGGCGCTGGACCACCTCGCCCGGCTGGACCTCCGCAGCCCCGAGGGCGGCGTCGTCGTGCGCGGCACCCGCGTCGTCGCCGAGCCGCGGGTCCACCTCGTCGGCTTCGGGCCGTCGCAGTCGACCGTCGGCGCCAACCGCGCCGGCCGCGACGCGGTGGCCGACGTCGTCGCGCAGCTGCGGGCCCGGGCCGCCGCAGCGGTGTGACGGCCTTCCCCCGGGACGCGCCGACCGTCACGCTGCCCCCGACCGCCGCGGCCGCGGCGCCGACGCGACCGAGGAGCAGCGCATGGCGAGCACCACGTGGACCGACGACCTGCGGGGCCGCTGGGACGAGCTGCTCGACGAGTACCGCGAGAGCCTGCTGGGACAGCTCGACGGGCTGACCGAGGAGCAGGCCCGTCGCTCCCTCGTGCCGTCGCGGACGACGTTGCTCGGCCTCGTCAAGCACGTCACGTACGTCGAGGCGGTCTGGTTCGAGCAGGCCGTCACCGGGCGGGCGCTCAAGGACATCGGGGTGGCGTCGACGCCGGACCGCTCCTTCGTGCTCGCCCGGACGGACACGGTGGCGTCGATCTCCGCGGCGTACCGCGAGCGCTGCGCGGCGTCGCGGCGCAACGTCGCCGACCTGGCCCTCGAGGACGAGGTCGACGGGCGCGGGACGCGTGCTGTCTGGGCCCTCTACACGCAGGTCCTTCGGGAGCTCGCCCACCACAGCGGGCACGCCGACGTCCTCCGGGAGCAGGTGCTGGCCCAGGGCGACGACCCGTCGGCGCCGGCGGGGCGGGCCTGACGATCCCCTCGTTGCCGGAGGCACTTAGGTTAGGTCAGGCTACCCTCACCTCTCGTCGCCCAGCCTGGGCGCGAGGAGAGGGAGACCCATGACGTGGAGGCGGACCGCTGCGGCGGTGGTGGCCGGGACGACGACGGCGCTGGCCCTGGTGGCGTGCGGCGAGGAGGGCGCGGGCGTGGACGGCGCCGCGGAGCCCGGCGCGACGACCGCGACGGCGTGCACGGCCGGCGAGCCGACCTACGGGGAGACCGACGAGGAGGTCGCGGCCCAGGAGGTCGACGACGAGGCCCTCGTCGTCTACTCGGGCCGCAACGAGGACCTCGTCGGGCCGGCCCTCGAGCAGTTCACGGCGTCCACCGGCATCGAGGTCTCCGTCCGCTACGGCGGCACCCCCGGCATCACCGCGCAGCTGCTCGAGGAGGGCGACGCCTCGCCCGCCGACGTCGTCATCACCCAGGACGCCGGGGCCTTCGGCGCGCTGCACCAGGCCGGCTGCCTCGCCCCCCTCCCCGCCGCGACGACCGAGCGCGTCGCCGAGGAGTTCCGCGCCGACGGCGGGGACTGGGCCCCGCTCACCGGGCGCGCGCGTGTCGTCTCCTACAACACGGACCTCGTCACGCCGGACGAGGTGCCGACGACGCTCGAGGAGCTGGTCGACCCCGCGGTGGCGAGCCGGCTCGGCGTGGCGCCGACGAACGCCTCGTTCCTCGCCTTCGTCACGGCCGTCCGCGTCCTCGAGGGCGACGAGGCCGCGGAGGACCTGCTGACGGGCCTCGCCGAGGGCGGCGCGCAGACCTTCGAGGGCAACGGCGACCTCGTGGAGGCCGTGGCCGACGGGCGCGTGGACATGGGCCTGCTCAACCACTACTACCTCTACGAGCTGCAGGCGGAGCGCGGCGCCGACCAGGTGCCGGTCGTCAACGCCTACGCCGAGGACGGCGGGCCGCTGAGCCTCGTCAACGTCAGCGGCGCGGCGGTGCACACGAGCACCGACCGGGCCGACGACGCCCTCGCCCTCGTCGACCACCTCCTGTCGGACGAGGCGCAGGCCTACTTCGCGCAGGAGACCAACGAGTACCCGATGGTCGACGGCGCGCCCGAGCCCGCGGACGCCCCGCAGCTCGCCGACGTCCGCGCCCCGGCCCTCGACCTCGACGACCTGGCCTCCCTCCGGGAGACCCAGGCCCTCGTCGACGCCTCGGGCCTGTCCTGACGACCGACCTCCGGCCCGCCCCGGCCGACCACCGCCCGGCGCGCCGCGGGGACCTCCCGCGGCGCGCCGGGCGTCGGCGCGCGGGGGCAGGCCGCCCGCCGGCGCTCCTGCTCGTCCCGTCGCTCGTCGCGGCCGCCCTGACCCTCCTGCCGCTGACGTACCTGCTCGTGCTCGCGAGCCGGGCGGACCCCGCGGTGCTGGGCGCCGTCCTCGCCCGGCCCCGGACGCTGGAGCTGCTGCTCGTCACGGTGGCGCTGGCCGCCGTCGTCACCGCGGCGTGCCTCGTCGTCGGGGTGGGGACGGCCTGGCTGCTCGAGCGCACCGACCTGCGCGGGCGCCGCGCCTGGGCCGTCCTCGCCGTCCTCCCGCTGGCCGTGCCGTCCTACGTCATGGCCTACACGTGGGTCTCCGCCCTGCCCGGGACGGCGGGCTTCGGCGGCGCCGCGCTCGTCCTCACCCTGTCCTGCAGCCCGTACGTCGTCCTGCCGGTGGCGGCCTCGCTGCGGGGGCTCGACCCGGCGCCCGAGGAGGCGGCCCGCTCGCTGGGCCTCGGTCCCGGGGCGGTGGCGCTGCGCGTCGTGCTGCCGCAGGTGCGTCCTGCCGCCGCGTCCGGCGGGCTGCTCGTCGCCGTCTACGTGCTCTCCGACTTCGGTGCCGTCGCGATCATGCGGCAGGAGACGCTGACCCGGAGCATCGCCACAGGGCTCGGGTCCAGCTTCGACCGCACGCCGGCGGTCGTCCTCTCCCTCCTGCTCGTGGCGCTCACCGTCCTCGTCGTCACCGGCGAGTCGCGCTCGCGCGCCGGCACCCGCTACGCGCGCCTGGGGCCCGGCAGCGCGCGGACCGCCCGCCCGGCCCGGCTCGGACGAGCCGGCGCTCCTGCCGCGGCCGCGCTGGGCCTCGTCGCCGCCGCCGGCCTCGGCCTGCCGCTGGCCAGCATCGTCGGGTGGCTCGTGGTGGGTCGCTCGGGCGGCCTCGACGGCGAGCGGCTGCTCGCCGCGCTCGGCGGGTCGGTCGGCCTCGCGGTCGGCGGCGCCGTCCTCACGACGCTCGCCGCCCTGCCCGTGGGGGTGCTGCTGGCCCGGCGCGGCGGCCGGCTCGCCCGCCTCCTCGAGGCCGCGGTGTTCACCGGCCACGGGGTGCCCTCCGTCGTCGTCGCGCTCTCCCTCGTCTTCCTCACCGTCCGCTACCTCCCGGCGGTCTACCTCACGGCGCCTGTCGTCGTCGTGGCCTACGCCGTCCTCTTCCTGCCCATGGCCGTGGGAGCGGTGCGGGCGTCCGTCGCGCAGTCGGCGCCGGTCCTGGAGGACGTGGCCCGCTCGCTCGGCCGACGTCCCGAACAGGTGCTGCGCGAGGTCACCGTGCCGTTGGCCGCGCCCGGTGTCGCCGCCGGCGCCGCCCTCGTCCTGCTCTCCGGCATGAAGGAGCTGACGGCCACGCTCATGCTCCATCCCACGGGCACGACCACCCTGGCGCTCGCGCTGTGGGACGAGACGGCGACCCGGTCCTACGCGGCCGCCGCCCCCTACGCCGCGGCGGTCGTCCTCGTCTCCGCGCTGCCCGCGCTGCTGCTCGGCCAGCACGGGCGACGGCGCGCCGGGCCCCCTGCGGGCACCGCACCCGGCCCGTCCGGGGGTGCGGCGTGAGGGACGCCCTCGTCGTCACGGCCGCCCGGCGCCGGCTCGGCGGGCGGGAGGTGCTGCGCGGGCTCGACCTCGCCGTCGCCCGCGGCGAGGTCGCCGCCGTGCTCGGCGCGTCCGGGTGCGGCAAGACGACGCTGCTGCGGGTCGTGGCGGGCTTCGAGCCGCTCGACGCCGGCACGGTCGCGGTCGCGGGCGCGGTCGTCACGGCACCCGGCCGCCGCACCGCTCCCGAGCGCCGCGCGGTGGGCTACGTCCCGCAGGAGGGGGCGCTGTTCCCGCACCTCTCGGTCGGCCGCAACGTCGGCTTCGGGCTCGGCCGCGGCCGGGGTGGCCGTGCCGCCCGCGAGCGCGTCGCCCACGTCCTCGAGCTCGTCGGCCTGCCCGGCGCCGCGGACGCCGCGCCCCACGAGCTGTCCGGGGGGCAGCAGCAGCGCGTGGCGGTCGCACGTGCCCTCGCCCCCCGCCCCGCGCTCGTCCTCCTCGACGAGCCCTTCTCCGCGCTCGACGCGGGCCTGCGCGAGGAGGTGCGCGGCGTCGTCCGCGCGGCCCTGCGGGCCGACGGGGCCACCGCCGTGCTCGTCACGCACGACCGGGAGGAAGCACTCGGCTGGGCGGACCACCTCGCCGTCATGGTCGACGGCGCCGTGGCGCAGAGCGGAACGCCGGAGCAGGTGCACGGGCAGCCGGCGTCGCCGGTCGTCGCCCGCTTCCTCGGGGCCGGGGCGCTGCTGCCCGCGGTGCTCGACCGGGGGCGCGCCCGGACGTCGGCGGGCGTGCTCGAGGCGCGCGGCGCCGTCGTCGACGGACCGGCGACGGTGCTCGTCCGTGCCGACCAGGTCGTCGTCCACGCGGCGGACGACGCCGCCGCCCGCGGCGTGCCCGCCACCGTGGTCGGGCAGCGCTTCCGGGGCGCCGACGCGCTCGTCACCGCCCGGCCGGCCTCCGGCCCGCCGCTCGACGCCGTCGTGCCGCCCGGGGCCGCCGCTGCGCCGGGCAGTCGCGTCCGGGTGGAGGTACGGGGGGCCGTCCTCGTCTGGCCGGACCCCGCGGCAGGCAGCGGGCGCTGAGGCGCCTCAGCGCCGGACGGTGCTCATGTCCGGGTAGCGCTCGCCCGCGGTGGCGCCGACGGGCAGCACGGCCTCGAGCCGGTCGAGCTCCTCGCGCGTCAGGACGACGTCGACGGCGCCGACGTTCTCCGCGAGGTAGGTGCGGCGCTTGGTGCCGGGGATGGGCACGACGTCGGGCCCCTTCGCCAGGAGCCACGTGAGCGCGACCTGACCGGCCGTGGCTCCCTTCGCCTCCGCGAGCGCGCGGACCTCGTCGACGAGCTCGAGGTTGCGCGTCATGTTCTCGCCCTGGAAGCGCGGGTTCGCCCGGCGGAAGTCGTCCTCCGCCAGGTCGTCCGTGCTGCGGATCGCGCCGGAGAGGAAGCCGCGCCCGAGCGGCGAGTAGGGCACGAAGCCGATGCCGAGCTCCCGCGTCGTCGCGAGCACGCCGTCCTCCTCGACGTCGCGCGTCCACAGCGACCACTCCGTCTGGAGGGCCGTGACGGGGTGGGTGGCGTGCGCCCGACGGATCGTCTCCGGCGCCGCCTCGCTGATGCCGAGGTGGCGGACCTTGCCGGCCTGCACCAGCTCGGCCATGGCGCCCCAGGTGTCCTCGACGGGCACGGAGGTGTCGACGCGGTGCTGGTAGTAGAGGTCGATGACGTCGACGCCGAGCCGTCGCAGGCTCGCGTCGCAGGCCGAGCGCACGTACTCCGGGCGGCCGTTGACGCGGCGCCCGCCGTCGGGCAGGAGCTCGTTGCCGAACTTGGTGGCGAGGACCACCTCGTCCCGCCGGGAGGCGATCGCCCGGCCGACGAGCTCCTCGTTGGTGAAGGGCCCGTACATGTCGGCGGTGTCGAGGAAGGTCACGCCGGCGTCGAGCGCGGCGTGGAGCGTCGCCGTCGACTCGGTCTCGTCGAGCGCGCCGTAGAAGGCGCTCATGCCCATGCAGCCCAGCCCGAGGGCGGAGACGGTGAGCTCGGTGCCGTTCGCGGCGCTGCCGAGCGTGCGGGTGGGGAGGGTGTCAGCCATGCCCACCAGCCTGCGCCGCCCCGGTCGGACCAGCGCGGCGAGAAGGTCGTCGCCCGATCGGGTCGGTCCGGGGCGGGGGGCTGACGGACGAGGCCTCGTGCGGGGACCATCGCGCAGCGGGCGTGCGCCCGGCCCGGAGGAGGACGACCGATGACCGACCTGCAGGCGCCCGCGCCGGCCGCCGCCGCCGCGGACCTCCCGGCCCGTCCGCGCCGGCGCCGACGCCTCGTGGCGGGGCTCGTCGTCGCCGGGCTCGCCGCGGCGGCGGTGACGGCAGGGCTCGTGACGGGGGTCGTGGGGCCGAGCCGGCTGGTGGAGGGGGGCTCGTGGGCCGTCCGCGTCGCCCCCGTCGCGCCCGCGGGCCCCGGCGACTACTCGGGCTACGTCGACGGCGCGGTGGAGGAGGCGGCCAACGTCTACGGGAGCGAGTACCTCGTCCGCCCCGTCGACGGGCAGTGGCTGGACCTCACCGTGTCGCTCGAGAACGACTCACCCGTCCCCGTCCGCGTGACGGGCGTGCAGACCGTCTTCGGCGTCGACGGGCCGCTGGACGTCGTGGACGACGTCCAGGTCGCCGTCCCGGTCGACGAGCTGGGTCCCGACGACGCATGGCGTCCTCTCGGCGAGGGCCTCACCGTCCCGCCGGGCACCTCGTGGCGCGTCCGGGTCGTCGGCCGCTTCGACACGGCCTGCGACGACGGCCCGTCCGTCATGACCGACGGTCACGTCGGCACCGACCAGGTGGTGGACGTCGACTACTCCGTCCTCGGCGTCCCGCGCCACACCTCGCCGACGATGTCGTGGACCGCCACGATGGTGGGCCCCTTCACGCTCGGCTGTTGACACCGGCCGAGGTGGCTGCACGACGACGCGCTCTACCGCGTCCTCGTGCAGCCACCTCGCTCGCCGTGGCCCGCGCGGGCGGACTCAGTCGTCGGCGTGCGTCTCGCGGTACCGCCGGAAAGGCGCCTGCGGGTCGTCGACCTCGCCCTGGCTCATCGGCAGCGCCCGCTCCGCCTCCGGCCGGGCGTACTCGTCGTAGAAGGTGGCGAGGGAGAAGTACCGGCCGCCGTCCTCGTAGTGCTCGCCCTCCTGCTCGCGCGTCGCCGCGAAGACGACCCGCTCCGGTGCCGCGTAGTAGAGGGCGCCGAGGCACATGGGGCAGGGCGAGGCGGTGACGAAGACGTCGCAGCCCGTGAGCTCGCGGCGGCCCGCCGCGGCCAGCGCCCGCAGGGCGGTGATCTCCGCGTGCGCCGTCACGTCGCCGCTCTGGACGACCTGGTTGGTGCTCTCCTGCAGCACCTCGCCCGTCGACCGCTCGACGACGACGCACGCGAAGGGCTTCCCGCCGTCCTCGACGTTGTCGAGCGCGAGCGCGACGGAGCGGGCGAGGTGGGTGGCGTCGGAGCCGGCGTCGGGCGAGGTCGTCATGGCCGGATCCTCACGCCGCCGCGAGGGCCCCGCCCGTCAGACCTTGCCCTTGAGCAGGCGGTGCCAGTAGACGACCGGCAGCCCGTAGCGGTCGAGGAGCCAGGTGAGGCGGCGGGGCTTGAAGCGCCCGACGACGGGGACGTGGCGGGGCCGCGGGCCCGTGCGGTCGCGCTCGACGAGCACCAGGCGCCGGTGGCTCGTCGTCACCGGCATGACGGTGAAGCCGTCGTACCGGTGCAGCCTCTTGCCCTTCGCCGCGGCCGTGAGGTTCTTGGCCAGGACGTCGACCTGCTTCCGCAGCCCGCCGCCCGACGAGCTGGTCTCCAGGGCGGCCACGTCGCCGATCGACCAGACGGCGTCGGAGGCGCGCGAGCGCAGCGTCTCCGGGTCCACGTCGACCTGCCCCGCGGGCGCCCCGAGGCCGGCGTCGGTGACCCAGCGCGGCCCGCGGTAGTGCGGCACGACGTGGGCGTGCGCGAGGTCGTCGAGCCGCACGGTGCCGGTCGGCGTCGTCAGCTCGACGGAGCGCAGGACGGGGTCGACGCGCGCCACCCGGGTGTGCCGCAGGACGCGGACCCCGTACCGCTCGAACATCTTCTCGAGGCGGGCGTCCGCCTTCGGCACCTCGGTGACGTGCTCGCCGGGCAGGGCGAGGACGACCTCGAGGTCGTCGAGGACGCCCGCGCGGCGCCAGGCGTCGCAGGCCATGAGCAGCGGCTTGAGGGCGGTGGCCGCGCACGGCGCCGGCTCCGGCGGCACGGTGAAGAGGACGGTGCCCGAGCGGATCCCGCTTAGCGCCGGCCAGACGAGCGGCGCGGCGGAGGGCACGTACGTCGAGGTGGCCCAGCCCGCCGAGTACGCGGACTGCAGGCCCGGGGTGTCGTCCCAGTCCTCCTGCGTGCCGGGGCAGACCACGAGCGTCGTGTACCGGAGGCGCCGGCCGCGCCCCGTCGTGACCGTGCGGGTCGCGGTGTCGACCGCCGCGACGGCGTCCTTCACCCAGCGGACGCCGTCGGGGACGACCTTCCCCATCGGCTTCTCCAGCGAGCGCATCCTCACCTCGCCGGCGCCGACGTAGTTCATCAGCGGGCGGTACCGGTGGACGGGCGAGGGCTCGACGAGGACGACGTCGCGCCACCCGTCCCTCAGCAGCCTCGCCGCCAGCGAGATGCCGGCGTTGCCACCACCCACGACGACGACCTCGGCGGGCTCGGGCAGGACGGCGGTGGCGGGGAGGGGCACCTGCCGACCATCGCCGCGCGCGAGAGGGGGCGCCACCCGTGGGGGCTCAGCCCAGCGCGTCGACGACGACCTCGGTCGCGGCGGCGAGCAGGGCGTCGTCGTACGCCGCGTCCTCGCCCGCGTCACGGCGGTCGGACATCAGCGCGAGGACCAGCGGCGCCCGGTCCGGCGGGCGGACGACGGCGACGACGTCCCGGGTGCCGTACGCGGCAGCGCCGGACTTGTCGGCGACCACCCACCCGTCGGGCACGCCGGCGCGGACGAGCGCCGACGTCGTCGTCGTCCCGCGCAGCCAGGTGTCGAGCAGCTCGCGGTCGTCCACCGCGAGCGCGTCGCCGAGCAGCACCCGCTCGAGGGTGCCCGCGAGCGCCCGCGGGGTGCTCGTGTCCCGCTCGTCGCCCGGACCGACGTCGTTGAGGCCGGGCTCGGGACGGTCGGCGCGGGTGGTCGTGTCGCCGAGGTCGCGGAGCCAGTCCTGCAGCGCCGCGGGCCCGCCCAGCTCGTCGTAGAGGAGGTTGGCGGCGGTGTTGTCGCTGTCCTGCGCGGCGGCGCGGGCGACCTCCCGGAGCGGGAGACCGTCGTCGACGTGCTGCTCGGTGACGGGTGAGGAGGTGACCAGGTCGCCCGTCCCCCACGTGACGACGCGGTCGAGGTCGGCGTCGCCGTCGAGGACGGCGGCCGCGGAGAAGGCCTTGAGCGTCGAGGCCGCGGCGAAGCGCTCGTCCGCCCGGTGCTCGACCACCGCGCCCGACCCGGTGTCGAGCGCCATGACCCCGAGACGGGCGTCGAAGTCCTCCTCCAGCGCGGCGAGGCGCTCCGCCACCTGCGGGTCGGCGGCGGGCGGCGACGGCGGCACCTCGGCACCCGGCGAGGCGGTCGACGACGACGGCGGCGTGGCCGGCGGGTCGGCCGGACCCGTGGTTGTCGGCTCCGCCCCGCACCCGGCGAGCAGGAGCGCTGCGACGACGACGAGCGGGAGGGAGCGGGTCACCGCCCGGACGCTACGAGGGGCCGGGCCCACGCCTCACCACGGCACCACCCCTGCGTCCTCGAAGAAGCCGCCGGTCGGGCCGCCGTCCGGCAGCGTCGCGAGCCGGACCGGCGTCGCCGCCCCCTCCTGAGGGCTGCGGGTCCCACGGTGGCTGTTGAGGTCGGTGGCCACGAAGCCCGGGCACGCCGCGTTGACGAGGACGCCGGTGCCCTCGAGCTCGTGGACGTACTGGAGCATCACCGCGTTGAGGAAGGTCTTGCTGGGCGCGTAGGCGACGGCGACCGGGCCGGTGACGAGCTCCCCGCCGCCCGCCGCCTGCCGGGCCAGCGAGCCGACGCCGCTGGACACCAGGACGACGCGCGGGGACGCGGAGCGCCGCAGCAGCGGCAGCACGGCGTTCGTCACCCGGATCACGCCCAGCACGTTGGTCTCCACGACGGCGCGGACGACGTCGAGGTCCACGGTGCTCGGCCGCTGCTCCGGCCCGCCGGTGATGCCCGCGTTGTTGACGAGGGCGTCGAGCCGGCCGTACCGGTCCTCGAGGAGGGCCGCGGCCGCCCTCACGCTCGCGTCGTCGGTCACGTCGAGCGGGACGCCGAACGCCTCGACGCCGCTTGCCCGCAGCCGCGTCACCGCCGCCTCCCGCCGCGCGTCGTCCCGCGCCCCGACGCCGACGGCGTGCCCGAGGGCGCCGAGGCCCGCCGCGACCTCGTACCCGATCCCCTTGTTGGCGCCCGTGACGAGGGCCACCTTCTGCTGCTCGCTCATGCCCCGAGCCTGCGTCCCTGGGCCGGTCACGGTCCAAGACCACCGCGGTCGTCCTCGATACCGCAGGGGTATCGACGCCGGTCGGGAGGCGTAGCGTCGTCGCCGTGGAGTCCCGGGAGCTGCGCTACTTCGTCGCCGTCGCCGAGGAGCTCCACGTCGGGCGCGCCGCCGAGCGGCTGGGCATGGCGCAGCCCCCGCTGTCCCGGGCGGTCGCGCAGCTGGAGCGCCGTCTGGGCGTCACCCTGCTCGACCGCAGCCGCCCCCTGCGGCTCACCGACGCGGGGGCGGTGCTGCTGCGCGAGGGGCGCGCCGCGCTCGACGCCCTCGAGGCCGCCGAGCAGCGCACCCGCCGGGCGGCGCCGACGCCGGCCGGTGCCCCCGGCATCGCGATCGCCGTCAAGGCCGGCGCGTCCGACGAGCTCCTCGCCAAGCTGCTCGACGCCTACGCCGCCGAACCGGGGGCGGTCCCCGTCGAGGTCGTCCTCTGCGGGCCCGCCCAGCAGGCACGGCTCCTGCGGACGGGTCGGGTGGACGTCGCCCTCCTCCACCCGCCGATCGACGACGTCGAGGGCCTCGACACCGAGGTCCTGCACGAGGAGGGCCAGGTCGCGCTGCTGCCCGCCGGCCACCCGCTGAGCACGCGGGCGGCGGTGACGACGGCGGAGGTCGGGGACCTGCCGGGGCTGCCCGCGCCGCGGTGGCCCCGGGCCGACGGGACCTACCCCGACGGCCCGGGCCCCGAGGTGCACGACCACGCCCAGCTGCTGCAGCTCGTCGCGCTCGGGCGGACGACCGTCGTCGTGCCCGACCAGGTGCGCGGGCAGCTGCGCGGCGGTGTCGCGGCCATCCCGGTGACGGACGCGCCGCGCGTCACGACCGTCGTCGCCTGGCCGCCGCACAGCCGGTCGCTGCCCGTGGCGCGGCTCGTGACCACCGCGCTGCGGCTGTGACCGGCTGCGCGGCAGCGGCTCACCAGTCGAGCGGTCCGTGCCGGTCGCTGTAGGTGCCGGTGGGGCCGTCGATGCCGACGGTCGCCATCCGGACGATGACCTCTGCGCCCTCCTCCACGGTCTGCGGGCCGCTGTTCCCGTTGAACTCGGTGGCGGTGTACCCGGGGTCGACGCAGTTGACGCGCAGGTCGGGCAGGGCCGCCGCCCACTGGCTCGTGAGCATGTTGAGCGCCGCCTTCGACGACGTGTACGCCGGCGCCTGGAACGAGCTCTCCACCCGGCCGGGCTCGGAGGTGACGGCGTGCGAGCCGAGCCCGCTGGAGACGTTGACGACGACGCCGGCCGACGAGCGGCGCAGCAGCGGCAGGAAGGCGTGGAGGACCCGGACGGGGCCGAGGACGTTGACGGCGAAGACCTCCTCGACGTCCGCAGCGGTCACCTCGGGGGTCGGACGCGCCGTCCCGGGGATGCCGGCGTTGTTGACGAGGACGTCGAGCGACCCGCCCGTGACGGCGCCGACCTCCTCCGCGGCCCGGGCGACGGTCGCGTCGTCCGTCACGTCGAGCTGCACGAAGCGGGCGCCGAGCGCGTCGGCGGCCTCGCGGCCCCGGTCGGCGTCGCGCGCGCCGACCCACACGTCGTGGCCGAGCCCGCGCAGCTGCCGCGCGGCCTCCCGGCCGAGTCCCTTGTTGGCACCGGTGATGAGGATGGATGACATGACGACCACGCTGCGCCCCCGCCCGGCCCCGCACAACGGGTCGGTCGGGGGTACCACCGCGGGTCCCACCCTCGCGGGCACCGCCCGGCCCGTCGGGGCGCCGCGCGACGACCTCGCGGCGTGCCTGCGCGCCTGGCGCGAGCGCCTCTCCCCCGAGTCCGCCGGGCTGCCCGCCGCCCCGCTGCGCCGGGCGCGCGGCCTGCGGCGCGAGGAGGTCGCGTCCCTGGCCGGCATCTCCGTCAACTACCTCGTGCGCCTGGAGCAGGGACGGGCCCAGGCGCCGTCGGCGTCCGTCGTCGCGGCGCTGGCCGCGGCGCTGCGACTCGATCCCGACGAGTCCGAGCACCTGCACCGGCTCACCGGGCTCGCCGTCCCGACGCCGCGCGTCGCCGGCCGCGAGGTGACGCCGTCGCTGCGGCGGCTCGTCGACCGCTTCGCCGACGTGCCGCTCATCGTCGTCGACGCCGCGTGGGGCGTCGTGGCCGGCAACCCGCTGGCCGCCGTCTTCCTCGGCACGGACCCCGTCGGGGAGAACGCCGCGCGCCGCCAGTTCCTCGGCCCGCCGCTGGTGCGCCGGGCCGCCGTCGAGGACGCCGCCTTCGAGCGCGACGTCGTCGGCGAGCTGCACCGCCAGGCCGTCCGCCACCCCGACGACGCGGGGGTCCGCGCCGTCGTCGCCGAGCTCCGCGAGCACTCGCCGCGCTTCGCGGCGCTCTGGGCCGAGCGGCCCGTCGGCCTCCACGCCTCGTCCCGCAAGACCTTCGACCACCCCGCCGTCGGCACGGTGACCGTCGACTGCGACGTCCTCGAGGCCCGCGGCACCGACCTCCGCGTCGTCGTCTGGACCGCGGCGCCCGGCACGGCGGACGCCGCGGCGATGGACCGGATGCGGGAGCTGGCAGCGGCGAGCAGCGCGTGGACCGCCGCCGACGGGACGGCCCAGGACCTGTCCCGTGGTCAGGACGGGTCGACGACCGGGACGTCGAAGGGGCGCGTCGCGACCCCGGTCCCGTAGGGCCGCAGCTCGGCGAGCAGGGCCACGTCCTCGACCAGGCGGCCCACGCGGGTGCGCCACCCCCGCAGACGCGTCCGCGGGCCGGCAGGGCCGAAGAGCGCGACGCCGAGCGCCCGCGCGGCGGGGTCGTGCCGGACGGGCGCCACGAGCCCGGGGTGCCCCGCCGCCCGCAGCGCCCGCGCCCACCGCTGGGGCAGCGCGTACGCGCTGCCGGCGAAGAGGTCCGCCGTGACGCCGTGGCGGCGGGCGCCTGCGGCGTGGAGGTCCGCGAGGGCCAGCGACGTCCCGGTGCGCTCCGCGGTCACCATCCGACGGCGCTCGACGTCCTCCCGGTCGACGAGGCCCGTGCCGCGGAAGACCTCGAGCCAGGCGCCGCTGCGTCGGTCGGCGAGGTAGCAGGTGCCCTCGGGGGGCGGGAGGTCGTACCGACCACCGCCGTCGGACGGGTCGCTCGAGAAGAAGAACGGCTCGCGGGCACGACCGTCCCTTCCCCGGGCCCGGACGACCCGGTGGAGGACGTCCCCGCTCCGCACCTCGCGGGTGGGGAAGCCGTCCAGCGACGGCGGTGGCGACGTCGCCGGCATCAGGCGGCCAGCGCCCGCGCCCACGCCCTCGCGGAGGCCACGGCCGCGGCGACGTCGCCCTCCCGCAGGCGCTGGACGGGCGTGTCCCCGTCGAGGTCCGGCTGGGCGGAGACGAACCAGGACGCCACCGTCCACCGCGACACCAGGTCCTCCGGCAGCTCCCGGAGGACGCCGTCGACCCCGGCAAGGGGTGCGCCGCCGACGAGCTGGAAGCGCGGGTAGACCACGCGCCCCGACCCCGTGGTCAGGGCGAGGAGGCCTCGCCGCTTGCTGACGGCCTGCCGGGAGACGGGCCGGCCGTCCCGCGCGAGCACCGTCCGCAGGCCGTCGACGTCGTAGAAGCCGCCGAGGTGGTCGGTCCAGCGCTCCGCCGAGCCGAGCACGTGGTCGACGGCCTCCGCGGCCGCCACCCCGGGGTCGTCGATGCGGTCGAGCACCGTCCCTGCCGGGTCGCGCAGCAGCAGCTCGCCGAGCACCCGCTCGAGGAAGGACCGCTGCACGGCCGACGCCCGGCCGAGATCGGCACCCTCGTGAGCCACCGCGTGCGTCATCGAGCACCTCGTCCGGTCGTGGGGACCCCCATGCTCGGCCGCGCCTGTCAACCCTGTCAACCCCGGAGCCTCAGCCCCACCCCTCGCCGAAGACCACCTCGCCGGGCGGCGGGAGCACCCCGTCCACCGGGTCGCCGAGGAAGGGGTCGAGCACCTCGTCGTCGTGCTCCGGCTCGGGTGCGGCCGGCGGGTCGGGCCGCAGGAGGACCCGTGCCCCGTGGAGGACCTCCAGGCCGTCGACCTCGTACCAGGGCTCGCCCTGCTCGTGCAGGAGCGCCTGGACGGCCATGGCCGGGCCGTCCACCGCGACGGCGGTGTCGGCGTCGTCCTCCTCGGGGCGCATCCGGCGGTGGGCGGCGCGGCCGGCGGCGACGAGGGCGTCGCCGTCCACGACGCCCAGGTCCCAGCGGCTCACGACGCTGATGGCGTCGGAGATCTCGACCGATCCCTCGTCCTCCTCGTCCTCGTCGTCCTCGAGGTGGTCGAGGTCGGCGTCGAGCGGCAGGACGTAGGCGCCGGTGTGGTCGGCGGCCCGCTCCTGCCAGTCGACGGCGGCCCGCGACACGGCGTCCGCGAGGGCGAAGAAGGCCGGCATCTCCGCCGACCCGCCGTGCATCCCCGCCGCGCCCTCGACGAAGCGGTCGAGCTCGGCGGTCAGCGCGGCCGTGGCCTCGCGCAGCCGGCGGGCGCTCTCGGGCGAGTACTGCTCCACGTGGTCGTCCATGCCGAGGAGGGTGCCGTGCGGAGGGGCCGCGGGCGACGGAGTTGCCGCGCAGGCGCCCGTCGGGTCCGACGTCCCGCAGGTTCCCGGGCCCGGGATCATGGCGTTCCTCGGACTCGACGCCCGACGTCGCACCCGGCCTCGCCGTCGGCCCCCGCGGCTAGCCTCGTCGACCAGCCGGGGCCGACGGGCGGCCCCCGCCCCCGAGGAGGCCGCCGTGGCCGGTCACCGCATCTTCGGCACCCCCTTCGCGAGCATCTACCCGCACTACGTCGCCAAGGCGGAGCGCAAGGGGCAGCGGCGGGAGGACGTCGACCTCGTCGTCTGCTGGCTCACCGGGTACGACGCCGCCGGCCTCGAGCGCGCGCTGACGACCGAGGTCGACCTCGAGACCTTCTTCGCCGAGGCGCCGGCCGTGACGCCGTACGCCACGCAGATCACCGGGCTGATCTGCGGCGTCCGGGTCGAGGAGGTCGAGGACCCGCTCATGCAGCAGATCCGCTGGATGGACAAGCTCGTCGACGAGGTCGCCCGCGGCAAGAAGCTCGGGTCGGTGCTGCGGGGCGACGACGTCGACGCCGCCCGGGTGCGGGCGGGGCTGCCCGCCGGGACGCCGTCGGTGGGGTCCCGCGCATGAGCCGGCCGTCCACCCGCCGGGCAGCGGCGTCTCTCGCGCTCACGCTCGCCGTGGGGGGTGGCGCTACCGCCTGCCTGCGCGAGCGCGTCTGCCTCGAGGGCGAGCGGCAGGTGCGGTCGGTCGAGTTCCCCGAGGAGGGCAGCGCCTGCACCGAGGACGGCGTGGTGCCCGACGGCTTCGAGACCTTCCCGCCCGGCCAGGAGCCGACGGAGGTCCACGTCGGCTGACGCCGGTCGGGCCGGACGCGTCGTCTCGCGGCGGAGGGGTCCGGACGGTCCTACCGTCCTCGGATGACCGGTCTGCGCGGCCTCCTCGGCCTGCTCCTCCTCGTCGGCGTGGCCGTCCTCGTCTCGCGTCACCGGCGCGGCATCCCCTGGCGCACCGTCGCGGCGGCCCTCGCCGTGCAGGTCGCCATCGCCGTCCTCGTGCTCCGCTTCGGCCCGGGCGCCGCCGCGCTGGCGTGGCTGTCCGAGCGCTTCGAGACCCTCGTCGACTACGCCCAGCAGGGCACGGCCTTCGTCTTCGGGCCGCTGCTCGAGCTCGGCGCCGAGGAGGGCGGCGCGGCCTTCGCGCTCACCGTCCTGCCGGTCATCATCTTCTTCGGCGCGCTCATCGGGCTGCTGCTGCACCTGCGGGTGGTCCAGTACGCGACGCACCACGTCGGCGGCGCCATCGCGAAGGTGCTGCGGGTCAGCGACGTCGAGGCGACGTACGCGTCGACCGTCGTCGTGCTCGGCCAGAGCGAGGCGCCGCTGCTCGCCCAGCCGTACCTGCACCGGCTGCGGACGAGCCAGGTCTTCACCGTCGCGGTCTGCAGCCTCACCGCCGCGGCCGGCTCGACGCTCGTCGGCTACTCGCTGCTCGGCGCCCCGCTCGACTACCTCCTCGCAGCCACCGCCATGAACGCCCCCGCCGGGCTGCTCATGGCGAAGATCATGTGGCCGGACACGACCCCGGAGACCGACGAGGAGCGCCGGCTGCGGCTCGGCCTCGCCGCGGACGCCGACGTCGTCGACGACCCCGCCGAGGACGACGAGCAGGTCGACGTCCGCCACTACCGCGACACCGAGTCCGCAGGTGTCCTCGACGCCCTGGGCCGCGGCGCCCTGGCCGGCGGCCGGATCGCCGTGACCGTCGGCGCGCTGCTCGTCGCCTTCGTCGCGCTCATCGCGCTGGCCAACGGGGTGCTCGGCACCGTCGGCGGCTGGTTCGGCGCCGACGACCTCACCTTCCAGGGCATCCTCGGGACGCTGCTCGCGCCGCTGGCCTGGCTCCTCGGCGTCCCGTGGTCCGAGGCCGCGACGGCCGGCTCCTTCATCGGGCAGAAGACGGTGCTCAACGAGTTCGTCGCCTACGCCGCCTTCGGCCCCCAGGTCGACCAGCTCTCGCCCGCGACGGTCGCCGTCGTGACCTTCGCGCTGGCCGGCTTCGCCAACTTCGCCTCGATCGCCATCACCGTCGGCGCGCTGTCCAGCCTCTACGCGCCGCTGCGCGCCGTCGTCGCGCGGATGGGGCTGCGCGTGCTGCTCGGGGCGTCGCTGGCCAACCTCGCCAACGCGGCGGTGGCCGGGGTGGTCATCACGGCCTTCGCCTGAGCCAGCCCGTCACGAGCGCGTCGCGCCGATCCCCCCGTCGACCGACAGCACCGTGCCGTGGACCATCGCCGCGTCGTCGGACGCGAGGAAGACGGCGCCGCGGGCGACGTCCTCCGGCCGCACGACGACGCCGGCCGGCGTCCCCGCCGTCATGGCGTCGAGCACCGGGCGGAACGCCTCGTTGCCCGGCGTCAGCGTCACCCCCGGCGCCAGGGTGTTGACGCGCACGCCGCGAGGTCCGTACTCGGCGGCCCACGAGCGGGTCAGCTGCTCCGCCGCCGCCTTCGAGGCCGAGTAGAGCGCGCTGCCCGCGGTGCCGGTGCGCGCCATCCACGAGCCGACGGTGACGACGACGCCGCCGCCCCGCTCCGCCATCGCCGGCACCAGCGCGGCCACGAGCACGTGCGGCGCCCGGACGTTGACGGCGAGCATGCGGTCGAGGTCGTCGTCGGCGAGGTCCTCGGTCGGCCCGACGGGGTAGACGCCGGCGTTGTTGACGAGGACGTCGACGCGGCCGCCGAGGGCGTCGGTCGCCGCGGCGGCGAAGGCCCGCAGCTCCTCCGGGCTGCCGGCGAGGTCGACGGCGAGCAGGTCGGCCCGACCGCCCGCGGCGCGGACGTCCTCGACGACGGCGCGCCCGCGCCCGGCGTCGCGGCCGCTGACGAGGACGTGGGCGCCCTCGGCGGCCAGGGCGGCGGCGACGGCGGCGCCGATGCCGCTCGTCGAGCCGGTGACGAGGGCGGTGCGGCCGTCGAGACGGCCTGCAGCGGTGGTGGTCGTGGTGGAGGTCATGGGTCCATCCCGCCGGAGGACGGCGGTGCGCACCAGGTCCGGTCGTGCCTGGTCACGGCAGGACCAGGCGCGCGGGTCACCGACGCTCGTACCCTCGCCGGGTGCCCCGCACGCGCGCCGAGCTCGGCGCCTTCCTCCGCTCCCGCCGCGACGCCCTCACCCCCGACCGGGCCGGCGTCCCCGCCGTCCCCGGGCTGCGGCGCGTGCCCGGGCTCCGCAAGGAGGAGCTGGCCGCCCGGGCCGGCGTGAGCCCCGACTATTACAGCCGGCTCGAGCAGGGCCGCCAGGCCGTCGTCTCGCCCCAGGTCCTCGACGCACTGGCCGGCGCGCTGCGCCTGGACGCCGTCGAGCGCGCGCACCTCCACGACCTCGCCGCCGGACGACGTCGCGACGACGCCCCCGCCCCGCGCCCGGCGCCCGACCCCGGGCTGCTGCGGATGATGGCCGGCCTCGACCACCTGCCCGTCCTCGTCCTCGGCCCGCGCGGGGAGGTGCTGGCGCGCAACGCCCTCGCCGTCGCCGTGCTCGGCGCGCCGCTCGAGCCCGGGACGTCGCTGGCGCGCTACCTCTTCGAGTATCCGGCCGCCCGCGAGCGCCTCGTCGAGTGGACGGAGTACGCGCAGGCGTCCGTCGCCTCGCTGCGCCGGGAGACGGCCCGGCGCCCGCAGGACCGACGCCTCGCCCGCCTCGTCGCCTCGCTGAGGGCCGCCGACGAGGACTTCTCGCGCTGGTGGGAGGACCACGCCGTGCAGGACTACGTCTCGTCGCGGAAGACGTTCGAGCACCCCGTCGTCGGGCGGCTCGTCTTCGACGTCGAGTTCCTGCGCCCGGCCACCGACCCCGAGCAGCAGCTCGCCACGTACACCGCGGAGCCGGGGTCGCGGACGGCGCGGGCGCTGCCGCTGCTCGCCGCCGGGCCCGCCGCCCCGGTGGCCCTCACCGACGGCGTCGCCCTCGGCTGACGACGACCGGCCGACGCCGCTCGGCGCGACGGGAGCCCGCCGAGGTGGTGGCCTGGTCCCATGCGCATCTTCTTCACCGGCGGCAGCGGCAAGGCCGGACACCACGTGGCGCCCTTCCTGGCGTCGCAGGGCCACCAGGTCACCAACGCCGACCTCACCCCGCTCGGCCACCCCGACGTCACCGACCTCCGGGTCGACCTCACCGACGCCGGGCAGGTGTACTCCGCGATGGCGGGCATGCCCACGATGGCGGACCTCGACGCGCCCGAGCCCGTCCAGGGGGGCCGAGGCTCCGCCTACGACGCCGTCGTCCACTTCGCCGCCGTGCCGGCCATCGGCATCGCGCCCGACGCGACGACCTTCGAGACCAACATCCTGGCGCACTACCACGTGCTCGAGGCCGCGACCCGGCTCGGCATCCGCAAGGTGGTCTTCGCGTCGTCGGAGACGACCTACGGCATCTGCTTCGCCCAGGGCGAGCGCAAGCCCCTGTACGTGCCCGTCGACGAGGAGCACCCGGTCGTCCCGGAGGACTCCTACGCGATGTCCAAGGTGGCCGGCGAGGTCGTCGCACGGTCGTTCCACGCCCGCACCGGTGCGGACGTCTACGGGCTGCGGATCAACAACGTCATGGAGCCGCACGAGTACGCCGAGAAGTTTCCGGCCTTCCTCGAGGACCCGTCGCTGCGGCGGCGCAACGTCTTCTCCTACATCGACACCCGTGACCTGGGGCAGATGACCCTGCGGTGCCTGGAGACCGACGGGCTCGGCTTCGAGGTCTTCAACGTCGCCAACGCCGACATGTCGGTGGCCGCGACGACGCAGGAGGTCGTCGAGCGCTTCTACGGGGGCGTCGAGGTCCGCAAGGAGATGGGCCGGGACGAGACCTTCTACTCGATCGACAAGGCCCGCCGGCTGCTCGGCTACGAGCCGCAGCACTCGTGGCGGGACGTGCTCGCGGACCCGCGCCGCGAGGGCTGAGCGCGGCGGCGGCCCCTCGTCCTGCACCGCGGCGAGGGGCCGCCGCCCAGCGCGTCAGCGCGGCCGCTGCTGCTCGGCCGTGCACCACCACGTCGTCCGGCCGCCGACCTGACCGGTCGCCATGTCGGCGCCGCACCGCGGGCAGTGCCCGCCCTTGTGCCGGGAGCCGATGACCTCGCCGGTGTGGACGCCGCCGTGGCGGATGGCCGCCCGGGTCGCCGTCCGGAGAGTCTTGTGGAGGGCGGTCAGCTCGTCCGCCGTGAGCTCCCCGGCGGGGCGGTGCGGGTCTTCCCGCGCCTGCCACAGGATCTCGTCGGCGAGGAGGTTGCCGACGCCGGCCAGCGTCGACTGGTCGAGCAGCCGCGCCTTGAGCGGCGCCGTCCCGCGGCCGACGCGCTCGCGGAACTCCTTCACGCCGATCTCCCCGGCGTCCGGCCCGACGTCGCCGAGGTCCGGGTCGAGGCGCACCCGCCCCAGCCGCCGCTTGTCGAAGAGCCGGAGGCTGCCGCCGTCCTCGAAGGCGAGCGTGAAGCGGTACCACTCGGGCTTGGCCACCGACTCGTCCGTGCCGTCGACACCGCGGACGGGGTCCCCGCCGTGGACGGTGCCGCCGTCGTTGGTCCTGACGATGATGCGGCCGCTCATGCCGAGGTGGAGGCCCAGGCGGCGGTCGCCGTCGCCGCTGAGGTCGCACCACATCGTCTTGCCCCGCCGGTGCGCGGCGGTCAGCCGGCGCCCGACGAGCACCTCGCGGATCTCGCCCGGCAGGTGCGGGCGGCAGACCCAGTCGTCGGCGTCGTCGACGTCGGCGATGGTCCGCCCGAGCCCCGCCTCCTCGATGGTGGATCGGGCGAGCTCGACCTCGGGCAGCTCCGGCACCGGCCCAGGCTAGGTCGGGGCCGCCGGGGCGGCCCGCCGTCGCGAGGGCGGACTCGTTGACGCAGACCGGGCACCGGCCAAGGATGTGGACAACTCAGACGACGAAGTCGAGAGGACCCACCTGTGTCATCCCACCCGCGCCGCCTGCTCACCGGGCTCGGGGGCGCCTTGCTCGCCCTCGCCCTCCTGGGCGCCACCCCCACCACCGCCGCACCGTCGGCCTCCGCCGCCGACGCGCGCTCGTCCCTGACCGCGTCCCGCACCGTCCAGCCGGTGGTCGACGCCAACTTCGCCGACCCCGACCTCCTGCTCGTCGACGGCGTCTACCACGCCTACGCGACGAACTCCGGGGGCCAGAACGTCCAGCACCGCACGTCGCGGAACCTCCGCACGTGGACCGAGCAGCCGGACGTCGCGCCGGTGCTCGGCGACTGGGTGGGCGAGTGCAGCTTCGCCCCCGGCGGTGCGACCGACCGGTGCGTCTGGGCGCCCGAGGTCGCCGCCGTGGACGGCGGCTACGCGCTCTACTACACGGCCCGCGACGAGCAGTCCCAGCGCCAGTGCATCGGGGTGTCGACGTCGACGTCGCCCGGCGGCCCCTTCGTGCCCGTCGGCGACGACCCGCTCGTCTGCCCGACGGCGCAGACCCCGCCGGACCTCGGCGGCGCGATCGACGCCGGGACCTTCGTCGAGGACGGGCAGCTCTGGCTGCTGTGGAAGGCCGACGGCAACTGCTGCAGCAAGCCGGCGACGCTCTTCGTCCAGCCGATGTCGCCCGACGGGACCACGTTCACCGGCCCGGCCACCGAGCTGATCGACAACGACCTGCCGTGGGAGGGCGCGGTCGTCGAGGCGCCGACGCTGGCGAAGCACGACGGCACCTACTACCTCTTCTACTCCGCCAACGACTTCGCGGGCGGCAACTACCGGACGTCCTACGCGACGGCGACGAGCATCACCGGCCCGTACACGAAGGCCGGCACCGAGCTGATGACCTCGGAGATGTTCGCGGGCGACGTCCGCGGCTCCGGCGGCCAGGACGTCATCACGACGCGCGACGGCGGCACGGCGATCGTCTTCCACGGGTGGGACCCGGCCTTCAGCTACCGCGGCATGTACGCGAGCCCGCTGGAGTGGGAGGACGGCGTCCCGGTCGTCACCGCCGCGGCCGACCGCTACGAGCTCGAGGACGGCACCGTCACGAACGCCCGCGTCGTCGGCGACGCCAGCGCCTCGGGCGGCGAGAAGGTCGGCGGGCTCGACTTCGCGGACAGCTCCGTGACCGTGCGGGTGCACAGCGACACGGCCGCCCGCGCCACCCTCGGCATCCGGTACGCCAACGGGTCCACCGACGGCGACCGGCGCGTGCTCGCCACCGACACGCTGACGGTCAACGGCCGGGACGCCGGCACGGTGACGTTCCGGCACACCGGCTGGGGCAACTGGCAGCGCGCCGAGGCCCGGGTGAAGCTCCAGGCCGGCTGGAACACGGTGACGCTGACGAAGGCCACGTACTTCGCCGAGCTGGACGCCCTCTACGTCGACGACCGGCGCCTCGAGCCGGCCGTCCCCGTCTACCCGGAGAGCCCCGCCGCGGCGACGCGCTACGAGGCCGAGGCCGGCGTCGTCACCAACGCCCGCGTCGTCGGGGACGCCGGCGCCTCCGCCGGGGCCAAGGTCGGCGGCCTCGACTTCGCCGACAGCTCGGTCGCGGTGCAGATCTACGCCGAGCGAGCGGGCCGGGCGACCCTCGGCATCCGCTTCGCCAACGGCTCGGAGCGCGGCGGGTACTCGCTGGAGGCCACGCACCGGATCAGCGTCGGCGGCGCCGACGCCGGCCTCGTCACCTACCCCCACACCCGGTGGGGCAACTGGCAGACCATCGAGCACGACGTGACGCTCGCGCAGGGCTGGAACACCGTGACGCTCACCCGCGTCAGCTGGTTCGCGGAGATCGACGCCGTCGACGTCCTCGCGCCGCGGGGCCGCTGACCGCCGAGGTGGCAGTCCCTCGTCGTGCTCTTGCGCGACGAGGGGCTGCCACCTCCTGGGCCCCGGCGGGGTCGCTGACGCCGGCAGCGCGCGCGACGCCGGGCCCGGTGGGGTAGAGACGCAGGGTGCGTCCTCACCCCACCGACGACCGGTCCGGCACACCTGCGGACACGGCGGGCGTCGCCCGCTTCGGCGCCCGCGCGCTGCTGAGCGTCGCCACGCTCGCCCTCGGAGCCGCGGCCTTCCTGCTCCTGTGGCTGCTGGTCCGACGCTCGTGGGCGCCGCTGCAGGAGCTGGACGACGGCGTCGCCGAGGACCTCAACGCCCTCGTCAGCGGGTCGCCGGCCGCCGTCGCGGTGCTGCGGGCGATCACCACCCTCGGCAACACGTCGACCCTCGTCGTGGTGTTCGTCGTGCTCACGGTGGTCCTCCTCGTCCGCGGGCAGCGGCGTCTCGCCGTCTTCACCGCGGCCACCGGCCTCGGCGTCGCCGTCCTCGTACCGCTCACGAAGGCGCTCGTCGACCGGGCTCGACCAGCCCTCGACGCCCCCGTGGTGCCGCTGCCCTCCAGCGCCAGCTTCCCCAGCGGGCACTCCCTGGGCTCGCTCGTCGCGGTGACGGTCGTGGCCCTCGTCGTCCTGCCCTCCGTGCGACGTCGCGCGCGGCCCTGGGTCGTCGCGCTCGCCGTGCTCGTCGTCCTGGCCGTCGGGGTGAGCCGCCTGGCGCTCGGTGTCCACTTCGTCAGCGACGTGCTCGCGGGCTGGGCGCTGGGAGCGGTGTGGGTCACCCTGACCGCCGCGGCGTTCCGCGGCTGGCAGCACCGGAGCGGAACCATGTCGCGCGAGCCGCTCGACCCGCTGGACGCGGCACCGGAGCAAGCCCCCTAGCGCCACGGCGGATGCTCCCGCCTCACCCCGGCAGGACGACGACCTTGCCGGCGATCCGCCCCGCGGCGCCCTCGGCGTGGAGCGCGGCTAGCTCGTCGAGCGGGATGCGGCGCGTGACCTCGACGGTGAGCTCGCCGGCGTCGACGAGGCGGACGAGCTCGGCGAGGCGGTCGCGGTCGGGCAGGACGAAGACGGTGGCCGCGGTGACGCCGCGGGCGGCGTCGTCGGGGGTGGCCATGAACGCCGTCGTGCTGACGACCTTCCCGCCGTTGCGGACGAGCGCCACCAGCTCGGCGAAGCGCTCGGGCTCGACGGGCGCGAGGTTGAGCAGGACGTCGACGGGCTCGGCGACGGCCTCGAGGAGGTCCGCCGTGGTGCGGTCGACGACCTCGTCCGCGCCCGCCGCGAGTACGGCGTCCCGGCTGCGAGGGCTGACCGTCGCGACGACGTGGACGCCGACCCGCTTCGCCAGCGCCACGGCGTACTTGCCGACGACGCGCAAGGCGCCGTCGACGCGCAAGGCGCCGTCGACGCGCAGGCGCCGAACAACGCCAACGTGTCGGATAGGGCGTCGCTCACGCCGGACTCGAAGGCATCACCGTTGCACCGCCGGAAGAATCACGGTGACTCTGCCGGTACTCAAGCGCCTCAGCGAGCTCCTCGTACTGCAGAAGGTCGCCGCTGAGAGCAGCCAGGTGCTCCCTCGCCTCTGCCGGCGTTGCGTAGAAGAACTCACGTCGGTGGTTGACGCGGTTGACGCGTCGGTCACCCAAGCGCTTGTGCATGGCGGCCTCGATACCGACGGCATCTTCGGCAAAGAAGAGCGCATGCACGTCGAAGTTGAAGGGCACCGAGGCATCAGACAACTCGCGGACGCGATCCATCGGCTCGAGGCGGCGCGTCATGCCAACCTTGACCATGCCTGGCCCGAAGGCGCCGAGATTTGAGATGACGTACACGTAACCCGCACGGACATTAGCCGCCCGGTAGTCGACGTCGGCGATGGCCTTGTCAAGGTCATCGACCTGCTCTCGCAGGCGTGCGACGCCGTCCAAGTCGCCGCTCGCCTCGAGGGACGCCAGGGCGTTGGCGTAGTGCTGTCTCTCCTTCTGCAGACGGAGGCGCTCGCGCTCGATCTCCTGCTCGACCTTCCGCTCCTCGCGCAGACGCTCCTTCTCCTCGCGCTCGCGCGCCTTCTCCTCCGCGAGCTTCTCCATGTAGTCCGCCGTCAGCGCGAGCTCCTTGAGCCGGAGACGGTGGTAGGCGGGAGCGATGCGGATGTCCATGGTCTTGCCGAGGCGCTCGATGGTGGCGACCACCTTCTCGAGGCGGGCGGTCGAGCTCTCCAACTTGTACGGCTTCAGATTGCGGACCTGCACGTCCGCCTCAGCGTTGTAGGCACGCAGCATCAATTTCGAGAAGTCCCTCACCATGGCCCGCCCCTGGGCGGCGGAACCGTTGACCGTCCACCCGGTGGCGGCCGTGATGGCGCCGCCGTCCTTGCGGGTCATCGCTTTGATGCTGTCCGACACCCTCGCCAGCTCGCTGCGGTAGCCGACGGCATCCGTGAGCGGGTGGCGGTAGGTGTAGACACCCGCCTCCTGCAGGACGGCGAGGTCCTCGGTGACGACCACCTGCTCTCGTGCCCCCGCCAGGCGAGTCTCAGCCTCGTCGAGCTGTCGTCTGACGTCGGCGAGCCGCTCGTCGGAGGTCGCGCGAGCTGCCGTCGTAGCAGCGTCCAACTCAGCCTGGTGAGCGGCGACAGCGTCCCGCTGGCGCCGCTCCTGCTCCACTATTTCACGGGCCAACGCGTCGCGTCGGCGCTCGAGGTCCACGACCTCGAGGACACCGAGACGCCGGAGGTCGCCCCTCAACCTCTCCACGTCCGCTTGCAACGCCGCCCGTTCTTCGAGCAGCGACCGGGCCTGCTTGCGGGCGCCAAAGATCCCGACTTTCGCCTCGTGCGTCGGCGCCTTCACCGTCTTTTCGTCCGGCGGCGTGACCGCAACCGGTCGTGTAGCGCCGTCGACGACAGCGCCGCCTGTGGCAGCCCCGGGGCGGTGGTCGGCACGTCGCGAATCGTCGTCGACGAACAGCACCCAACCCTGCGGCGGTTCCGGCCAGGTCGGGTCGGGCCGCCAACCAGGAGGAGGGGTCCATCCCTCAGGTGGCGGCGGCCAGTTCGGCGGCGGGTTGAAGCGGGACACGGACGGCACCCCCGTGGTCGTCAGAAGTCGATCTGCCGACGCTACGTCCCTGCTCGCGCCGTACGCACGATTTTGAGGTCGAACAGGACGTGTGAGCGCCGCACACCACGCCAACGTCGCCACGGCCCTCGGAAGCGAGGTGTAACGGCCGAAACCGTGACGCCATCGCAGCAGTGGCGGACGAGTCGCGGACTACGTGCCGCCCGGACTCGCCGACGAGTGGAATGCCGGCGATTAGCGCCACTCACCCCAATCAGCCGTCAAGGCTCGACCGTCCGCAGTGCAGCGGCACCGACTCGTAGGAGACCTCCTGCCCAGAAACGCCGCGGACGTCGAGCAGTGCCGTCTCGCCGTCCCATCGCAGGGTGTACGTACCACCGGAGAAGGGCATGTAGCCGTCGTCAGCCCAGTAGGAGCTCACCTCGCGACCTCTTACCTCACCAGCGGACAGCAGGTAGACCTCACCGGCGGCCAGCAGCAGTAGCGAGCCTTCTCGGACGACGACACGGCAGCCGCCGTCGCTCGCCGGTGCCAGGACCGAGTAGCTCGAGATGGTCGCGAGGAGTAGCCCGGCCCCGACCGCCGCCAGTGACACGAGGTAGACGGGCACCGTCGCCACGGCGACGAGGACGGCGTCTCCAGGGCTACGCCGTAGCGACGGGTCGGCTTCCTCCTGATGCCACCTCGCGAACGGCGCGCAGCAGAGCAGGACGAAGCCGGTGACATGCAGAAAAAGGAACGCCCACCACAGACGGGGCACGACGCCGCCGATGACGAAGGGCACCTTGTGGCTGCCGAGGCCTCCGACGACGAGGGCGGTGGCGGCGCAGAGCGACAGCATGCCGAGACCCCAGAGCCATCGCGGAAGAGCGAGGCCGACCTGGCGATCAGGTGCCGCCGTCGTTCCGTCCTCCGCGGTCACCGGTCCAGCGCCGTGCACACGCACACCCGGTTGCCCTCCGGGTCCGCCAGCACGACGAACGACGGCGCGTGTGAGGCGTCGACGACGGTCGCCCCCGCCGCCACCGCGGCGTCGACCCGCTCCTGCGCGACGTCGTGCGGCACCCACACGTCGAGGTGGAAGCGCTGACGTGGCGTCTCGTGGGCGTCGGTGCCCTGGAACCACAGCAGCGGCACGCGGCCGCGGCGGTCGACGACGTCGTCGCCGTCCAACGCGCCGGCGTCGCCCGTCAGCAGCGCCGCCCACACCGGGCCGACGGCGGCGAGGTCGGCCGTGTCGAGGGCTACCTCCAGCTGCGCCAGCACCTCGGGCTGCGCCGTGAGGCCCAGGCCCGCCGCGATGTCGCTCACGCGGCGGGCGAGGCGCAGGTCGCGGCGGGTGACGCGGCCGACGTCGTGGCTGACGAGCGCGAGGTCGACGTGGCTGGGCCGCAGGTCGACGTCGGGGTGGTGGTCGAGCTCCTCGGCGGCGTCGGCGACGGCCGCGACGAAGCGGGCCCCGGTCGGCATGTCGCCGGTGCGGAAGCGGGCGTGGAGGCCGTTGGCGAGGAGCCGCCAGTCGGCGAGGCCGGCGTCGTCGACGTCCTGCACGGTGATGGTCGCCATGGCGAGGAGCATGCTCCGCCGCGTGCGCGACGGGGGCAGAACGGCCGCCCGTCGTCGCGCGCGGGCGCGGCGAGCGGCATCCGGCTCGTCAGGAGCGGCCGCCCGGCGCCCGTACCGTGGAGGCGATGCCTGCACCTGTCGCCCCTCCGCCGACGTCGAGCACCCGGGTCCCGATGGACGTCGGACGAGGGCTCCTCATGGGGACCGCGGAGGTGGTCCCCGGCGTCAGCGGCGGCACCGTCGCTCTCGTCCTCGGGGT
Organism: Pseudokineococcus lusitanus; assembly: GCF_003751265.1. Lineage (NCBI taxonomy): Bacteria > Bacillati > Actinomycetota > Actinomycetes > Kineosporiales > Kineosporiaceae > Pseudokineococcus > Pseudokineococcus lusitanus. Next base: position 516,158 of record NZ_RJKN01000002.1, read on the forward strand.
CTACGAGCGGCTCATCGACACCGCGCACCACACGGTCACGGCCGCCCGCCGGCTCGTGATCGGCGACGTCGCGGGCGCCCGTGCGGAGATCGCCCGCGGCTCGTGGAAGGTCGTCGTCCCGCTGCTGCTCGGCAACGTCGTCGCGGTGCTCGTGGGCGCGCGGCTCGTCGAGCCCCTCCTCGACGACCACCCCGTCGGCTCGCGGGCCGTCTTCCTCGGCCTCGTGCTCGCGTCGCTCGTCGTGCCCGTGTCGATGGTCGGCCGCCGGTGGACGCCGCGCCTCGGCCTCCTCGCCGCCGCTGCCGCCGTCACCGCGACCGTCCTCACCGGCATCCCGCCCGCCACGGCGGCCGACCCGTCGCTGCCGGTCGTGGCGGCCGCGGCGGCCGTCGCCATCTGCGCGCTCGTCATGCCGGGCGTCTCCGGCTCCTTCCTCCTCGCGACGGTGGGGCTCTACGCACCGACGCTCACGGCGGTCAACGAGCGCGACGTCGCCTACCTCGCCGCCTTCGCCCTCGGCGCCACGGTGGGGCTCGCCCTCTTCGTCCGGCTGCTGCGGCACCTGCTGCACGCGCACCGCGCCGTGACGCTCGCCGTCATGACCGGCCTCATGGTCGGCTCGCTGCGCGCCCTCTGGCCGTGGCAGACCGACACCCGCGACCTCCTCGGCCCCGCGGGCGACGCGCTGCCCGTCCTCGGCCTCGTCGCGGCGGGGGTCGCCGTCGTCCTCGGTCTGCTCCTGCTCGAGCACCTCGTCACCCGACGCACGACGACGCCGCAGCCCCCGGTCGGCTGACGTCACGACCTCACAGGCCCCGAGAGGTGCTGTGAGGAAAGCGCGTCCCCGGCGTCACACGGCGGAAACCACGGGGCGGCGCGCGCGCACCACGCTCCTGCACGACCGCACCTCCCGGGGCCACGCAGGAGCTCGCCATGACGTACGTCAGCCCGCCCGACTTCGTCCAGAAGATGATCGACGCCGGCCACTCGAAGGTGCTCATGAGCACCCGCGACACGATCATCCGGGCCTACATGGCCGGCGCGATCCTCGCCCTCGCCGCCGCCTTCGCGGTGACCGTGACGGTGCAGACGGGCAACGCCCTCGTCGGCGCCCTGCTCTTCCCCGTCGGCTTCGTCCTGCTCTACCTCATGGGCTTCGACCTGCTCACGGGCGTCTTCACGCTCGTCCCGCTCGCCCTGCTGGACCGACGACCGGGCGTCACCGTCCGGTCGATGCTCCGGAACTGGGGCCTGGTCTTCCTCGGCAACCTCGGGGGCGCCGTCACGGTCGCCCTCATGATGTCCGTGATCATGACCTACGCGTTCCAGACGCCGCCCACGGACGTCGGCGCGCGGCTCGGCGAGATCGGCCACGCCCGGACCCTCGGCTACGCCGAGTACGGCGCCGCCGGGATGCTCACGCTGTTCCTGCGCGGCGTCCTCTGCAACTGGATGGTCTCCACCGGCGTCGTCGCCGCGATGATGTCGACGAGCACCTCGGGGAAGATCATGGCGATGTGGCTGCCCATCATCGTGTTCTTCTACATGGGCTTCGAGCACTCGGTCGTCAACATGTTCCTCTTCCCGGCCGGGCTCATGATGGGCGGCGGCTTCTCCCTGGGTGACTACCTCGTGTGGAACGAGATCCCCACGGTCGTGGGCAACCTCGTCGGCGGGCTGCTCTTCGTGGGGCTCGTCCTCTACGCCACCCACGCCCGCACCGGCCGCAGCCGCCGCGCCGTGGAGCTCGAGCGCCTCGAGGCGGCCCGCCGGGCCGGGGACGACCAGGTCGTCCCCGCGCAGGCCGGCGCCCTCGCCCGCTGACCCGTCCGCCCCTCACCACCGGGCCGACGCCGGCCCGCACCCTCACCGGAGGAGCACGCCCCGATGGACCCGATCATGAGCCGCCCCGACGCCGCCGCCCTCGTCCGCACGCAGATGTCCCGCAAGGGCCTGACGTGGACGAAGGTCGCCGAGGCGGTCGACGCGCCCCTCGTGTGGACGACGGCCGCGCTGCTCGGCCAGCACCCCATGACCGCGGCGCAGGCGAGCGCGGCGTGCGAGGTCCTCGACCTCGGCGACGACGTCGGCGAGAGCCTGCAGCAGCAGCCGTCCCGCTCGATCGACCCGACGCTGCTGCAGGACCCGACGATCTACCGCTTCAACGAGGCCCTGGCCGTCTACGGTCCGGCCCTCAAGGCGCTGATCCACGAGGAGTTCGGCGACGGGATCATGAGCGCCATCAACTTCCAGGTGGACATCGCCCGCCGGGCGCACCCGGACGGCGACCGCGTCGTCGTCACCTTCGACGGGAAGTTCCTCGACTACCGCTGGTGACCCCCGGCCGGCCGCAGCGGCAGCCCCTCGTCGCGCTCGTCCGCGACGAGGGGCGGCCGCTCCTCGCCGTCAGGTGCTGTCGCGCGCCACGTACCGCAGCGCCAGCGGCGGCTGCGGCGCCCCGGCGTCGAGCTGCTCCGCGGGCGGCGTCTCCCCCGGCGCCGCCTCGAGCAGCGCCCCGACCGCCGCGAGCGCGCGGCGCCGCTGGTCGTCCGACACCCACGCGTACCCGGGCTGCTCGCCCGTCGGCAGGCGCAGGAGGTCGCGCAGGTCGCGCTCCCCCGGCCGGGCCGTCCCCGGACGCAGCGCCGCCGTCACCTCGCCCGCCGCCTGCTCGAGCAGCGGCAGGTTGGCCCGCAGCCGCGTCCACCGGTGGCGCTCCCAGCCGGTCCAGCCCTCGGCGTCCGCCTCGGCGAAGCGCTCCCGCAGCGCGACGCCGGCCGCCCGGCCCCGCGACGCGAGCCGCGCGATGGCCGCCGGCGGCATCCGCACGTCCCACCCACCGTCGCCCGGGTCGACGTCGACCTGCGCGATCCGGTCGCGGAAGCCCGGCAGCGGCAGCTGGGCGACGTCCGAGCCGTCCTGCAGCGCCCCGAGCACCGCCCGCCCGAAGTGCCACGTGCTCGTCCCTGCGAGCGGGTACCGGACGGGCGGCAGCGCGTCGTCGAGCGGCCCGGGCCCGCCCGGGTCGAGCGGGTCGGCGGGCGCGCCGCCCTGCCGCGCCGGCCGGAGCGTGACGCCGAAGGTCGGCCGGACGGGCGCCGCCGTGTCGAAGAAGTGGATGGGGAAGTTGCTCGTGACCCCGCCGTCGCTCGTCCAGACCCGGCGGGTCGTCGGCGCCGCGCCGGCCACCCGCGCGAGGACGGCGGCCAGCGCGGCGTCGTCGGGCCCGCTGCGTCCGTCGGCCGCCGGCCCGGGCGACGGCAGGACGTCGCCCGCCAGCACCTCGCCCACCACCGCCGCCACCCGCCGCGCGGCGTCCGCCGACGCGAGGACGTCGACCGTCCGGAAGGGCACCGCCGACAGGAGCAGCGGGAAGCTGAGGCTCGCCCGCACCGCGAGGACGACGGGCCAGTCCGACGCCGCCGGCAGCGGTACGAGCGGCCGCAGCTGCGCGTCGCGCACGCGCCGCGCCAGGCGCTCCGCCGGGTCGGCGGGCAGGGGCGGCGGGTGCGCCTCGACCCACGCGACGACGCGCTCGGGCAGCAGCCGCCGGAGCTCGGCCGGGTCGGCGTAGACCGGCGGCACGCCCGGGCGCCGCGGGTCGAGCGGCAGCCGCACCGGCCGCCCGTGCGTCAGCGACGTCGTGACGACCTGCAGCCGGACCGCCGCGCCGGCGGGCGCCTCGTCGAGCCCGGTCAACGGCGTGGCACCGGGACCGGCCCACAGGTGGCCGAAGGTCAGCGGGCCGGCGCCGTCGGGCAGGCCCGCGGCCTCGTCGAGGAGGTCGGTGACCCACGGCGTCAGCGCCGTGCCGTCGTCCGCCGTGCCGTCCGCGGGCATGCCCGTGCAGACGCCGAAGAGGTTGTCCGGCACGGCGACCTGCGCCGCCCGCAGGTGCACCCACGCCGCGCCGAGCACGACGCCGACCACCGTCAGCAGCAGCCCGAGCAGCCCCGCCACGACCCACCCCAGCGCCGGGAACGCCGAGACGGCCGCCGCGAGCAGCAGCACCCCCGGCACCGCGCCCACCGCGACCCTCCACCAGCCGCCGGGCGCCCGCCCCGCCGCGGCGACGCCGGTCAGCACCGCCCGCGGCCACGAGCCGCCGTCCCGCGCCGCGAGCACGGCCAGCACGAGGTCGAGCAGCGGCATCGTCGCCCGGGTCGGCACGAAGAGGTCGGAGAGCCGGGAGCCAGAGGGACGGCGCCCGCGCCGGGCGGTCGGCGTCGCGAGGTCGCCGGGCAGCCGTGCGAGGACGGCGAACCCGCCCCGTCCGGTGGCCCCGCCGTCGCGCCCCAGCTCCGCCGCCGCCGACACCGCCGCGGCGACGGCGCCCGCCGACGTCCCGCCCACCTGGACCAGCCGGTGCTCGCGCGCGATCTCGCAGACGGCCCACGGGTAGACGACGCCGCTCGTCACGCCGCCGCGCATGACGACGTCGCACGTCGCTCGCGGGTCGGCGTAGGCGGCGGTGGAGCCGAGCGGCTCGGGCGGTGGCACGGGCGTCGTCGCAGGGCTCACGCGCGGATGCTCGCAGCCGCCCCCGACGGCGTCCGGCGGCGGGTGGGGGCCACGGCCTCGACCGCTCGAGACCGACGAACGACCGGTTCCCGGGCCCGGGAACCGGCCGTTCGTCGGTCTCGCCGGGTCAGCCCGCCAGCCCCGCTCCCACCGTCGCGAGGGTCCGGACCAGCGCCTGCTCCCGCTCGTCCGGGTCGAGCCCGGCCAGGACCCCGACGAGCAGCTCGGCCAGCCCGTGCACGGCCGCCCACGCGGCGAGGTCCGCCCCCGCGCGCCCCCGCACGCCGAGCCCGCCGGCGGCGTCGAGCTCGTCGAGCCGGTCCTGCAGCATCGACCAGGGGTCCGGCCCGCCCACGCAGCCCGGCGGGCCGCCCGTGGTCGGCGGCCCGTTGAAGACGACGTGGAAGAGCCCCGGCTCGGCGACGGCGTACTCGACGTACCCGCGCCCGACAGCGACGAGGCGCGCCCGCGCCAGGGCCACGGCGTCACCGGACGCCGGCACCGCCGCCAGCCGCTCCGCCATCGCGACGCCCATCGCGCCGCGCGCGTGCTCGGCGACCGTCGCCAGCAGCTCGGCCTTCCCCGCGAAGTGGCGGTAGGCCGCGTTGGGGCTGACGCCGACCTCGCGTGCCACCTCGCGCACCGACAGCCCGGTGGGCCCTGCGGCGCGGACCGCCGTCGAGGCCGCCGCCACGAGGGCGTTCCGCAGGTCGCCGTGGTGGTAGGTCGCGCGCTCCAGGGCCCCTCCCGACGTCGGGCGGCGCGACCCCGCGCCACATGTGGACAGCGTCCACACCGTAGTCCTATGTTGACGGCGTCCACATCGACGCCGACGACCTCGGCCGGTCAGCACCACCGCAGGGGGAGCCATGGGCACCACGGTCCACGCAGGACGCCGCACCGCCGACCTCGACGGGCAGGACGTCGTCGTCTTCGTCATCGGCATGCGCATCAACCGGCTCCGCAGCCCGCGGCAGTGGCTGCCGGTCTTCCGGGCGATGCCGCTCATGCTCGCCGAGCTGGGCCGCCCCGAGCTGGGCCTGCTCCACGCCCGCACCTACTGGTCCGGGCGCACCTTCATGCTCCTGCAGTACTGGCGCAGCTGGGACCTGCTGCAGGCCTACGCCTCTGCGGGTGACGCCGAGCACCTCCCCGCCTGGCGCGCCTTCAACCAGCAGGCCCGCCGCGGCGGCGACGCGGCCGGCATCTTCCACGAGACCTACCTCGTCGGCCCGGGCCGTGCGGAGTCCGTCTACGTCTCGATGCCCGACCACGGGCTCGCCGCGGCGACCCGCTCGGCCCCCGTCCCGCCGCGCCGCCAGCGGGCCGCGGAGCGGATGCGCGGCGTCGACGCCTGAGCCGGGCAGGTGGCTGCACGAGGACGCGCTCTACCGCGTCGTCGTGCAGCCACCTCGACCTCAGACCGCGGAGAACCCGCGCTCGAGGTCCGCCCGGATGTCGTCGAGGTGCTCCAGCCCCACGGACAGCCGCACGAGCCCCGGCGTCACGCCCGCCTTGACCTGGTCCTCGGGCGCCAGCTGGCTGTGCGTCGTCGACGCCGGGTGGATGACGAGGCTGCGCACGTCCCCGATGTTGGCCACGTGGCTGTGGAGCGTCAGCGCGTCGACGAAGCGTCGCCCCGCCTCCAGGCCCCCGCGCAGCTCGAAGGCGAGGACGCCGCCGGCGCCCCGCGGCGCGTACTTCTGCTGCCGCGCGTGCCACGGGCTGGACGGCAGGCCCGCGTACTGGACCCGCTCGACCTCCGGCCGCTGCTCCAGCCACTCGGCGACCGCCTGCGCATTGGCCACGTGCCGCTCCACCCGCAGGCTCAGCGTCTCGATGCCCTGCCCGAGGAGGAAGGCGTTGAACGGCGAGATCGCCGGCCCGAGGTCGCGCAGCAGCTGCACCCTCATCTTGAGGATGTATGCGAGGTTCGCGCCCAGCGCGCTGCCGACGCCGAGGTCCCGCGCGTAGACGAGCCCGTGGTAGCTCTCGTCCGGCTGGTTGAAGCCCGGGAAGCGGTCCGGGTGCTGCGCGTAGTCGAAGGTCCCGCCGTCGACGACGACCCCGCCGATCGCCGTCCCGTGGCCGCCGAGGTACTTCGTCGCCGAGTGCACGACGACGTCCGCGCCCCACTCCAGCGGCCGCAGGAGGTACGGCGTCGCCACCGTCGCGTCGACGACGAGCGGCACGCCCACCTCGTGAGCGACGCCGGCCACGCCCTCGACGTCGAGGACGTCGCCGCGCGGGTTGGGGATGGCCTCCCCGTAGAAGACCTTCGTGTTGGGGCGCACCGCGGCGCGCCAGGAGTCAAGGTCGTCGGGGTCCTCGACGAACGTCGTCGTGACGCCGAGCTTGGGCAGCGTGTAGCGGAGCAGGTTGACCGTGCCGCCGTAGAGGCTGGGGCTCGCGACGACGTGGTCTCCCGCCTCGGCGACGTTGAGGATCGCCAGCGTCTCCGCCGACTGCCCCGACGCGACGAGCAGCGCGCCGACGCCGCCGTCGAGGTCGGCGATGCGCTTCTCGACGGCGTCCGTCGTCGGGTTGGTGATGCGCGTGTAGATGTTGCCGAGCTCGGCCAGCGCGAAGAGGTTCGCCGCCTGCTCGGTGTCGCGGAAGGCGAAGGACGTCGTCTGGTGGATAAGCAGCGCCCGCGAGCCGGTGCTCGGGTCGGGCGCGGCGCCGGCGTGGATCTGGCGGGTCTCGAAGGACCAGGCGGCGGGCGCCTCGTCGGCGACGCCGTGCGTCACCGGCTCCTCGTCGAGGCCGGTCGACGGCGTGGGGTGGTCGGCGGGAGGGGTGGTGGGCACAGGGGTCTCCTCGGCGAGGGGCTCGTGCGAGCCCGCGCTTGCCGCGCCCGGACGGGTGGCGGCCCGGTCTTCACCCGGGGCACCCCGCCGCAGGAGGAGGGTTGCCGGCCAGCGAGCCGGGGCTTGTCGCTGGCGCTCTTGACCTGCCTCGACCCTAGGAGCGTCCGTCCGTCGAGCGGGACCCGTGTCTCACGGACCGGTCAGCGCGCCGCGCACCACCGGTCGAGCTCGTCCACGGGCAGCGGCCGTGCGTAGTGGTAGCCCTGCGCCATGTCGCAGTCGAGGTCCTCGAGGGCGCGGCGCTGGTCCGGCGTCTCGACGCCCTCCGCGACGGCCCGCAGCCCGAGGGAGTGCGCGAGGTGGACGCACGTGGCGACGATGGCCGCGTCACCGCGGCTCTCGGTGAGCCCCGCGACGAAGGACCGGTCGATCTTCAGCTCGTCGAGCGGGAACCGCTGGAGGTACGTGAGGCTCGCGTAACCGGTGCCGAAGTCGTCGACCGCGAGGGTGACGCCGAGCGCCTTGAGCGCCCGCAGCGTCGCGGCGGCCGCGTCCGGGTCCTCCATGAGCGCCGTCTCGGTCACCTCGAGCGTGAGCAGCGCCGGGTCGAGCCCGTGCCGGTCCAGCACCTCGGCGACGAGCGGCACGAGGTCCGGGTCGCCGAGCTGGCGCGTCGAGAGGTTGACGGCGATCTCCGTCGTCGGGCCGCCTCCCGCCGTCCGCGCCCACGCCGCCCCCTGGGCCACGGCGGAGTCCAGCACCCACGCCCCGAGGCGGCGCACGAGGCCCGACTCCTCGGCGACGTCGATGAAGTCGCCGGGCTGGAGCAGCCCGCGCTCGGGGTGCTGCCACCGCACGAGCGCCTCGACGCCGGCCACACGGTCGCCCCGCAGGTCCATGCGGGGCTGGTAGTGCACGCGCAGCTCGCCCTCGGCGATGCCGCGGCGCAGCTCGCCGATGAGCCGGAGACGTCCGACGGCCGGGTCGACGACGTCCGGGTCGTGCAGCTCGACACGGGCGCGGCCGCGTGCCTTCGCCCGGTGCATCGCGACGTCGGCGTGGTGGAGCAGCCGCTCCGGCGTCTCGTCGGGCGTGGCCCGGACGACCCCGACGCTCGCCGTGACGACGATCTCGACGTCCTGCAGGAGCACGGGCGCCGTGACGACGTCGAGCACCCGCTCGGCCACCGCCCGCGCGGCGCCGTCGTCCCCGACGTCGGCCACGACGACGAACTCGTCGCCGGACAGGCGCGCGACGACGCCGTCCGCGCGGACGGTCGCGGTGAGGCGCTGCGCGACGACGCGGAGCAGCTCGTCGCCGGCCTCCCGACCGAGGCTGTCGTTGACCGCCTTGAAGTGGTCGAGGCCGACGAAGAGCAGCGCCGTCCCGGCGGACGCCGGCCGGCCGCCCTCCGGCGCACCGGCGAGTCGGGCCAGCAGGCCGGCGCGGTTGGGCAGGCCCGTGAGGTCGTCCCGCAGCGCCCGCTGCCGCATCTCCTCCTCGACGGCGACCCGCTGCCGCTCGGCTTCCTGGGCACGGCGCAGCGCGTCGACGAGGTCACGCTCGTGCCGGCGCCGCTCGTGGGCGGCGAGGACGATGACGCGGATCTCGGCCGGCACCCCGTCGGCCGCCGGCCGGAGGGTCGCCGACAGCAGGACCGCCCGGCGGGAGCGGTCCGCGGCGATGACCTCGACCATCGTCTCGGCCACGGCACCGGTGGCCCGCAGCCGCGGCAGGCAGGAGGCGCTCCAGAGGATGCGGTCGCCCACGGGCAGCAGCCGCGGCAGGCGCGTCCCGAGGAGCTCCTCCGCGGTGTAGCCGGCCCAGGCGCAGAAGGTCGCGTTGACCCGGGTGATGGTGCCGTCGTCCGCCGTCGTGAGGTAGCCGCAGGGGGCGTCGTCGTAGAGCTCCCGGAGCCGGTCCGCCTCGTCGGCCCGCGGCGGGCGCCCCTCCGGGGACGCGTCGGCGGAGGGCTCGAGCGTCGTCGTCATCGGTCGAGGTACGCGAGGACGGCCGCCGCGGTCTCGGCGGGCGCGGACAGGTGCGGGCAGTGCCCGCTCGCGTCGAGGTGGACCAGGGTGCTGCCCGCCAGCCGGGCGAGGAGGTGGTCCCCGACCTCGGGCGGGGCGAGGACGTCGTCGACGCACTGCAGGACGAGCGCGGGCACGGTGACGCGGGCGAGCAGGTGCCGGACGTCGGAGTGGAAGGTCACGCGGGCGAAGTGCCGGGCGATGTCCGGGTCGGTGGCCTGGAAGCTGCCCGTCAGCCGCTCGCCGAGCTCGGGGGTGCCGGGGTTGCCCATGACCATCGGCGCGATGGTCGCGGCCCAGGCGGAGTAGTTCGCGTCGAGGGACTCGAGCAGCTCGTCGACGTCCTCCCGCGAGAACCCGCCGACGTACCCCGTGGCCGGGTCGTCGATGTAGCAGGGCGAGGGCGCGACGAGCACGAGGCGCGAGAACCGCTCGGGCTCACGGACGGACGCGAGCAGCGCCATCATCGCGCTGATGCTGTGGGCCACGACGACGACGTCGCGCAGGTCGAGCTCCTCGCAGACCTCGAGCAGGTCGTCCACGTAGCCGTCGAGGGACCCGTACTTCTCCCGGTCGTACGCGGACAGGTCCGACCCGCCCGCACCGACGTGGTCGACGAGGACGACCCGGTGCTCGGCGGCGAGCGCGGGCAGCATCGCCTGCCAGGCGCCCTGCTCGGAGCCGAAGCCGTGCAGGAGCAGCAGCGCGGGTCCGTCGGGGCGTCCGACCTCCGTGACGTTGTTGCGGCTGACGGCGGTGCGCCGGGGGGCGCGGATGGCGGGCACGACGGTCCTCCTCGGGCACGAGGTCCACGCAGCGGGTTGCACGTCGCCTCGGCGGTGCATCGGCAGCGGCGGCCGTCACCTTGAGCCGACGCCGGACGCTGTCTCACCCGTCCGCCCGTGCTGCCCGGGGCTGTCGACCTGCGCCGTTCCCCGTACGCCCGCCCCACCAAGCCGCTATCCCTGTGTCACCGGTCGCGACCGAGCGTCCGGACGCCGCGCCCGACGGTCGGGCCTGCGCCCCAGGGAGGCCCCCGTGGTCACCACCCGCCCCATCCGCCGATCCCCCGCCCCGTCGCGCCGCCGTCGCACCGCCCTCGCCGGCGGCGTCGCCGCCCTCGCGCTGCTCCCCGCGAGCGCCGTCACCGCGAGCGCCGACCACCTCCCCGACGACGAGGTCGTCGCCCGCGACCTCAGCGGCGCCCTCTCGATCGCCGCGACGCGCGGCGGCGACCTGCTCGCCACCCGTTCCTTCGAGGGCGCCGTCGAGCGGATCGGCCACCACGGCGCGCGGACCGACGTCCTGTCCCGCCCCGGCGAGGAGGTCGCCGGGCTCACCGCCACGGCCGACGGCTTCGTCAGCACCCGGTCCGCCGGGCTCGGCCCGGACGCGACCGCGCTCGTCGAGCGCACCGACCGCCGGGGCCGGACGACGACGGTCGTCGACCTCGCCGCCCACGAGCGCGCGACCAACCCCGACGGCGACGCCCGCTACGGCTTGCTCGGCCTCGACGAAGGGTGCGCGGCCCAGGTGCCCGACGGCGTCCCGGTGGACGAGCCCGGCGAGGTCTACTCCCACCCCTACGCGACCGCGGACCTCGGCGCCGGCCGGCTGGCCGTCGCGGACGCCGGCGGCAACGCCGTCCACGTCGTCGACGCGCGCGGGCGCGTCCGGGCCAGCGTCGCGCTCCCGCCCCAGCTCATGGCCGCGGACGACTACCGCCTCGCCGACCTCGGCATCCCCGCCTGCGCGGCGGGCGCCACCTTCGCCGTCGAGCCGGTGCCCACGGACGTCGAGGTGGGTCCGGGCGGGGACCTCTACGTCAGCCTCCTGCCGGGCGGGCCGCTGGACGGCTTCGGCGGCGAGCGCGGGTCGGTGGTGCGGGTGGACGTCGACCCTGTGCTGGCGGGGACCGGTCCGGCGGTCGTCACGACGGTCGTCCGCTACCTCGACGGACCGACGGGCATCGCGGTCGGCCCCGACGGCAGCGTCTTCGTCAGCCAGGAGACGGGGTACGTCAAGGCCTTCTACCGCCCGACGCCGGACGCCGTCGGCACCGACCTGTACTGGGGCGGCGACGGCGGGGACGTCGAGCTCGTCGGCAAGCACGTGTGGTTCTCGACCGGCGTGCTGCGGCCGGGCACCGGCGAGGTGCGCTCCGTCCGCGTCTACCGCTAGGCCGGCGTCGGGGCCGTCGGCGAGGACGGCCCCGACCCGCCGTCACATCAGCCGACGACCGCCACCCGCTGCCCGCGCCGCCCGGGCAGGCAGGCGACGAGGGCGAGGACCACGGACACCCCGTCCTCGACGAGGGCCGCGGGCAGGTCGCCCGCGAAGGGACCGCGGCGGCTCGAGGCGTACCGGCGCCAGGCCAGCCCGCCGAAGGACGACGCCAGCGCCCCCAGCGCACCGGCGGCGGCGGGCGCCGTCGGGGCGCTGCCGTCCCGCGCGGCGAGCGTGGCCGCGCCGGCGAAGCCACCGACGACCCGCCCGCCGAGCGGACCGGGAGCGGTGCGGTCCGGGGTCGCGGGCTGCTTGTCCATGACGACCTCCCCCACCACGGCGGCGGCCGCCGCGAGCTTCGCGGCCGTCCCGGCGCCGTCGGGACGGGCGTCCGTGAGGACGGGCGCGAGGGCGAGCGAGCTGCGGCCGCCGGTCGCGAGCCCGAGGAGGAAGGAGCGGCCGACCAGCCCCGCGGAGGCAGGCGTGCGCCGGACGTCGCCCGCCTGCGGGGAGAGCGCCTCGACGGTCGCGTGCGTCGCGAGGCCGTACGAGAGGTGCGGGACGGCGTCGGCCACCCAGTCGCCGGCCGCCCAGTCGCGCGGGTCGCTGACGCCGAGGGCGGCCATGGAGCCGTCGGTGGCCGCCATGGCGAGCGCCCCGGTGGCCGCCCCGCCCAGGAGGCCGGGCACCCGGTAGCCCCGGCGGTGCAGGACGCTCGTGACGACGCCGACCGCCAGCCCCGTGGCCGTCCCCGACAGCGCGCCCAGGGCCGTCCGCCGGTTCCCGCGCTCGGCCCGCGAGCCGGGGATCTCCGTCCCGAGGCGGTCGACGAGCGCGTCGACCGTCTGCCCCGGCGCCTCGCTCTCGGGGCGGCCGCGCAGGAGCATGTCGGCGTAGGTGACGGCGTTGAGGACGGTCGTGCCGACGGCTCCGGCCGCGAGGCCACGGGTGAGTGCGCTCATGGGTTCACGCTGGGCGCCGGTGCTCGGCCCGGCAACCGCAGACGGGACCGCTGCGGCCGTTGTTGTGACCCGGGTCACGGCAGGTGTGCACCCGAACGGGTGACAGCCGGCCGCCGGACGGAGTAGACCATTCGCGGCAGCGGGAGCAACGGCGCTCCCGCCGCCCCCGCGCCCGGTCGGCGGGTGCGGGCCTCCTGCCCAGGAGCACCGCATGGACCACTCCACCCCGGCGCACTGCTGCGCCACCGACCCCACCGCCGGCCCGACCGGCTCCCGCACCCCTCGGCCACGACGACGTCGGGCCGTCGCGGCGGGCGCGCTGCTCGCCACCGCGCTCGCCGGGACGCCCGCCGCCGCCACCGCCGCGGACGCCCCGGAGGTGCACGTCGTCGCGGAGGGCCTCGTCGGCCCGCTCTCGCTCGACGTCCAGGGCAACGGCGACGTCGTCGTCGCCCAGTCGTTCGCCGGGCTGCTCACCCGCGTCGGCGCGGACGGCACCCGGGCCGACCTCGTGACCCTGCCCGGCGCCGAGGTGGCCGGCGTCTCCGGCGCCTCCAAGGGGGGTGCCGTCTACACGCACAGCGAGGGCCAGGGCCCGGACGCCGTCGCCCGGGTCGAACGCGTGGACCGGCGGGGGCGCGTCACCGTCCTCGCCGACCTCGCCGCCCACGAGCGGGAGACCAACCCCGACGGCGCGACGACGTACGGCTTCCGCGACCTCGCGGCCTCCTGCCTCGACCAGCTGCCCGAGGAGTTCCCGGGTCGCTACACCGGCGAGGTCTACTCCCACCCCTACGCGACGGCGGCGCGCAGCGGCGACCGGACGGTCGTCGCCGACGCCGGCGGCAACGCGCTGCTCCAGGTCGGGCCGACGGGCCGGGCCCGGACCCTCGCCGTCCTGCCCGCCCAGCCGGCGACGGTGACGGCGGACCTCGCGGCCGGCAACGGCCTGCCCGACTGCGTCGTGGGGTCGCAGTACTGGTTCGAGCCCGTGCCCACGGACGTCGAGGTGGGCCCCGACGGCAGCCTCTACGTGAGCCTCCTGCCCGGCGGGCCCGAGGACCCGAGCCTCGGGGCGCGCGGGTCGGTCGTCCGGGTCGACGGCAGCGGCCGCACGACGACCGTGCTGACCGGCCTGCTCGGCGCGACCGGCGTGGCCGTCGACGGGCGCGGCCGCGTCTACGCGACCGAGCTCTTCGGCGGCCGTGTCGTCCGTGCCGTACCGGGCAGCACGACGGGCGAGACGGTCGTCGACCTCCCGCTGCCCGCGGCCGTCGAGGCCTCGCGGGGCGACCTGTGGGTGAGCACCGACGTCCTCAGCGAGACCGGTGGGGCTCAGGTGGTCCGCGTCGACCTGTAGGCGCCCGACGGCGCCGACGGCGCACGCGCAGGGGTGGTCCGGGCTCGTCCGGGCCACCCCTGCGGCGTCCCGAGGCGTGGGACGGCTGAGCCGGACGGGGCTGGTGGGACGAGGGCCTCGTCGACGACGTCGGCCCCGCCTTCCGCGGGATCCTGCGGAACAACACCGTTGTCATTCGACAACCGCTCCCGCGCAGCCCTTTTCGACCACCCGGACGTCTTGTCACCGTCCTGTGACATGACTTACGGTCGCGCGCGTCCTCACCGCCGCCCTCCGGGGCGTCGCGGTCCCCGGCACGGACGTGCCGGGGCGGACGGGGCCCGGACGCCGAGACGGCGGCCGTGGTCCGACCGACGACGCGACCGCCCGCGCCCCTCCGCCCGGCGGTCGTCCACCTGACCGAGCGCAGGGCGGAGCCGCGACGACGTCGCGGGAGGTGCGTGCGCGAGAGGCCCCGTCATCCGTTCCCTGCGCTCTCCCCGCTCCGCCACGCGACCGGCCGCCCCCCGTCGTGCCCGCACCGTGGGCCTCGGCGCCGTCGCCGCCCTCGTCGTCGCGCCCCTCGTCGGGCTCGGCACCGCGTCGTCCGCGGCCGCCGCGACGGACGCCACCTGGGACCGCCTCGCGCAGTGCGAGAGCAGCGGTCGCTGGGACATCAACACCGGCAACGGCTACTACGGCGGCCTGCAGTTCTACCAGCCCACCTGGGCCAGCTTCGGCGGCGGCGCCTACGCCTCCCGGGCCGACCTCGCCACGCGCGAGGAGCAGATCGCCATCGCCGAGAAGGTCCTCGCCCGCCAGGGCTGGGGCGCGTGGCCGGCCTGCACGAAGAAGCTCGGCTTCACCGAGGCGCACAAGGCCGGGACCCCCACGCCCCCCGGCGGCACCACGGCGCCCGTGCGGCCGACGACGCCCGCGCCCGCCGCGGGCGGCACGTACACGGTCAAGGCCGGCGACACGCTCGCCAGCATCGGCCGCGCGACCGGGACCACGTGGCAGAAGCTCTACGAGGTCAACCGCGACCGCCTCGCCACGCCGCACTCGCTGAAGGTCGGCCAGCAGATCCGGCTCGTCGCCGGCACGGCGGTCAAGCCCGCCGCCGGCAAGACCTACGTCGTCCGCAGCGGCGACACCCTGTCGAAGATCGCGCGGGCCAACCGCACGACGTGGCAGAAGGTCTACGAGGTCAACCGCGACCGCCTGGCCACGCCGCACTCGCTCAAGGTCGGGCAGACGCTGCGCCTGCCCTGACGCAGAGGTGACGAGAGGGGGGCGACCGGTCGGTCGCCCCCCTCTCGTCGTCCGCGCCACCCCCGCACCTGCCCCCCGACGTGCGACCTCGTCGGGCTCCCCGGTGACGGGAGCGCCCGAGGAGGTCGCAGGTCGGGAGGAGGGGTGGGTCGGCGTCAGCCCTGCTGCGCCCCCCGACGCCGCAGGAGGACGACGCCGGCCGCACCGGCCGCGGCGACGGCGACGCCGCCGGCCACGAGCGCCGCGCTGCCGCCGTCGGCCACCGCACCGGCGCCGGTGTCCGCGCCGCCGACCGGGACGCGCACGAGCTGGCCGCGGACGGCGCCCGGCACGTACTCGGCGGTGTGGGTGTCGGCCGAGAAGGACGCCGGGTCCTCCTCGAGCTGGGCCAGCGTGAAGCCCTCGCCCGTGTCGTTCCCGTCGGGGCCCTCGATGCCCGTGGTGAACGGCCCCTGGAGGCAGCCGCTGCTCGTCAGCACGTCGCCGTCGCCCTCGGGGTTCGGGAAGGCGATGCGGGGCGGGCCGCCCTCGCCGGCGGGGGCCGCGTGGATGTGCGTGGCCGTGCGGGCCGGGCTCTCGTAGGGCGGCTCGACACCGTCGAGCGTGATGTCGTAGCAGATGACGTCCTCGTCGGCGTTGACGCGGAACATGAACTCGCCCGTCGCGTCGGGGTCGCCGGGGGCCGGGTTGCCCTCGGCGTCGACGACGTTGCTCCCCACCGCGTCGACCACGAACGCGCTGGTGAAGGAGTCCGGCTCGGCCACCTGCGTGGCGGAGGCCGGGACGGCGGTGGCGGTGGCGGCCAGCGCGAGGGCGGCGAGAGAGCCACCCGTGGCGGCCAGGCGGCGGGTCGTCCGTGCGTCCATGGGGCACCTTCCGACGGGGCGGCCCTCGGTGGCCGCCGTGCACGAGGGGGTACGTCGCCCACCGCCCCCGCGTTCACGCCGGGCGACCACCACTGCTGTGACCCTCGTCACACCAGCCGACGTGAACGTCGGCGCACCCGCCGACGTACTCCTCCCCGGCGCGTACGGTGCTGGGCGCGCCCGACCCCCGCCCGGGGGCCCGTCCCCACGGGAGGAGGCGCCGACGTGGCCGAGACGACGACGGAGGTGCCGTGGCCTCGCCCTGGCGCCTCGGCGCGGCCCGTCCCGCGGCCGACGTCCCCGACGCCGCGGCGTCCCGTGCCCCCGCACCGCCGGCCGGCGACGGGCTCGACGTCGCCGCCGCCTTCGACGCCCACGCGGGCGAGCTCCTCGGCTTCGCCACGTCCGCCCTGGGCGACCGGGCCGCCGCCGAGGACGCCGTCCAGGAGGTCTTCGTCCGGGCCTGGCGCTCGCGCGAGCGGTACGGCCCCGAGGGCGGCTCCGTGCGCACGTGGCTCTTCGCCATCGCGCGCAACGTCGTCGTCGACGTCCACCGGGCCCGCGCCCGGCGGCCGCGCCTCGTCGCGGACCCCGACCCGGACCACGGCCCGCTCGCCGACCACGGCGTCGCGCCGGGGGCCGACCCGGCGGCCGCGAGCGTCGACCGCCTGACCGTGCTCGACGCGCTGGGGGACCTGTCCGCCGCGCACCGCGAGGTGGTGGTCGAGGTCCACCTCGCCGGGACGCCCTACGCGGACCTCGCGGCGCGGACGGGCGTCCCCGTCGCGACGCTGCGGACGCGCATGTTCCACGCGCTCCGGGCGCTGCGGCGGGCGCTCGACGACCCGCCGGCGGACGACGACGACGGCACCGCAGCACCGCACGACCGCAGCAGCACGACGACGCAGGGAGGAGGTGGCCGCCGTGGCCGGTGACCCGCACGACGACGCGCACGACCCGCACGACCGGGACGACGTCGACGAGCGCTCGGCGCTCCTCGCCGCCGCGGCCACCGGCGACCTCGAGCCCGACGAGGCGGAGGCGCTCGAGGAGCTCCTCCGCACCGACCCCACGGCGTCCGACGAGCTGGCCGGGCTCCTGCGTGTCGCGGCCGCCCTGCCCGCCGCCGGCGCCGGCTGGAGCGCCGTCGAGCCGCCCGCCGCGCTGCGGGCCTCGGTCCTCGCGGCGACCTCGGGCCGCCGCGACGACGACGAGGCCCTCCCGGACCGCCGCGGCCGGGGCGCGTTGCCCCGCCCCCGGGCCCGGCGCACGGCCACCCTCCTCGCGGTGGCGGCGGTCGGCGTCGTGCTGGGCGCGGCCGGCGCCGTCGGCGTCGGCGCGGTCCTCGACGCCCCGCCGGAGGGCCCGCCCGGCACCCTCGGCGCGGTCGAGGCCGTCACGTGGCGGGGCGAGCCCGAGGGCGTCGACGCGCAGGCGTCCGTCGTCGCGCACACCTGGGGCACCGAGACCGTCGTCGACGTCACGGGCCTCGACCTGGGCGCGGGCTACGAGCTCGTCGTGCTCGACGCCACCGGTACGGAGGTCGCCTCGGGCGGCTTCGTCGGCGCCGAGGACGTGCAGGAGTGCCGCCTCAACGCGCCCGTCCTCCGCGAGGCGGCCGACCGCCTCGAGGTGCGCGACGACGACGGCGCCCTCGTCATGGCGGCGGACCTGCCGGCGGTCTGAGTCCCGCCGGCCGGCCTCCCGGCCGGCTCAGACCTCGCCCGGCTTCACCGCGAGCACGGGCCTCGTCGAGCCGAGCAGGACCCGCTGCGCCGTGCTGCCGAGCAGCAGCTTCCCCACGGGGGACCGGCGGCGCAGCGCGATGACGACGACGGACGCCGCCACCTCGTCGGCCACCCGCAGCAGCTCCTCCGCGGCGTCGCCCTCGTGGGCGGCGCGCCGCACCTCCATCGTCACGCCGGCCTCGGCGGCCGCGGCGGCGAGCCGCGCGAGGTCGGCGTCGTCGGCCGCGTCGGCGCTGACGGGCGCCCCGGCGCGCGGGGTGTTGAGCAGGACGAGCGGCTCGTCGCGCCGGCGGGCCTCGCCGAGGGCGGCGGCGACGGCGGCCTCGCCCTCGGCGGTCGGCAGGTACCCCACGAGGACGGTCACACGTGCTCCTTGACGTCGGGACGACCGGACCGGTCGTCGGAGGGGCGCAGCCGACGGCGCGCCGCGGTGAGGACCGGCAGCAGCACCACGACGAGGAACGCCACGAGCAGCACCCCGGAGATGGGGCGGGTGAAGAAGCCCGTCGGGTCGCCGTCGAAGAGCAGCAGCGACCGGCGGAGGTTGCTCTCGAGCAGCGAGCCGAGGACGAAGGCGAGCACCAGCGGCCCGGGCTCGAAGCCGGCCTTCTTCATGAGGTACCCGAGGACGCCGAAGGCGACGACGAGGCCGATGTCGAAGACGCTGTTGCGCACCGTGTAGACGCCGATCAGCGTGACCATGACGGTGATCGGCGCGAGCAGGGTGCCGCGCACCCGCAGCACACGGACGAAGATCCCGACCATGGGGATGCTCATGACGAGCAGGAGCACGTTCCCCAGGTACATCGAGTTGACGACGCCCCAGAACAGCTCGGGGTCCTCGGCGACCAGCCGCGGGCCCGGGGTGACGCCCTGGATGAGCAGCGCGCCGAAGATGACGGCCATCGTCGCGTTGGCGGGGATGCCGAGCGTCAGCAGCGGGATGAACGACGACGTGGCGGCGGCGTTGTTGGCGGTCTCCGGGCCGGCGACGCCCTCGACCGCCCCCTTGCCGAAGCGCTCGGGGGTCTTGCTGCGCCGCTTCTCCAGCGCGTAGGCCGCCATCGAGGCGAGCACGGCCCCGCCGCCGGGCAGCAGGCCGAGGACGAAGCCGACGACCGAGCCGCGGCCGATGGCCCCGCGCGAGGCGCGCAGGTCCTCGCGGCCGGGCCACACCTTCTTCAGCTTCGGCGGCGCCTGGACGCCGCGGTGCCGCTGCTCGAGCGTGTGGAGGATCTCCCCGAGGCCGAACAGGCCCATGGCGATCGGCACGAAGTCGAGCCCGTCGGCGAGGCTGAGGCTGTCGAAGGTGAAGCGCTCGGCGCCCGTGAAGCCGTCGCGGCCCACGGTCGCCAGCAGCAGCCCGACGCACGCCGCCACGAGCGCCTTGACCTTGCCGCCGCCGCTGACCGTCGCCACGAGGAGGATGCCGAGCATCGCGAGCGCGGTGTACTCCGGCGGCCCGAAGTCGAGGGCGACGGACGCCACGACCGGCGCGAGGAAGGACAGCGCGACGATGGAGATCGTCCCGCCGACGAAGCTGCCGACGGCGGCGATGCCGAGGGCCGTGCCGGCGCGGCCCTGCCGGGCCATCGCGTAGCCGTCGAAGACGGTGACGACGGAGGACGCCTCGCCGGGCAGCCGCAGCAGCACCGAGGTGATGGTCCCGCCGTACTGGGCGCCGTAGAAGATGCCCGCCAGCATGATGATCGCGGTGACCGGCTCGAGGCCGATGGTCAGCGGCAGGAGCACGGCGATCGTCGCGGCCGGCCCGAGGCCCGGCAGGACGCCGATGAGCATGCCGACGACGACGCCGACGAGGCAGTAGAGCAGGTTCTGCGGCTCGGCCACGACGGCGAAGCCGTCGAGGACGGGGGCGAGGGAGTCCACCGGACCTCCGGGGGGACGGGTGGCCGGTCGCGGGGGCGACCGGGCACGGGCGGCGGGCGGGGCCCGGCTCAGAAGAGGTGGGGCACGGGGACCGAGAGCGCCCCGACGAAGATCGCGTAGAAGGCGGCGACGACGGCCAGGCTGGCCACGACCGACGTCCGCCAACCCTCGCGCCCGAGGACCCGCATCCACACGAGGCAGAGCAGGACGCCGGGGATCTCGAAGCCGATGCGCCCCACGAGGAGGGCGAAGGCGACCATCGTCCCCACGCCGAGGAGGACGCCGGTCGAGTGCCGCGTGAAGGCCTCGGCGTCGTGCGTCCGGCGGGCGCCGACGACGAGCAGGACGCCGAGGACCGTCACGAGGACGCCGAGGACGAGCGGCCAGGTGCCCGCGTCCGGCTCCTGCGCGCTGCCGGCCCCGAGCCCCCACGACGCCACGACGGTGGCGACGCCGAGGGCGACGACGACGAGCGCGGCCACGAGGTGGGCCAGCGGCCCGGCCGTCGGCGGCCCCTCCTCCTCGACGGGGAGGGGGGCTGCCGGCGAGGCGAGCTCCACGGGGTCCGGGACGGGCCCGGGCGCGGCGTCGGGGACGCCCTCGGGGGTGCGGTCGTGCGACGGGGCGCCCACGGGCGTCACCTCCTGCCGGCCGTCGTCGGCCGTCCGGGACGGGCTCACTGCTCGCCGAGCTGGATGCCGTACTCCTCCACGAGCCCGCGGTAGCGCTCGAGGTTGTCCGTCCACTGGGTCACGACCTCGTCGCCGGCCACCTCGTTGGGCACGAGGAGGCGGCTGTCGTTGAACTCCTGGTACCCGCTGTCGGCGAAGGCGGCGTCGAAGGCCTCCTGCAGGCGGGTGACGACCTCGTCCGGCGTCCCGCCCGGCGCGACGACGGCCCGCGACTGCTGCACCTCGGCGCCGTCGTAGCCGGACTCGACGGCCGTGGGCACGTCGGGGAGGAACTCGTTGCGCTCGGCGGCGAAGGTGACGAGCGGCACGAGGTCGCCCGCCTCGATCTGCTCGGCGGCCTCGCCGACCTGGATGGCGGCGACGTCGACCTGGCCGCCGAGGACGGCCGTGAGGGTCGGGGAGCCGCCGTCGAAGGGGACGGCCGTCGCGTCGACGCCGGCCTCGCCCATGAGGAGGGCGGTCGCGAGCTGGCTGCCCGTGCCGACGCCCGTGGTGCCGTAGTCGACCTGCGGCTGCGCGACGAGGTCCTCGACCGTGGCGATGCCCGAGTCCGGGGAGGTGACGAGCACGTAGTCGTCCTGCGAGATGCCCGTGACGACGCTGTAGTCGGCGATGTCGACGGCCTCCTCGTCGCCGACGGCGATCGGGGTGATGTAGGCCAGGGTGCCGACGAAGGTCATGATCGTCGTGCCGTCGGGGTCCTCGCCGGCGAGCTGGCGGGCCGCGATCGCGCCGTTGGCGCCCGGCACGTTCTCCACGGAGATCGGCACGCCGAGGTCCTCGGACGCCAGGTCGGCGATCGCGCGGGCGATGACGTCGGTGCTGCCGCCCGGGTCCTGGCCGACGAGCATCGTGATGGGGCCGTCGGGGAAGGCCGCCGCGTCGCCGTCGCCGGAGCCGCCCGTCCCCCCACCGGTGCTCCCGCCGACGTTGCCGCCGCAGGCGCTCAGGGTGATGGCCAGGGCCGAGACCGCGGCGGTCACGGCGGCACGGCGGGCCAGGGTGCGGGTCATGTCGTCCTCCTCGTCGAGAGCGTCACGCGGTGCACGTCGGGAGACGTCGTCGAGCTCCTGGCGCAGGAGGTTAGGCAGCCGCGGCGATGCCGGTCCATGTGCGAAACGGCATCGCACGATACCGTCCGCGCATCATGCTGAGCCTGGACCAGGTCCGCTGCTTCGTCGCCGTCGCCGAGGAGCTGCACTTCGGCCGCGCCGCGGAGCGCCTGCGGATGACGCAGCCGCCGCTGAGCCGTGCGGTGCAGAAGCTCGAGCGGTCCGTCGGCGCGCTGCTGCTGGACCGGGACAACCGCGGCGTCCGCCTCACGGCCGCGGGCGAGGTCTTCCTCGTGGAGGCGCGCCGGCTCCTGGACCTCGCGGACGCCGCTCCCGTGCAGGCCCGCCGGGTCGCCGACGGCAGCCGCGGCACGCTCCGCGTCGGCTTCACCGCGGCGTCGGCGTACAAGGTGCTCGGGGACCTGCTCGACCGGCTCTCCACGGGCCTGCCGGACCTCGACCTGGAGCTCGTCGAGCTGGTCACCCGCGAGCAGGTGGCCGCCCTCGCGGGCGGCGAGCTCGACCTCGGGCTCGCCCGTCCGCCCTTCGACCGGACCGCCTTCGCCTCGCGGCTGCTGCGCCGCGAGCGCGTCCTCGTGGCCCTGCCGCCCGGGCACCCCCTCGCCGCCCCGACGGAGGACGCCGCCCCGGCCGCCCGTCGGGCGCCGGACGGCCCGCCGCTGGAGCCGGAGCTGCTCGCCGACGAGCGGCTCGTCCTCTACTCGCCGACGCAGGCGCGCTACTTCTACGACCTCGTCGTGGGCCTGGCGCCCGTGCGGCACGAGAACGTCGTCCACACGGTCAGCCAGGTCCACTCGATGCTCCTGCTCGTGCAGGCCGGGCGCGGCGTCGCGCTCGTCCCCGAGTCGGCCCTGGCCCTCGGCCTCGAGGGCGTCACGTACCGCGTCCTGCGCACGCGGCGCCCGGAGCCCGTCGAGCTCCACCTCCTGTGGTCGCGCGACGCCACGAATCCGGCGCTGCCGCGCGCCCTCGAGGTGCTGGCCGGGCCCGCCGCGACCCGACGGGCGTCCGCGACGGCGGCAGGTGGGACGCCTCCGGCGTGATGCCCTCCGGGTATCACGTCATGCACATCTCCTCATGGACAGGCATCGTCGGACGTTCCTACGGTGCTCGGACCACGCCGTCGTGAGGCGTGGCACCGACGCCTGGAGGCCCCCGTGACCGTGCCCGACGCCGCCCCGCCGGCCGTCCGCCCCTCGGCCCGCCGGCCGGCCATGTCGCCGCAGGAGCTCAAGGAGCAGCTGCCGACCGGCCTGCTCTCCTTCCCGGTGACGCACTTCGACGACGACCTCCAGGTGGACGAGCGCCGCTACCGCGAGCACCTCGCGTGGCTGTCGGAGTTCCCCGTCGCCGGCCTCTTCGCCGCCGGCGGCACGGGCGAGGGCTTCTCGCTGTCCCTGCCCGAGGTGGACCGGGTCGTCCGCGCGGCCGTCGACGAGGCCGCCGGCCGGGTGCCCGTGCTCGCCCCCGCCGCGGGCAGCACCGTCAACGCCGTCGCGATGGCGCGCGCCGCGCAGGAGGCGGGGGCCGACGGGCTCCTGCTCATGCCGCCCTACCTCACCGAGGCCAGCCAGGAGGGCCTCGTCGAGCACGTCAGCGCCGTCTGCGCCGCGAGCGACCTGGGCGTCGTCGTCTACAGCCGCGCCAACGCCGTGCTGGGCGACCTCACGGTCGACGTCGTCGCCGACCGCAACCCCACGCTCATCGGCCTCAAGGACGGCGTCGGCGACGTCGAGCGCATGACCCGCACCTACGCGCGGCTCGGCGACCGCCTCGTCTACGTCGGGGGCCTGCCGACGGCGGAGACCTTCGCGCTCCCGCTGCTCGAGCTCGGCGTCAGCACCTACTCGTCGGCCATCTTCAACTTCGCGCCGGCCTGGGCGCTCGACTTCTTCGCCGCCGTCCGCGCCCACGACCGGGCGGGCGTCTACCAGCGGCTCAACGACTTCGTCATCCCCTACCTCGACATCCGGGACCGCCGCCGCGGCTACGCGGTCTCGATCATCAAGGCCGGCCTCACGGCCGTGGGCCGCCACGGCGGGCGGGTGCGACCGCCGCTCACCGACCTCGCCGAGCACGAGGTGGCCGAGCTGGCCGCGCTCGTCGGCCGCCTGGCACCCGCCCCCGCCTGACCGGCCCGCCGGCCACCGACCGCACCCCCCGAGGAGCCCCCGTGACGACCGCCTCCCCCACCACCTCCGCCCCCGCCGTGACCGGCGTGTCCCTCGTGGCCGGGGAGGAGGTGCGCGGCGACGCCGGCGAGCTGCGCGCCGTCGACCCGCGCACGGGCGAGGCGACCGGCCCGATCTTCGCGCTCGTCGGCCCCGACGCCGTGGAGCGGGCGTGCCGCGCGGCCGCCGAGGCGTTCCCCGTCTACCGCGACCTCGCCCCCGCCGACCGCGCCGCCTTCCTGCGGCGCGCGGCCGACGAGGTCGACGCCCTCGGGGACCTCCTCACCCGGACCGGCTCCCTCGAGACTGGCCTCCCCGAGGCCCGCCTCGAGGGCGAGCGCGCCCGCACCGTGGGCCAGCTGCGGCTCCTGGCCGACGTCGTCGAGCAGGGCGACCACCTGGGGGCCCGCCTCGACACCGCGCTGCCCGACCGCACGCCGCTGCCCCGCCCCGACCTGCGGCTGGTCAAGGTGCCGGTCGGGCCGGTCGCCGTCTTCGGAGCCAGCAACTTCCCTCTCGCCTTCTCCGTCGGGGGCGGCGACACGGCGGCCGCGCTGGCCGCCGGCTGCCCCGTCGTCGTCAAGGCGCACGGCGCGCACCCGGGGACCTCCGAGCTCGTCGGCCGGGCGATCACCCGGGCCGTCGCGGCCTCGGGCCTGCCGGCCGGGGTGTTCTCGCTCGTCTTCGGGCCCGGGAGCCAGGTCGGGCAGGCGCTCGTGGCCGACCCCCGCATCGCGTCGGTCGGCTTCACCGGCTCGCGCGCCGGGGGCCGCGCGCTGATGGGGACGGCGGCGGCGCGGCCCGTGCCGATCCCCGTCCACGCGGAGATGTCGGCGGTCAACCCGGTCGTCGTCCTGCCCGGCGCGCTCGACGAGCCCGCGGCGCTGGCCACCGCCTTCGTCGGGTCGCTCACGCTCGGCGCGGGGCAGTTCTGCACGAACCCCGGCGTCCTGCTGCTCCCGGCCGGCGGGGCGGGCGACGCCTTCGTCGCGGCCGCGGCGGCCGCGGTGGCCGACGCCACCGGCCAGCCGATGCTCACCGGCGGCATCGCGGACGCGTGCCGCCGCGGCACCGCCGCGCTCGTCGACCACGACGACGTCGAGGAGGTGGCGGCGGGCGGCACCGGCGCCGGGCCCAACGCCCCCGGTCCCCGGCTGCTCAGCACCACGGCGGCCGCGTACCGCGACCGGCCCGAGCTGCAGGAGGAGGTCTTCGGCGCCGTCGCCCTCCTCGTCCGCTACGGCTCGGACGACGAGCTGCTCGACGCGCTGCGCGCCACACAGGGGCAGCTGACCGCCACCCTCCACGCGGGTCCGGCGGACGGCGCGGACGCGGCCCTCGTCGAGCAGGTCGTGCCCCTGCTCGTCGAGCGCGCCGGCCGCGTGCTCTTCGGGGGCTGGCCGACGGGTGTCGAGGTCTCGCACGCGATGGTCCACGGCGGGCCCTGGCCCGCGACGTCGGACGGCCGCACGACGTCGGTCGGCACCCTCGCCGTCGACCGGTTCCTCCGCCCCGTCTGCTACCAGTCGGCCCCGCAGGACGTCCTCCCGCCGTCGCTGCGCGACGACAACCCCTGGCACCTGACGCGCCGTGTCGACGGCGTGCTGCGCCGCCCGGAGGAGCAGGCATGAGCACGCCCACCGTCGCCCGCGTCGAGGTCGTCCCCGTCGCCGGGCACGACTCCATGCTGCTCAACCTCTCCGGCGCGCACGCCCCCTTCTTCACCCGCAACGTCGTGGTCCTCACCGACTCCTCCGGCGCGACCGGCCTCGGCGAGGTCCCCGGCGGGGAGGCCATCCGCCGCACGGTCGAGGACGCCGCCGAGCTGCTCCTCGGGGAGCCCGTGGGGCGCGCCGGCTCGCTGCTGCGGCAGGTGGCCACCGCCTTCGCCGGGCGCGACGCCGGCGGCCGCGGCCTGCAGACCTTCGACCTCCGCACCACCGTCCACGCGGTGACCGGGCTCGAGTCGGCGCTGCTCGACCTGCTGGGGCAGCACCTCGGCGTCCCCGTGGCCGAGCTCCTCGGCGAGGGGCAGCAGCGCCGCGAGGTCCCGGTGCTG
Organism: Pseudokineococcus lusitanus; assembly: GCF_003751265.1. Lineage (NCBI taxonomy): Bacteria > Bacillati > Actinomycetota > Actinomycetes > Kineosporiales > Kineosporiaceae > Pseudokineococcus > Pseudokineococcus lusitanus. The sequence goes on from NZ_RJKN01000002.1 coordinate 541,817, forward strand.
GGCTACCTCTTCTACGTCGGCGACCACGCGGGCAGCGGGCTGCCCTACGTCGTCGAGGACGCCCCGGCCGACGACTGGGAGCGCCTGCGCCGGCAGCCGGCCCTGACCCCGGACGCCGTCGTCGCGCTCGCCCGTGCGGCGCAGGAGCGCTACGGCTTCGCGGACTTCAAGCTCAAGGGCGGCGTGCTCCCGGGCGAGCAGGAGGTCGAGGCCGTCCGCGCCCTCGCCGCGGCCTTCCCCGACGCCCGCGTCACCCTCGACCCCAACGGCGGGTGGCTGCTCGAGGACGCCGTCCGCCTGCTGGGCGACCTGCACGGCGTCCTCGCCTACGCCGAGGACCCGGTGGGCGCCGAGGGCGGCTTCTCCGGCCGCGAGGTCATGGCCGAGTTCCGCCGCCGCACCGGCCTGCCGACGGCGACGAACATGGTCGCGACCGACTGGCGCCAGATGGCGCACGCGGTGCGCTCGGCCGCCGTCGACATCCCGCTCGCGGACCCGCACTTCTGGACGATGCGCGGCTCCGTGCGCGTCGCCCAGCTGTGCCAGGACTTCGGCCTGACGTGGGGGTCGCACTCCAACAACCACTTCGACATCTCGCTGGCGATGTTCGCCCACGTGGGAGCCGCGGCGCCGGGCGACATCACCGCGCTCGACACCCACTGGGTCTGGCAGGACGGCCAGGCCCTCACGACGGCACCGATGCCGATCACCGACGGGCACCTCACGGTGACCGACGCGCCGGGCCTCGGCCTCGAGCTCGACCGCGAGGCGCTCGCCGCCGCGCACGAGACCTACCGCGAGCACGGGCTCGGCGCGCGCGACGACGCCGTCGCCATGCAGCACCTCGTGCCCGGCTGGTCCTTCGACCCGAAGCGGCCCGCGCTCGTCCGCTGACCGGCCGGCCCGCACCACCGGCCCGCCCCGCACCACCGCTCGCGCCCGCCCCGCCCACCGCCGCCCGGAGGACCCGTGACCACGTCGACCGCCCCCACCGTCCCCGACACCCGCCCGTCGCGGGCCGCCGCCGTCGTCGACCGGATCACCGGCGTGACGCTGTCGTCGGTGACGCTGCCGCTGGCGAACCCCATCAGCGACGCGAAGGTCTTCACCGGCCGGCAGAAGCCGATGACCGAGGTCGTCGTCCTCGTGGCGGAGATCCGCACCGAGTCCGGCCTCGAGGGCTTCGGCTTCGGGTACTCCAAGCGCGCCGGCGGCCCCGCCCAGCTCGCCCACGCCGTCGAGGTGGCGCCGGAGCTGATCGGCGAGGACCCCAGCGACATCGCCCGGCTGTGGACGAAGCTCGTCTGGGCCGGCGCGTCCGTCGGCCGCAGCGGCGCGTCGACGCAGGCCGTCGCCGCGATCGACGTGGCCCTGTGGGACCTCAAGGCCAAGCGGGCGGGGCTGCCGCTGGCCAAGCTGCTCGGCGCCCACCGGGACTCGGTCCGCTGCTACGACACCTCGGGCGGCTTCCTCCACGAGACGATCGAGCAGGTGTGCGACAACGCGACCCGCACGCTCGAGGCCGGCATCGGCGCCCTGAAGATCAAGGTCGGGCTGCCCGACACCGCCGAGGACGTCCGTCGCGTCACGGCGCTGCGCGAGCACGTCGGCCCCGACGTGCCGCTCATGGTCGACGCCAACCAGCAGTGGGACCGGGCCCGCGCCGTCCGCGCCGTCCGCGCCCTCGAGCCGCTCGACCTCGTGTGGGTCGAGGAGCCGCTCGACGCGTACGACGCCGAGGGCCACGCCGACCTCGCGCGCACCTTCGACACCCCCATCGCCTCCGGCGAGATGCTCACGAGCGTCGCCGAGCACCTCGAGCTCGTGCGGCACCGCGCGGTCGACGTCATCCAGCCGGACGCGCCGCGGATCGGCGGCATCACGCAGTTCCTCAAGCTGGCGACCGTCGCGGAGCAGCACCACCTCACGCTCGCCCCGCACTTCGCGATGGAGATCCACCTCCACCTCGCCGCGGCGTACGCGCACGAGCCGTGGGTCGAGCACTTCGACTGGTTCGCACCGCTCTTCCACGAGGAGCTGGAGACCTCCGGCGGCCGCATGCACCTGTCCGACCGCCCGGGCCTCGGCGTCACGCCCACCGACCGGCTGCGGGCGTGGACGACGCGGTCGGTGACCGTCGGGGCCTGAGCCCTGCCGGCGGCGCGGCCGGCCCTGCTCACCCGGGGCCGGCCGCGCCCGCCCGCTGCTGGGCCGCGAACCGTCCCGGAGTCTGCCCGGTGACGCGGGAGAAGTCCCGCACGAGGTGCGCCTGGTCCGCGTAGCCCAGTGCGGCGGCCACCTCGGCCTGCGTCGTCCGCCCGTCGCGCAGCAGGCCGACGGCCTCGTGGAGCCGCCGGCGCTGGACGAGCCACTTCGGCGTCAGCCCCACCCGGCGGTGCACGAGCCGCTGCAGGGCCCGCTCGGACAGCCCCGTCCCCGCGCACACCTGCGCGACGCGGGTGATGTCGGTCCGCCCCTCGACGAGGGCGACCACCCGGTCGACGAGCTCGCCCTCCGCGTCCACGGGCAGCAGGGGGCGCAGGAGGTCGCCGTACGCGGCCCGCACCTCGGCGTGCGCCGCGTCGCCGTGCGGGTCGGCGGCCATCGCCGTCCGGACGCGGTCGACGAGCCGCGCGCCGTCGGCGCCCAGCACGTCGACGAGGTCGGCCGTCCGGTCGACGAGCCCGGCGAGCGGCTGCCGGGCGACGAGGAGCCCCGCCGCGGGCGTGAGCATGACGCCGGCCGCCCACCCGTCGCCCGCGAGGACCGTCGTCGACATCCCCGACGTCACGCCGACGAGGTGGGCGTACGTCGGCGTGACGACGAGGAGGCACACCGGGTGCTGCAGGACCCGCTGCGGCGCCTCGCGGTCGGGCGGCACCGACCAGACAGGCAGCCAGAACCGCCGGACGAGCGGCGCGAGGTCGGGCGCGGGCGGGTAGCGGTGGATGCGGTGGGACGTGTCGCCGGGCTCGCGCAGGTGCGCCCGCTCGACGTCGTCGGGCCGCCCGCCCGCGGGGCCGCTGGTGTCGGGTTCCATCAAGACCCAGCCTGCCGCGCCTCCCTAGCGTCCGGCGGCATGACGACCCCCTCGGCTCCCTCCGCCGTCCCGACCGGCTCCCCGAGCGACGTCCGGGCGGACTACCTCGCCGCCGACCGCCGGCTGACGGCCCTGCTCGACGGCGTCGACGACGCCGGGTGGGCGTCGCCCTCGCCGTGCGAGGGCTGGGCCGCCCGCGACGTCGTGGCGCACCTCGTGGAGACCCAGCGCTCCTTCTGCGCCGAGCACGGCGTCGACCTCGGCGCCGCGGCGGACGTGCGGGCCGACCCGGCGGGCGCCTGGCGGGCGCACGCGGACGCGGTGGCGACGGCGCTCGAGGACCCCGCCGTCCCGGCCACGCCCTTCGACGGCTTCTTCGGCCCGACGACGCTCGGCGAGGCGCTCGGCCGCTTCTACGTGTGGGACATGGTCGTCCACCGCTGGGACGTCGCCCGCGCCGTCGGCGACCCGGCCGGCGCCACCTTCACGCCGGACGAGCTGCTGACGCTCGAGGTGGGCGCCGACTCCTTCGGCCCGGCCCTGCACCTGGACGGCATCTGCCGCGCCGGGGTCGAGGCGCCCGCGGGCGCGTCCCGCGAGGTGCGCCTGCTCGCCCGGCTGGGCCGGACCGCCTGACCCGGCCCGCGCGTCAGCGCACGAGCGCGCTGACCACCGACGGCGGGACGACGAGGTCGGCGCGCTCGCGGCTGCCGGCCGCGAGCGCGGCGTCGGGGTCGTCGACGGCGGCCATCCACGCGGTGGCCTCCTCGCGGCTCTTGCCGAACTCGACGTGGCGGGCGAGCAGGCGCTCCTCGCGGGCGCCCTCCTCGGCGTCGACGTACCAGACCTCGTCGAGGAGCTCCCCGCACGCGGACCAGGGCCCCTCCTCGAGCAGGAGGTAGTTGCCCTCCGTGACGACGAGGCGCGCGCCCGCCGGGACGGGCACCGCGCCGGCGAGCGCCTGCTCGAGGTCGCGCTCGAAGGCGGGCGCGTAGACGACGTCCTCGTCGGCCGCGCGCAGCCGTCGCAGGAGGGCCACGTAGCCGCCGGCGTCGAAGGTCGGCGGCGTGCCCTTGCGGTCCCGCAGCCCCAGGCGCTCGAGCTCGACGTCGGCGAGGTGGAAGCCGTCCATGGGCACCTGCACGGCGGCCGGCCCCTCGACGGTGCCCGTGCCGCGCAGCCGCGCGTCGGCCGCGGCCACGAGCGCCTGCGCGAGCGTCGTCTTCCCGGCGGCGGGGGCTCCCGCGACCCCGACGAGGACGCGCCCGCCGCCGGCGGCGTCGACGAGCGCGACCACCCGCTCGACGAGGTCGTCCAGCGTCGACGGCACCGCCGGCGCCTCCCCGGCGACGACCCCCGCGGCCGTGCCCCGGCCGTCCTCGTCGACCTCGTGCATGCGTCCTCCTCGACGTCCGGTGCGCCCGCCGGGCGCGGGCGAGGACGACCGTAGGGTGCCGGGATGTCGCAGCACCTCCGGGGATCGGTCGTCGTCGTCACGGGCGGCGGGCGGGGCATCGGCCTCGCCTGCGCCGAGCGGGTCGCACGGGCGGGCGCCGACGTCGCCCTGCTCGACCTCCTGCCCGAGGTGGAGTCCGTCGCAGCGGCTCTCCCGACGCCGTCGCCCGCCGTGGGCGTCGCCGCGGACGTCACCGACCCGGCGTCCGTCGCCGCCGCGCTCGACGAGGTCTCCGCCCGCCTCGGCCGCCCCACCGCCCTCGTCCACGCGGCCGGCACGGCGCTCGTCGGCGACGCGCTGACGACGTCGGTCGAGGACTTCGAGCGCGTCCTGCGCGTCAACCTCACGGGCACCTTCGTCACGGCCCAGGCCTTCGCCCGGCTCTGCGTGGCGGCGGGGCAGCCGGGCGACGTCGTCGCCATCGCCTCGATGTCCGCCCGCGTCGTCAACGTGCCGCAGCGCCAGAGCGCCTACAACGCGTCGAAGGCGGGCGTCGAGGCGCTCGTCCGCTCGCTCGCCGTCGAGTGGGCCGACCTCGGGGTCCGCGTCAACGGCGTCTCCCCCGGCTACGTCGCCACGGAGCAGACGCTCGGCGTCCTCGAGGGCGACCCGGCGACGGCGGACGCCTGGCGCTCGCGGATCCCGCTGGGCGACGTCGCGCAGCCCGACGACGTCGCGGGCGTGGTCGAGTTCCTGCTGTCCCCGGCCTCGCGGTACGTGCTCGGGCAGTGCCTGCTCGTCGACGGCGGCTACACCGCCCTCTGACCCCGGCCCTTCCCGCCGCAGCCCCTTTCCGGCCTGCCGTCCCCACCCGCGACGTGTGGCCATGACGCGGCCCGGGGCCCGCCCTTCCCGCGACGTGTGGCCATGTCGCGGGAGAGGGCGGGCGGGGTGTCAGTGGAGCGTGTACCCGCCGTCGGTGACGAGGACCGTGCCGGTGCAGAAGGACGACGCGTCGCTGGCGAGGTAGACGACGCTGGCCGCCACCTCCTCGGGCGTCGCGTAGCGCTGCATCGGCGCGTCCTCGATCCACATGCGGCGGAAGCGCGGCTCGTCGACCGGCGCCATCTCCGTCTTGACGTAGCCCGGGGCGAGCGCGTTGACGCGGATGCCCATCGGCGCCCACTCCGCCGCCAGCGACTTCGTCAGCTGGTGCACCGCCGCCTTGCTCGCGTTGTAGACGGGCTGCATCTGCGGGCGGTTGACGATCTGCGCGCTGATGGAGCCGATGTTGACGACCGTGCCGCGCACGCCGTCCGGGCCCTGCTGCGCGAGGAACGGCGCCGCCACCTGCGACGGCAGCCAGACGCCGGTGACGTTGGTCTGCAGCACTTGCTGGAAGTGCTCGTCGCTCACCTCGAGCGCCGGCTCGTGGATGCACGTGCCCGCGTTGTTGACGAGGACCTGCAGCCCGCCGAGCTCGGCGACGACGCGCTCGACGCCGGCCTGCACCTCGGCGCGGTCGGTGACGTCCATCCGCAGCCCCAGCGTGCGCCGGCCGGTGGACGCGGCGATCTCCGCCGCGGCCTCGACGGAGGCCGCCTCGTCCCGCGCCGCCACGGCGACGTCGGCGCCCGCCTCCGCGAGCGCCTGGGCGAAGGCGCGGCCGAGGCCGCGGTAGCCACCGGTGACGAGCGCGACCCGCCCGTCGAGCCGGAAGCGGTCCAGCACACCGCTCGCCGCGCGGGGGCCGTGGCCCTCGGTCTGCACCGCGCCGCTCGTCCCCTCGCTCACGCCGGGCCGCCCGCGACGTCGACGACGGCCTTCATGCTCAGCGGGTCGCCGTCGGCCTCGAGCGCGTCGGCGACGTGGTCGAGGTCGTAGCGGGCGGTCACCATCCCGTCGAGGTCGACGGCGCCCGTGCGGGCGAGCTCGATGGCGCGGGGCCACGTGTCGACGTAGCGGAAGACGCCGGTGAGGGTGATCTCGCGGGTGGCGATGAGCTGGACCGGCAGCTCGATCTCCTCGGCACCGAGGCCCACGAGGACGACGGCGCCGCCGCCGCGGACGGAGCGGATGCCCGACTGCACGGCCGGGGTGGCGCCGGTGCAGTCGACGAAGGCGTCGGCCTCGAGCGTCTCGAGCTCGGCGGCCGCCTCGCGCGGGTCGAGGGCGCGCGTGGCGCCGAACTGCAGGATCCGCTCGCGGCGGGACTCGACGAGGTCGGTGACGACGACCTCGGACGCCCCGCGGGCACGGGCGGCCATGGCGACCATCGCGCCGATGGGGCCGGCGCCGGCCACGAGGACGCGGTCGCCGAGGCTGACCTGCGCCTTGTGCATCGCCCAGATGCCGACCGACAGCGGCTCGAGCAGGCCGACGGCCGCGTCGGACAGGCTGTCCGGCACCGGGTGCGCGAAGTCCGCGGGGGCGGTGACGTACTCGCAGAACGCGCCGTCGACCGGCGGCGTCGCGTAGAAGATCATGTTGGGGCACAGGTTCATCCGGCCCGCGTGGCACTGCCGGCAGCGCCGGCACGGCTTCTGGGGCTCGAGGGCGACGCGCTGGCCGACCCGCGCCTCGGGGACGTCGCGGCCGACGCCGACGACGGTGCCGCCGACCTCGTGCCCGAGCACGAGGGGCCCGGTGACGACCATGTCGCCGATCCGGCCCTCCTTGTAGTAGTGGACGTCCGAGCCGCAGACGCCCACGGACCCGACGCGCACGAGCACCTCGTCGTCGGCGGGCACCGGCACCGGGCGCTCCTGCACCTCGACGGCGCCCACGCCGGTCATGACGCTGGCGCGCATGGTGCGGGGCACGGCCCCGACGTCGCTGCTGGCTGTGGTGGTCACGCTGGCCGCCTCTCGTCTCCGGCGGCGCTCCGGCGCACCGCCGGGTCAGATCATGCCCGCCCGGGTCCGGTCGCCGTCGGGGCGCCCGGTGGCCGGGCCCGCGGGTGCCGCCGCGAGGGGGAGCCGCGGCGCGGGCACGGGCGGCACGGGCGGCACGGGCGGCGGGTCGCCGAGGACGCCCGCCGCGTAGTCCGCCGCCGCGAGCGGCCGGGAGAACAGCCAGCCCTGGCCGTAGCGGACGCCGAGCTCGACGAGCCGGGCCCGCTGCTCCGGCGTCTCGACGCCCTCGGCGAGGACGTCCAGGCGCATGGTCCGCGAGAGCGCCGCGAGCCCCGCGACGACCTGGCTGCGGCCGGGCAGCGCCTGGACGACGGAGCGGTCCACCTTGAGCAGCGTGACGGGGAAGCGCTCGAGGTAGTCCAGCGACGTGTAGCCGGTGCCGTAGTCGTCGAGGTGCACCTCCACGCCGAGCCCGCGCAGCCGCTGCAGCGTCGCCGCGAGGCCGTCGTCGTCGGGCAGGGGCTCGTGCTCGGTGATCTCCACGCGCAGCTGGCGGCCGGGGACGCCGGCACGGGCGAGGCCGTCGGCCACCCGGTCGGCGAGCGCCGGGTCGAGCAGGCTCGAGCGGGTGAGGTTGACGCTGACGGGCAGCACGCGGCGGCGCTGGTCGCGCCAGCGGCCCATCTGCTCGAGCACCTCGGCGAGGACGGCGGCGTCGAGCTCGGCGTCCAGGCCCGTCGTCGCGACGTGGCCGAGGAACGCGTCGGGCGCGAGCAGGCCCTGCTCGGGGTGGCGCCAGCGGACGAGCGCCTCCGCGCCGACGACCTCGCCCGTCCGCAGCTCGACGAGCGGCTGGTAGTGCATCTCGAGGCGGCCGACCGCGGGCGACCGCCCGCCGAGGAGCTGGCGGACCTGGCTCGTGAGGGTGAGCCGCTCGACGACGGCCTCCCGCTGCTCCGGGGCGTAGACCCGCGCCCGGTCGCGGCCGTCGCCCTTCGCCGCGTAGAGCGCGACGTCGGCGCGCGTCAGCAGCTCCGACAGGCCGAGGCCCGGGACGGGGGGCGTGACGCCGACGCTCGCGGTGCAGCGCACCGAGACCCCGCCGGCGCCGTCCACGACGACCGACGCGCGCATGGCCGCGACGACGCGCTCGGCGACGGCGACCTCGCGGCCCGGGTGGACGAGGACGGCGAACTCGTCGCCGCCGAAGCGCGCGACGACGCCGTCGTCCGCGACGGCCTCGAGGAGGCGGGCGCGCACGACGAGGAGGAGCTGGTCGCCGGCGTCGTGGCCGTAGCTGTCGTTGACGTCCTTGAAGTCGTCGAGGTCGACGAGCAGGAGCGCCCACGGGTGCTCGGCCTGGTCGTGGACGCGGGCGAGGCCGCGCCGGTTGCGGAGGTCGGTGAGGGGGTCGTGCTCGGCCTGGTGCTCGAGCCGCCGGGTCGCGGCGAAGGCGCGCAGCACCGCCGTGGCGGCGGAGAGGGTGCCGACGGCGATGTGGAGGGCCTCGGGCAGCGCGCCGGTGCCGAGCTGGCGGTCGACGGCCCAGAGCCCGGCGGGGGCCAGCACGAGCGGCAGCGCCGCGAGGACGACCTTCGAGCCGGCGGCGCGCTCCACGAGCGCCTCGGCGACGAGGGCGGAGCGGGAGCTCGGCAGCAGCGCCGCGACGGCGAAGAGGAGGCTGCCGGCGCCGAGCGCGAGGGCGGGGAGGTCGCCGGCACCGGCCGCGAGCGGCTCGGCCAGGCCGCCGGTCGACATGAGGACGGCACCCAGCAGGAGCGTCACCCACGCCGGCTGGAGGCGGCGGCGCGAGAGGGCGAGCCGGCCGAGGAAGGCGGTGATGACGACCTGGACGCTCGCGAGGGCGGCGACCGGGCGCTCCTCTCCGAGGAGCTGCGCCACCTGCACGACGGCCAGCACGACGACGACGAGGACGGTCACGGTGTCGAAGAGGTCCGGCCGCCGACGGGCCCGCGCGACCCACCGCATGACGACGACGACGAGGACCCCGGCCATGACGAGGCAGAGCGCGTCGCAGACCTGCTGGGCGACGACGACGTCGTGCGCCTGGGCGAGCCGGCCGACGCCCCACGTGGCCATGACGGCGGCGACGAGGAGCCAGAGCCACGCGTTGGTCTGCCGGTGCACGAGGACGCCGACGACCATGACCGCCGCGGTCGCGACGCCGCACACGAGCAGGGGCGTGACGCCCGCCGCGAGCGCGGCGAGGGCCACGAGGAGGAGCACCACGACGGCAGCCGTCGGCAGCGCGGGCGGCCGGGCCCCACGGGCCGGCGCCCGACGACGTCGTGCCGGCGTCTCGCTCACGTGCCCCTGGTCGGCAGCCCGGCGTGCGCGACGCACCGGCCGCGGCGGAGGGCACCCGGTCGGGCGCACCGCTGACGCCGTGGTCACCCGGACGGCGCACCGCGGGGTGGTAGACCGGGGCGGGCCGCCGCCCGGCGGCCGCGCCCGCGCGCCCGACGACCGCCCGCCCGAGGAGCCCCGTGACCGACCGAGAGCCCGGGCGGCTGCGCCTGGCCGTCGCCACCGCCCTGGACGACGGCGCCCGCGCCCTGCTCACCGAGCGCGAGCCCCGCGTCGACCTCGTCGTCGGGCCGGAGCTGCACGCCCCGGTCCGCTTCCCCGGCGACCAGGGGGGCGACCCGGACTTCCGCCGCACGCCCGAGCAGCAGGCCGAGTTCGAGCGCCTCCTCGACGGCGCCGACGCCGTCCTCGGCGTCCCCGACGACTCCCCCGCGGCGCTCGCCCGGCTCGTCCGCGCCAACCCCGGGCTGCGCTGGGTCCACACCCCCGCGGCGGGCGGCGGGCAGTCGGTGCGCGCGGCTCGGCTGACGCCCGAGGAGCTGGAGCGGGTCGCCGTCACGACGTCGGCCGGCGTGCACGCGCAGGCGCTGACGGAGTTCGCGCTGCTCGGGCTCCTCGCGGGCGCCAAGCGGCTGCCGCGGCTGCAGGCCGACTCGGCCGCGCACCGGTGGGCCGGCTCGTGGCTCATGGGCCAGCTCGCGGGCTCCACCGTCCTCGTCGTCGGGCTCGGCGGCATCGGCACGGAGGTCGCCCGGGTGCTCTCCGCGCTCGGGGCGCGCGTCGTCGGCTCGAGCCGGCGCGGCCGCCCGGTCGAGGGCGTCGACGAGATGGTCCCCGCCGACCGGCTGGCCGAGGCCGCCGGGCGGGTCGACGCCGTCGTCGTCACGCTGCCCGGCACGCCCGCGACCAAGGGCCTCGTCGGCGCCGACGTCTTCGCCGCGCTGCGCCCCGGGACGACCTTCGTCAACGTCGGCCGCGGCACCGCCGTCGACGAGGAGGCCCTCGTCCGCGCCCTCGACGACGGCCGCGTCGGCTTCGCGGCGCTCGACGTCGTCGCCCGCGAGCCGCTGGACGAGGGCAGCCCGCTGTGGGACCGGCCCGACGTCCTCCTCAGCCCGCACACCGCCGCGCAGACGACGACGCTCGACCACCGCATCGCCGAGCTCGCCGCCGACAACGCCGGCCGCCTGCTCGACGGCCGGGAGCTCCGCAACCGCGTGGACGTCGTCGAGTTCTACTGACGCCGGCGCCCGTCCACCGGCACAGGGGCACCCACGTGCCCACGAGTCGCCCACCCACCGGCACAAGGGCACCGATGTGCCGGAGACGGACGGGGGCGCGCTCGTCAGCCCATGCCGTGGACCTTGTCGGCCTCCACGACGAGCACCACCCGCTGCTGGTCGCGGCCGCCGTACCAGGCGTAGGGGCGGCCGGTGTAGCGCTGCGCCAGCGCGTCGATGTGCTCGGCGGCGCCGTCCGTCGTCGTGCGGACGACGCGGCCGCGCACGGAGATGTAGCGGAACGGGTTCTCGGGGTCCTGGACGGCGACGCTGACCCGCGGGTCCCGCTCGACGTTCCGCGTCTTCTGGTAGCCGACGACGGTGTTGACGAGCACGTGCTCGCCGTCGGTGTCCACCCACGTCTGGGTCGTCTGCGGCGAGCCGTCCGGCATGAGCGTCGTGACGAAGGCGGGGCTCGGCGCACGCAGCAGGGCGAGCAGGTCCTCGGGCAGGTCCACGGTTCCTCCGGTGCTCGCGGCACCCGGGCGGTCCCGCTCCGCCCACCCTGCGCCGCGCCCGCCGCCCCCGCGCGCCGACCCGCCGCGCGTCCGACGGGTCCGCCCGCCGCCGCTCGGGCAGGCTGGTCCCCATGAGCGCCGCAGCCGGCCCGACCGCCCACCACGGGGGGCCCGGCGGGGCCCCCGCCGCCCACGACGAGGCACCCGCCCACGCCGTCGCGCCCGCCCTCGAGGGGTGCGTCTTCATCGGCATGTCGGTGGACGGCTTCATCGCCCGCCTCGACGGCGACCTCGACTGGCTGACCGAGCGCGGCGAGGCCGCCGGGGACGCCGGCTTCCGCGACTTCGTCTCGAGCGTGGACGCCGTCCTCATGGGCCGGGGCACCTACGAGGTCATCGCCGGCTTCGACAGCTGGCCGTACCAGGACAAGCCCGTGCACGTGCTCTCCTCGTCGCTGCGCGACGGCGACGACGCCCGCGTCGTCGTGCACGCCGACCTCGAGGACGCCGTCGCGGCGCTGTCCGAGGCGGGCGTCGTGCGCGTCTACGTCGACGGCGGCCGGGCCGTGCAGGCGTGCCTCGCCGCGGGCCTGGTCACCGAGCTGACCCTCTCCCGCGTGCCCGTGCTCATCGGCTCCGGCGCCCCGCTGTTCGGCCCGCTGCCCGCGGACGTCGACCTGGAGCACCGCCGTACCGAGGTCCTGCCCGGCGGGATGGTGCAGACGACGTACGGCGTCGTCCCGGCGCCGACCGCCGCGCCCGCGGTGGACGACCTCGCCGCCGACGAGTGGGGCGACGGCTGACCCACCCGGCGCCGGACGCACGACGAGGGGGACGCCCGGGCGGGCGTCCCCCTCGTCGTGGGTGGTGCGGGCGTCAGGCGCCGGCGCGCACCGTCCGCAGCGCGGCGGACCACTTCTCGAGCTGGCCGAAGAGCGCCTGGGCGGCGTCGGCGTGCTGCGGGCCCGGCGTGAACGTCGAGAAGTTCTCGAAGTCGGTGAAGAGGTTGAAGCCGAGCTGGCCGCGGACGTGCGCGACCTGCAGCTCGGAGAGCACGAGGCGCAGCTGCTCGACGGCGCGGGCGCCCTGGAAGGAGCCGTAGGAGACGAGGGCCGCGGCCTTGTCGTTCCACTCGCCGTAGATGCTGTCGAGGGCGTTCTTCAGCACCGCGGAGAAGGAGTGGTTGTACTCCGGCGTGACGATGACGTAGCCGTCGTAGCGGCCGATCGTCTCGGCGAAGCGGACGACCTCGGGACGCTCGGAGGCCTTCATCGACGGGCCCATCGGCTCGTCGAAGAACGGGAGCGGGTGGTCGCGGAGGTCGACGAGCTCGTAGGTGGCGCCCTCGCGCCCCTTCGCCTGCTCGAGGACCCAGTCGGCGACGGCGCCGCCGTTGCGGCCCTCGCGGGTGCTGCCGAGGATGACGGCGATCTTCAGGTCGGACATGGGGGACTCCCTCGCGTCGGGGCGTGCCCGTCGTCGACGGCGCCCGGTCGGGTGCGGAAACTTGCTCGCGCAAGCAACCTAGCACGGTGCTTCAGCGCACAAGTACTCTGGCCGGGTGACGGAGGAGCCGGAGGGGGTCGTCCCCCTCGACGCGGAGGAGGAGGCGTTCCTCCGCGCCCTCGCGCGGCTCCTCGTCACGCTGCCCCGGGTGCTCGAGGAGGACCTCCTCCGCGACGGCCGGATGTCGACGAGCGAGTACTTCGTCCTCGTCCACCTCTCCGAGGCGGCGGGCCGCCGCCTGCGGATGAGCGACCTCGCGCGGGCCGCGGCGCTGTCGCTGTCCGGCATCACCCGTGTCGTCCAGCGCCTCGAAGCGGCCGACCTCGTGCGCCGCGAGCGCTCGCCCGAGGACGGGCGCGGGTGGTTCGCCGTCCTCACCGCCGGGGGCCTCGCCCGCCTGGAGGAGACCTGGCCCGCGCACCTCGGCAGCACCCGGCGGCGGCTCTTCGACCACCTCGCGGGCGTCGACCTCGCGCCGGTCACGGCGGCCCTCGACGCCGTCGTCCGCTCCGCCGTCGAGGGGCCCTGCGCCGCCGAGGAGCCCGGGGCGTGCGACGGCCCGCCCGCCGGTCGCGGCTAGAGCGCGACCTCGCCCGTCACGCCGAGCAGCGTCCCGCCGCCGACGCGGACCTCCCGGCCGCCGTCGCCGTCCACGACGTCGACGTGCACCCGTCCACGACGCCCGAGCGCCGTGCCCTGCGCGGCGACGTAGGGCGCCGAGAGCCGGCCGGAGCCGAGCAGCCACTGCGCGAGACCGGCGTTGAGGCTCCCGGTGACGGGGTCCTCGACGCCGACGGCCCCGAAGGCGAAGGCGCGGACCTCGACGTCGACGCCCTCCGCCGCGCCCGCCGGGTGGGGCCCGACGACGCCGACCTCGAGGCCGGCGAGCTCGGCCGGGTCGGGCTCGAGGGCGAGCACCGCGGCGGCGTCGCGCAGCAGGAGGCTCACCCAGCCGGGTCCGTTGTCCGTCCAGGCGGCGTCCACGACGTCGCCCTCCGCCAGCCCGAGCCCGCGCCGGAGCTGGGCGAGCAGGCCCTCGTCCACGGCGCCGCTGCGGACGAGGGGCGGCGCGGTGAAGGCGAGCCGCTCACCCCCGCCCGGCGTCGTGCCCCCGCGGTGGACGGCGACGAGGCCGGCCCCGCACTCCTGCACGAGGTGCCCGGCCCGCGGCTCGCCGCCGGCCGCGAGCCATGCCCGCGCCGAGCCGAGCGTCGGGTGCCCGGCGAAGGGGAGCTCGCGCCCGGGCGTGAAGATCCGCAGCCGGTAGTCGGCCGACGGGTCGCGCGGCGGGAGCAGGAAGGTGGTCTCCGAGAGGTTGGTCCAGCGCGCGAAGGCCTGCATCGCGGCGTCGTCGAGGCCCTCGGCGTCGTGGACGACGGCCACGGGGTTGCCGAGGCCGGGCCCGGGGGCCTCGGTGAAGACGTCGACCTGGGAGAAGCGGCGCACCCGGGCATCCTGCCCGCCCTCACCACGGGCGGCCGCCGTACGGCAGGAGATGGTCGGCCCTCGCGGACCGACCGGACCGCTGACCTGCGACGACGCCGGGGCGTCCCGAACGACGCCTGTCGCGCGGCGGCGCACCGGGTGGTCCACCGCCGGGGCACCTCATCCCCTGGTAGGAGGTCGGGTCCCACCCCCGGGCTGACGACGGCGCCCCGCCCCGCGCGGGAGGGTCGGACCACGAGGCCGCCCGGCGGCGGCCACCGACGACGGCACGACGGGGGCGACGGCGATGAGCGGCGCGACGGCGGTACGGGTCGACCTGCCCGAGGAGGCCACCGGCCCCGCGCTGGCGGCCGCCGTGCGGCGCATCCGCCTCACGCTCGCCCGGGGCGACGACGTCGTCGTCGACCCCGCCCGCGCCGCGTCCTGGCCGCCCGGGCCCCGGCTCGTGCTCGACGGCCTGCGCGACGCCGCCCGCCGCCGCGGCCGCTCGTGGGAGGAGCGCCCGACGCCCTGACGGACGTCGGGCGCCCTTCCCCCGGCCCTACGCCGGCCGGCGCAGGAGGACGACGGCGTCGCTGACCGTCCCCACCTGCCCGTCGGGCCCGGTGGCCTCGCGCTCGGGGTCGTCGACGCGGACGTCCTCCCAGTCGTCGAGCCCGACCGACGCCCGCAGCTGCCGCGCGGTCGGCACCTCGCCCTCGTCGTGCCAGCCCCACGGCGGCCGCACGGCCCCGTGGTCGACGACGAGCAGCAGCCCGCCCGGCTCCACGGCCGTGGCGACCCGCCGCAGCAGCGCCCCGCGGTCCCACTCCAGCGGCGACTGGAGGAAGCAGGCGCTGACGAGGTCGAACGAGCCGGACGGCAGCGTCGCCGTGAGGTCGTGCTGCTCCGTCGTCACCGCCACGCCCCGCTCCGCGGCCAGCTCCTGCGTGCGGGCGAGCGCCGTCGTCGCGACGTCGACGGCCGTGACCGTCCAGCCGCGGCCGGCCAGCCAGACGGCGTCGCCGCCCTCCCCGCACCCGAGGTCGAGGGCGCGGCCCGCCGCCAGGTCCTCCGCCACCTCGACGAGCCGGGCGTTGGGCCGGCCCGACCAGAGCCGCGGGGACTGCCGGTAGAAGTCGTCCCACGCCTCGGCCGCCGGACGACCGGGCGTGAACGCGGCCAGCCGGTCGTCGCCCCCGCCGTGCCCGCCGTGGCCGTGGCCGTGGCCCCCGTGGCCCCCGTGGCTCCCGTGGCCGCCGTGGCCGCTCACGCCGGCACCCGCTCGCGGCGGGCGGCGACGGCCGCGTCGGTGTCGTCGGCGACGAGGTCGCGCACCGCGAGGGAGCCGACCATCATCCCGCCGGACGCGGCCAGGGGGACGGGCGCCATCGGCGCCGTGACGTTGCCGGCGAGGTACAGGCCCGGCACGGCCGTGGCGCCCGTCGGGTCGGCCGGCACGTGCTCGCCGAGCACCAACCCGCCCGGCCCGAGCAGCGGCTCCGGCCGCAGCCCCAGCCCCTCGAGCACGCCGCCGCCGCGGACGACGACCTGCGTCATGGTGACGAGGGCGCCGAGACGCACGACCCGCCCGTCGGCCAGGCGCACGCCCGTCAGCCGGTCGTCGTCGACCTCCGTGCCGACGACCTGCCCCTCGACCCATTCGACGTCGCGGGCCGCGAGGCGCTCCGCCAGCTCCTCCGACGGCGCCGGGCCCGTGTGCTGGAGGTAGACGACGCGGTCGGACCAGCCGCGCCACATGAGCGCCTGCTCGGCGCCGTGCGCGCTCGTCGACAGGACGCCGACCACCTCGTCCGCGACCTCGCGGCCGTGGCAGAAGGGGCAGTGCAGGAGGTCCAGGCCCCACCGCTCGGCGAGCCCCGGGACGTCCGGCAGGTCGTCGCCCACCCCCGTCGTCACGACGAGCCGCCGCGCCCGCACCGTGCGCCCGTCCTCGAGGGCGACCTCGAAGCGCGCTGCCCCCGGCAGCTCGGCGCCGTCGAGGCGGCGGGCCGACACGGCCGTCCCCGCGACGACCCGGCCCCCGTACGCCTCGACCTCGGCACGCCCCGTCGCCACGAGCTCGAGCGGCGGCACGCCCTCGCGCCCGAGGAAGCCGTGGACCCCGTGCGCCGGCGCGTTGCGCGGCTGCCCGGCGTCGACGACGAGCGTGCTCCGCAGCGCCCGCGCGCTCGTCAGCGCCGCCGCGAGGCCGGCGACGCCGCCCCCCACGACGACGACGTCGTAGGTGCCCCCCAGGTCGACGTCCGCACCCGGCCGCCCCGCCCCTGCTGCTCCTGCTGCTGCCACCACGTGCTCCTCCGTCGGTCCCGGTCCCCGCGTCCACCGGTGGTGGACGCCTGCGGCAAGCCTGCGCCCACGCCTCGCCGGCTGGCAAACCTCCTTGCTGATCTGGCAAGGTGCGCGCATGTCCGCCGACCCCGACGACGACGCGACCGTCCTCGACGCCGTGGGCCCGCGGCTCAAGGCCCTGCGGGTCTCCGGAGACCGCACGCTGGCCGAGCTCTCGGCCACCACCGGCATCTCCGTGAGCACGCTGTCGCGCCTGGAGTCCGGGCAGCGGCGCCCCACGCTGGAGCTCCTGCTGCCGCTGGCCCGGGCGCACGACGTCCCCCTCGACGAGCTCGTCGGCGCGCCCGAGACGGGCGACCCGCGCATCCGCGCCCGGCCGGTCCAGCGCGGCGGCATGACGATGGTCCCGCTGACGCGGCGGCCCGGCGGCATCCAGGCGGTCAAGCTCCTCCTGCCCGTCGGCTACGGCCGCGGCCACGAGCAGCAGAGCCACGAGGGGTACGAGTGGATGTACGTCCTCGACGGCCGGGTCCGGCTGCGCCTGGGCCCGCACGAGCTCGTCATGGGTCCCGGCGAGGCGGCGGAGTTCGACACGCGGACGCCGCACGCCACGAGCAACGAGGGCGACGACGTGGCCGAGCTCCTCGTCCTCATGGGCCCGCAGGGGCAGAAGGCGCACCTGCGGGCACGGCCCGCCCGGCCCGCCGGCTGACGGCGCGGCGCGTCAGCGCGGCTCGGGGACCGCGAGGAGGACGGCCCGGCCGGGCAGCGGGGGCGGCAGCACGGCGCCCGGGCGGGGCGCCGTCGAGCCGTCGCCGTGGGCGACGACGCCGCCGCCGCGCTGCTTGGCGCGGTACATCGCCGCGTCGGCCCGCCGCAGCAGCGCCTCGCCGCCCGCGCCCTGCCCGGGCGCCGCGCTGACGCCGACGCTCGCGCCCACGACGACCCGTCCCGGGCCGAGCTCGTGCGGGACGGCGAGCGCGGCGTGGAGACGGCGGGCCAGCTCCTCGGCCTCCGGGAGCGAGCCCTCGGGCACGACGACGGCGAACTCGTCGCCGCCGAGGCGGACGGCGTGGCCGCCGCCGACCGCGCGCAGCCGGTCCGCGACCTGCCGCAGGAGGGCGTCGCCGGCGGCGTGGCCGTGGGTGTCGTTGACGGCCTTGAAGCCGTCGAGGTCGAGGAGCAGGACGGCGGTCGGCTCGTCGACCGACCGGGCCAGGTGCTCCAGCAGCGCCCGCCGGTTGCCGAGCCCGGTCAGCTCGTCGGTCTCGGCGTCGCGCCGCGCCCGCTGGTAGGCCGTCAGCGTCCGCAGCACGACGACGACCTTGCCGACGACGACGAGGACGGAGGCCGTCGCCGCGACGGACGCCGCGAGCGGCACGGGGGCGACCTGCGCGGCGAGCAGGACGCCGGTGCCGACGACGGTGAGGACGAGCGGGCCGATGACGGCCACGCGCTGGTCCTCGTCCCGCTTCACCACGCCGCGCGGGCGCGGCAGCACGGCCGCGAGCGCGAGCAGCCCGACGACGACGGCGGCGCAGGCGGCGAGGACCGAGCGCAGGTGGAGCAGCCCGACCCCCGCGGCGGTGAGGAGCGCCACGGCGCCGGTGCCGCCCGACAGCACGGTGCTCGAGACGACGACCACCCGGACGCGGACGTCGGCCCACCCGCCGCTGACGGACGTGCTGACGACCATGAAGCTCCACGACAGGAGCGCCACCGCCGTGGGGACGAGCGCGACGGTGGCGTCCGTCGTCGTCCACCCCGGGACGGCCTCGCGGACCGGGGCCACGAGCAGCGCCCACACGACCGCGAGGCCCGAGAGGCCGCCGCCGACGACGTCGAACCAGCCGTACGGGCCGGCGCTGCGCATCCGCGTGGCCAGCAGGCGCATCTGCGCCCCGACGAGGAGGAGCGATCCGCCCATGAGCCCGCCGACGGCGAGGAGCTGCCCGGCGGGGTGGAAGGTGCCGATCCCGGCCGCCGGGACGACCGTGAGCGCCAGCGCCGCGGCGGCCGCGGCGACCAGCCGCCACGTGCGGCGCTCGGGGCCGCGCACCGCCCGCCGGGCGACGACGGCCACGGCCACCAGCGCGGCCACGAGGAGCGCCCCGCCCGCGACCGTGCCCGTCGGCGGCCGCGCGGCGACGACGGGGACGCCCGCCACGAGAGCCACGAGCGGGAGCACGACGACCGTCCACGCGACGGCGGCGGGGCGGGCCGCCCGGTGCCCCCGGGCCGGCCGCGGCACGGCACCGGCCCGGCCCGACCCGTGCGGCACGGCCGTGGTCGTCGTCATGCCCGGGGATCCTGCCGCGCGGCGCGCCGGGCCGGGCGGCTTCTCGCGAAGAGCCCGACGACGGGGCCGCCGCCGACCCGCCGTGGGCCGGCGTCAGCCGCCGGTGCGCCCCTCGGGGCGGGCGCCCTCCCCCGCGACGGGCGCCGTCCCCGTGGCCGCCGGCCCCGGGGGCGACGGCACGACGCCCGGCGGCTCCGCCGGGACGTCGAGGGGGTGCTCGAGCTCGTCGACGTGGAGCCGGGCCCACCGGATCGCGACGACGGCGACGACGGGAGGCACGAGGCCGGCGACGAGGAAGACCGGCGTGAGGCCGACCGCCTCGCTGACCGGGCCGGCCAGCGCCATCGACACCGGCATGAGCGACAGCGAGACGAAGAAGTCGAGGCTCGAGACGCGCCCGAGGAGGGCGGGCGGCACGCGGCGCTGGAGCAACGTGCCCCAGATGACGGTGGCGCCCTGGAACGTCGCGCCGACGACGGCGGCGGCGAGCGCCATGACGAGGAGCGACGTCGTGAGGCCGAAGAGCACGAAGGGCACGCACCCGACGCCCCAGAGCAGGTTCATCCACGTGAGGTAGCGCCGCGGCAGGCGGCGCGACGCGACGACGACGGAGGCGACGGCGCCGCCCACGCCGAAGGCGGCGAGCACGAGGGCGTGCTCGGCCGGGCCCCCGCCGGCGCGGTCGCGGACGGCGAAGGGCGTCAGCACCTCGAGCGGGCCCATGACGACGAGCACGAGCAGCGACGCGAAGAGCAGGGTCGCCAGCAGCCAGGGCGTGCGGACCATGTAGCGGAAGCCCTCGACGACGTCGGCGAGGAGCCCGGCGACGGGGGACCGCCCGCCCGCGGCGGCGGCCTCGGCGGCGAGGTCGCGGCGCAGCGGGGTCGGCGGCACCCCGGCCACGCCCACGACGGCCCCCGCGCAGGCGACGGCGGCGAGCAGCAGCGCGGCGCCGGGCGACCACGCGGCGACGACGAGCCCCGCGACCGCCGGTCCGCCGGCGTTGACGAGCAGCGGCCGCAGCACGCCCTCGAGGCCGTTGGCGGCGAGCAGCCGGTCCGCGGGCAGCAGCGACGGCAGCAGGGCCGAGTACGCGGGGTAGGCCAGCCCCTGCGCGACGCCGATGGCGAGCGAGGCGACGCCGAGGTGCCACACCGCCACGACGCCGAGGAGCGCGAGCGCGGCGGCCGTCCCGACGGCGACGAGCTCGGTGAGCGCGACGACGAGGAGGATCCGCCGCTGCGGCACCCGGTCGGCCAGCACGCCGCCGAGGAGGGCGGTCGCGAGCATCCCGACGGCGAAGCCGGTGCTGACGAGCGAGACGGCCGTCGGCCCGCCGCCGAGCGCCACGACCTGCCAGACCACCGAGAGCATCCACAGGCCCGCCGCGGCGAGCGAGCAGGTGAGCATGAGCAGGAGCCACCGGTAGGCGGGGGTGGCCAGCGGGGCGAGGGCCCGCGGCAGGCGCGTCGGCGGCGCGGTCGGGCCGGTCGGTGCGCCCGCCCCGGGTGCCGGCCCGCCGGGCTCGGTGGTGCTCACGGCACGGTCCCCCTCGACGTCCGGGCGGCCCGTGCGACCGCCCGGCCCCATCCGACACCCGGCCGGGCGCCGGGTCCAGCGGGTTCCCGGCCCGGTGCGCGAGCGGGCGTCAGCGCCGGCGCGGGCGCGGCACCCCGAGCAGGGCGCCCGCCGGCGGTGCGGCGGGCAGGTCGTCGACGTGGCGCGAGCGGTCGCGGCCCGCGGACTTCGCCGCGTACAGCGCGGTGTCGGCGGCCTGCAGGAGCACCTGCGCCGACAGCGTCGAGTCGAGGACCGTCGTCGCCGTGTCGCCCGCCGGGGCCGCGCCCGCGCCCGACCCCGCGGGGTGGGCGCCCGAGGGCGGGTGCGGCGTCGTCACCGTCGCCGCGCCGACGCTGATGGTGACGCGGCTGTCCGGCCCGCGGCCCGCGTGCGGCAGCCCGAGGGCCCGGACCGCCTCGACGAGGCGCTGCCCGACGACGGCGGCGCCGGCCGCGTCCGTGTCCGCGAGGACCACGGCGAACTCCTCGCCGCCGTAGCGGGCGACGAGGTCGCCACCGCGCTCGCAGACCTCGGCGAGGCAGCTCGCCACCTGGCGCAGGCACTCGTCGCCGGCGAGGTGGCCGTTGGTGTCGTTGTAGGCCTTGAAGT
Source organism: Pseudokineococcus lusitanus (assembly GCF_003751265.1). NCBI lineage: Bacteria > Bacillati > Actinomycetota > Actinomycetes > Kineosporiales > Kineosporiaceae > Pseudokineococcus > Pseudokineococcus lusitanus. The sequence continues at coordinate 562,886 of NZ_RJKN01000002.1, forward strand.
GGTCGACGTCGACCATGAGGACCGAGAGCGCGCCGCCGCGGCGGCGGGAGGCGCGCCACGCGCGGCCGAGGTGGTCGTCGAGGCAGGGCCGGTTGGCAAGCCCCGTCAGCCCGTCGAGCAGGAGCATCCGCTGCAGCTCGCCGTTGAGGGCGGCCAGCTGGTCCTGGGTGGCGCGGCGCCCGGCGACCTCCCGCTCCAGGGCCCGGCCGCGTCGCTCCAGCTCCGCGTGCACCCGCTCCATCTCGGCGCGGTGGGCGCGGTCGGCCGTGACGTCGGCCTGGACGACGACGGCGCCGAGCGGCCGTCCGTCCGGCGACGTCATCCGCCGGCCGGAGACGACGACCCGGCGGGACGGCCGGTCGTCGGGGGCGATCACGATCTCGACGCCCTCCACCGGGTCGCCCGCGAGGGCCGCGTGCAGCGGGACGACGGCGAGCGGCGTCCGCCCGTCGGCCTCGAAGAGCTGGTAGCGGGCCGCGTGGTCGCGCGGGTCCATGGCGGGGTCGAGCGTCAGGCCGTGCCACTCGCGGGACGCGCGGTTGAAGAGGGTGAGGTGCCCCTCGGCGTCGGCCGCGACGACCGAGACGTCGATGGTGTCGAGCACCGTCTGCAGGAGCTCCGAGCGCACCTCCATCTCCTCGGTGCGACTCGTCAGCTCGGCGAGGAGCAGCTCGGTGAGCTCGCGCTGCTCGTCGGCGGCGTCGGCCGTGGCGGCCGCGGCCGTGGCGGCGCGCCGGCGCTCGAGCATGGCGACGACCGCCACGGCGACGTCCTCCAGCCGGGCGAGCTGGTCCTCGGTCAGCGTCCGCGGGACGACGTCGAGGACGCACAGCGTCCCTAGCGGCTCGGCCGCACCCGGCGGGACGAGGGGCACGGAGGCGTAGAAGCGCAGGGCGCCGCGGCGGCCGTCCACCCACGCGTTGGTGCGGAAGTCCTCCTCGAGGAGCGTGTCGGGCACGTGCACGGTGCCGCCCTGCGCGAGCCGGACGGTGCACGGCGCCTCGGCGGCGGGGCTCGGGGCGGCCGCGAAGCCGACCGGGCCGAGGTGGCACATCTGGCCGCTGTCGAAGACGTTGACGGTGGCCATCGCCGCCCCGGTGAGGGCCGCCGCGACGCGCACCAGCGCCTCGAGCTCGGGGTCGCCCCCCGCGGCCAGCCACTCGCGGGCCACCGGGCGGCGGACGCCGTGGGGCGGGGTCGGCAGGGCGTGCACGAGGTCGTCCATGCCCCGGGTATCGGCGTCACCCGGTCGGCGCTGCTCCGCCGCGGGGGAGGCCGCGCCGATGCTCCCCCGTTCGGCCCACCGGCGGCAGAAGGGGCGCGCGCGACCGACCGGCCTCCCGGATGTCGCTGCAGCAGTGCAGTACCCCACGTCCTCGCAGGTGCCGCACCGGCTCACGCCGCCGCCGTGGGCGGGGCGCCGCCGCCGGGACCGCCCTCCGGCGGCGGGCCGCCGCGGCCGCCGGCCGGGCCGCCGGAGCCCCCCGGCACGCCGCCGCCCACCGGCTCCGTCGTCGTGTCGACGGCCACCCGGAGGGCGAGCGTGTACCCGGACGCCACGTCGCCGGACGCGGTCGCGAGCTGCAGCTCGCCGCCGTCGTCGCCGAAGATCCCGTCGCTGCCGAGGGAGACCCCGGCGTACGGCTGCACCGACGCGGCGTAGGCGGCCTCGGCGTACACGGCCTCGCAGACGTCGGCCGGCACGGCCAGCTGCGAGGTGGCGATGCAGCTCTCGACGTCGGTCACCGAGGACTCGTCGGGGTAGACCTCGAAGTGGATGTGGGGGTAGCGCCCGGTGTAACAGCCGGGGACGACGCTCGTGAAGCGCACGACGCCGTCCGCGTCGGCGACCTGGACGCCGCGGAGCCAGTTCTCCTCCGTGACGCCCTCGCTGTACATCGAGTAGCGGCCCTGCCCGTCGCAGTGCCAGACGTAGACGGCGGCGCCCGCGAAGGGGACGTCACCGCCGGCCAGGTCGACGACGGTCAGCTCCAGCTCGACCGGCACGCCCTCGGCCGTCCCGGTCGCGCCGCCGAAGCTGCTCCGCAGGTCGCCGCGCACGACGCCGCTCTGCTCGAGGACGTCGGGGCCGTTGGACCCGTCGCCGGGGTAGGGGCCGGCGGTCTCGTCGGGGATCTCGCCGGTGGACGTGCCCGCGGCGGCGGTCGTCGTCGTGGTCGTCGGCGCGCAGGCCGCGAGGCCGAGGCCGACGACGCCGGCCCCCACGGCGCGCAGCACCTGCCGCCGGCGCAGCGTCGTGAGGTCGAAGCCGAGGCCCTGGTCGACGACCTCCTCGTCGGGGCGGGCCAGCGGCCGCCCCTCGTAGGTGGGCGGCGCGGGCCGGCGGCAGCCGTCGGCCGTGGTGGTGGTCGTCGGGGCGGCGCCGCCGGCCACGAGGCGCAGCCGGCGCAGGAGGCGGGGCCGCGGCGCGCGGGGCCCGGCGGCGGGGGCGGGGGACGTCTGCTCGGTCATGACGGCACTGTCGGCAGCCTCCCGAGGACGACGCCCTGCGCCACCTGTGGGCCTGCTGTGGGTCGGCGGGCCCGGACCGGCCCGACGCCGTCCCACGGACGGCCCCCGGTCCCTACCCTCCGCGCGTGCCGACCCCGCGCCCCGTCCCCCCTCCCGCCGTCCCCGCCGCCGGGCCCGGGGGCCCGGTCGTCGTCGTGCCCGTCACCGCCCGGGACCCGGAGGTGCTCGCGCTCGTCGACGCGCTGACCGCCGAGCTGGCGCTGGGCGGCTACGCCGAGGAGGAGTCCTTCGGCTACTCGGCCGAGCAGCTCGCGGCGTCGGGCGTGCGCCTCGTCGCCGCCCGCGCCGGCGAGGGGCTCGTGGGGCTGGCCGGGCTCGAGACCGACGGGCCGCCCGTGGTGGCGGGCGAGCTGAAGCGCTTCTACGTCGCCCCGGCGCACCGCGGGACGGGCGTGGCCGACGCCCTGCTCGACGCGCTCGAGGCGGCGGCCCGCGACGCCGGGGCCCGGGTGCTGCGGCTGGAGACGGGCGACGCGCAGGCCGCCGCGCTGCGCTTCTACGCCCGTCGCGGCTTCCGGCGCGTCCCGGCCTTCGGCCCCTACGTCGGCAGCGCCACGTCCGTCTGCCTGGCGCGCGAGCTCTAGGGGCGCCCCCGCCACCCCGCGGCGTCGAGGCCGTGCACCTCGACGTCGAGGCGGCGCCCGCCCACGGCCAGGGCCCCGAGGAGCACCCCCTCCGGCCGCAGCCCCAGCCGCGCGGCCAGCGCGAGGCTGCGGGTGTTGCCGACGGCGACGCGGGCCTGCAGCCGCCGGACCCCGTGGGCGGCGACGAGGTGGTCGGCGAGCGCGGCGACCGCGCGCGTGGCGACGCCGCGCCCCTGGGCGGACGAGGCCAGCCACCAGCCGAGGTCGGCCGTCCCGACGGCCGGGTCCAGCCGCGCCCCGACGGCGCCGACGACGACGCCCCGCTCGCGGACGACGGTCGGCACGGCCCGGCCGTCGACCCAGGCGAGCAGCTGCGAGCGCCCGTACGCGGCGGTCCCGGCGGGCGTCGGCTCCTCGGCGGCCCACGGCTCCCACGCGCGCAGGAGCTCGAGGTCGTCCTCCACGAGCCGGGTCAGCGGCGCCGCCGTCCACGGCTCGCGGAGCACGAGGTCGACGTCGCCGCCCGCGGGCAGCGCGAAGGTCGGGCGCGGGGCCGGGGGGACGTCCACCGCGTCACCGTAGGAGCGGCTGCGGAGCAGCGGTCGTCAGCGCAGCCAGTCCATGCCCGTCGCCGTGAAGGACGAGCCGTCCGCGAAGGTGGTGCCGGTCGTCGGCGAGACGACGCGGGTGGTGAAGGTGCCCGCCGGGACGTCCACCTCGACGAGGCGGGTCGGGGTGCCGACCCGGTCGTGGTACGTCGTGAGGACGGCGTGGACGGGGTTGCCGGCGTCGCCGCGCTGGACGAGGTGCGCCGTCGTGCCGACGTGCCCCGAGAAGACCATCCGCACGTTGGCGTGCCGGCGGAGGGCCGCGTCCCACAGGTGCTGCGGGCTCGTGCTGCCGTAGCCGCCCTGGTGCTGCTGCACCGTCCCGTCGGCCTCGAGGTAGGAGTGGGTGACGACGAGGACGTTGTGGTCCGGGTGCGCCGCGAGCACGGCGTCGGCCCAGGCGACGGCCTCCTCGCGCGGCCACAGCTCGACGTGGAGGACGAGGAAGTCGGCGCCCGCGGCGGAGAAGGTGGCGTAGGAGTTGTCGACCTTGCCCGGCTCCATCGTCCCGGTGACCGCGGCCCGGTCGGTGCCGAAGTAGGCGTTGAAGGTCTGGGTCTGCCGCGCGAGGTCGGGCGTCCAGCCCGGGCAGGCCCGACCGCCCTCGCACGTGGCGAGGCTGTCGTGGTTGCCGATGCCGAAGGACCACGGGATGCCGGCCCGGTCGAGCAGCCGGGTCGCGCGGTGCATGCGGCGGTACTGGACGTGGTCGGGGGTGTCCCAGTCGACGACGTCGCCGACGTGGGTCACGTAGCGGATGTCCTCCGCCTCCTCCTGCTGCACGAGCCAGAGGGCGCGCCGCACGACCTTGTGCGGGCTCTCGAGCACCTCGACCTGGGTGTCGGGCAGGACGACGAGGGTGAAGCGGCCGTCCGCGTCGCGCGGGTCGGGCGGCGCGGGGGCCGGGGCGGCCGCCGCGGCCGTCGTCGCCCCCAGGACGAGCGCGGCCAGCAGCGCCCCCACCGCCCGCACCCGCCCGCTTCGCCCGCTCCGCCCCTTCCGCGCCACGGGTCCACGGAAGCACCGCGGTCGCCCGTCGGCCCGTGCTGCGGGCCGGACGTCACCCGGACGGAGCAGCGGCGGCCGCCCGGGCGGTCCTCCGGGCCGGTGTCCGCGGACGGGGCGGGGCGGCCTCGGGGTCCGGGGCGTCGGGGGCGTCCGGGGCGTCAGGGCCGCGGAAGGTGCGGCGGTACGCCTGGGGGCTCGTGCCGACGCGGCGGGCGAAGTGCTGGCGCAGCGACGTCGCCGTCCCGAGGCCGCTGCGGCGGGCCACCTCCTCGACGGCGAGGTCGCTCGTCTCGAGCAGCTGCTGCGCCAGCGCCACGCGCTGCCCGAGGAGCCACGCGTGCGGCGTCGTCCCCACGAGCACGCGGAAGTGCCGGGCGAAGCTGCGCGGCGAGGTGTGCGCCATCGCCGCCAGCTCCTCCACCGACCACGGGTGGTCGAGCCGCTCGCCCACGCGCGCGAGCACCTCGCCGAGGCGCTGCCCGTCGTCCGGCGGCAGCGGCGGACCCTCGACGAACTGGGCCTGGCCGCCCTCGCGGTGGGGCGGCACGACCATCCGGCGCGCGACGGCGTTGGCGACGGCGGCGCCGTGCTCGCGCCGCAGGAGGTGCAGGCACGTGTCGATGCCCGCGGCCGTGCCGGCGGAGGACAGGACGGGGTCGTCGTCGAGGTAGAGGACGTCCCGGTCCACCGTCACCGCCGGGAAGCGCCGCGCCAGGTCCTCGGCGTACCGCCAGTGCGTGGCCAGCCGCCGGCCGTCGGCGACGCCGGAGGCCGCGACGACGTACGCCCCGGTGCAGTGGCTCATGACGCGGGCGCCCCGGGCGACGGCGTCGCGCAGCACCTGCCGGTACCCCTCGGGCACCTCGACGTCGCCGTGCTCCCAGCCGAGGGCGATGACGAGGTCGGCGCTCGCGGCGCGCTCGAGCCCGTGCTCGACGAGGACCGTCAGGCCGGTGTCGGTCCGGACGGGACCGGGCCGGAGCGTCGCGACGGCGAAGTCGTAGACGGGCAGCCCCTCCGCGCCCCGGTCGAACCCGAAGACCTCCGCGACGACGCCGAGGCCGAAGGCGCCGACGCCGTCGTAGGCCAGGGCGACGACGTCCCTCAGCACGACCGGGCCCCTCGACGGCGCGGGCGGCGCGCTCCCCTGCGGCTCATGGCGCCAGCGTGCCACGGTCGTGGCAGGAAGTCATCGACAGATGACCTTCCTGCCACTCGTCCGGGGAGCCGCGGCGGCCCACGCTCGTCCTGCGCGCAGGGAGCGCGCCGGAGCAGGAGGACGGACCGATGAGCGCAGCAGCGGGCACGACGACCAGGGCGACGACCAGGGCGACGACCACGGCGACGACCGGCGTCCGCACGGCGGACGGGCACGACGTCGCCGCGGCGCTGGCGGCGACGACCGACCGGGACGCGGCGGCGCGGGCCGTCCGCCGGCTCGAGCGGGCGGCGTGCGCGCCGCTCGGCGGGACCGACGGCGAGCCGCTCGTCGTCCTGCAGCGCCGGGCGGCCCGGGCGCTCGGCCGGCTCGCCCCCGGCTCGGGGCGCGCCCTCGACGAGGCCCTCGCGGAGCTGCGCGGCGGGGTCGCACCGGTCACGCCGGGCGCGGCGGGGACGACGACGGCGGCGCGCGCGGCCTGACCCGTCAGGAGAAGCCGGCGCGGGCCAGCGGCCCCACGAGCTGGTGCTCCTCGTAGGACAGGTGGCTGAGCAGGACGTCGGAGAGCAGGTCGACGGCCAGGCCGACGGCGGCGACGCCCTCGGGGCCGGGCTCGGCGACCGCCGCGACGAGGGCCCGGTCCACCCGCTCGAGGACCTCGGCGATGACGAGGTGCTCGGCCTCGAGCCGGTCGACGACGGGCCCGAGGCCCGGCTCGGCCGCCCGCAGGTGCGGCAGCATGCTGACGTCCTCGAGCGTGTGGTGGGCCGTCACGACGCGGCAGTACGTCTGGCAGTAGGCGCCGAGCGTCCACGTGTTCTGCCGCAGCGTCGTCCGCGCGAGGTGGGAGCGGGCCTCGCCGACGCCGACGGTGCCCGCGACCACCTGCCCGACGACCTCGTGCAGCTGCGCGAGCTCGCCGCGCAGGTGGTCGTGGACGTCGACGAGGTGGCGGCCCTGCGCGAGCTCGTGCGCGGCGTACGGCCGGTCCGCGGGCCCCGGCGGTGCCGTCGGGCGGGTGCTCTCGTCCCACACCCGCTCGCGGCTGCGACGCGCGCCGTCGTCGGGGGTGGGCAGGGAGGCGAGCGGGTCGGGGGCGGGCACCCGGCCATCCTCCCCCGCGCCCGCACGGCTCCCCGCGCCCCGGCCGGCCCGGGCGCTCAGGTCCAGTAGAGGAGCCGGGCCGCGGGCAGCCGCTCGGCCAGGGCGCCCTCGAACCAGCCGCGCAGCTCGGCCATGACCGGGGCGGGGTAGACGTGCTTGACCGCCCCGTACTTGCCGCGCTTCTGCCGGCGGGCGTCCTCGTCCATCTCCAGCGCGGTCCGCGGGTACCAGCCCCGGAGGACCTCCTTGCTGCGGGGCGTGAAGCGGTGGGTGATGAGCTCGGTCGTGAGGTCGAGCCCGGGCACGTCCGCGGTGGCCGCGGCGACGGCGTCGAGCAGGGCGCCGTACTGCTCGCGCCACCCCTCCACGGGCATGATCGGCGCCACGGTGAGACCCACCGGGTAGCCGGCGAGCGCGAGGCGGCGCAGCGCCCCGACGCGCTCGGGCATCCGCGCGGTCCCGCCCTCGAACCGCTCGACGCCGGAGGCGTTGACGGACAGCCGGACCCGCGAGCGGCCGCCGTGGGGCAGGTCGAGGAGCGGCTCGACGTCGTCGAACTTCGTCGTGAACCGCATCTGCACCGGCCCGCCGAAGTCGTGGGTGCCGACGTGGGTGATCGCCTGCGAGAGCGACCCGGTGACGTGCTCGAGCGCGAGCGGGTCGGTGTAGCAGGAGGTCTCGAAGGTCGTGCCCTCGCCGCGGCGCTCCTCGCTCGCGCTCGTCACGGTCCCGGCGCCCACGTGGGGTGCCACGCCGTCGAGGACCTCCTCGAGGTTGGCGTAGACCCGGGTGATCGGCGGGCCGCCGAGCGAGCCCGCGAGGTAGCAGTACTGGCAGTGCGCCGGGCACCCCTCGGCGAGGTCGACGCGCCAGTCCGCGCTCGGCGGGATCGGCTGCGGCCGCCGCTTGCTCGGCGGGGCCACGACGACGGCGAGGGTCTGCTTGGCGAGCGCGTAGGTGGCGCGCTCGTCGGCCCCCCTCAGCGGCGGGAGGCGGTCGCCGGCCAGCAGCTCGACGTCCTGCACGCCGGCCGCCTCCAGCCGCCCGAGGACGCGCTGCCCGTGCGGGAGCTCCGCCGCCGACCGCGTGACGTAGACCCGCTTCGGGAGCCAGCGGCGGGGCGCGCGGGGGCGGGCGGGGGCGGCGGGCGCCGCGGCGGGTGTCACACCGGGACAACACCGGCAGCGCCGGGTCCCATCCGCCGGAGGCATCCCGCCGGGCGGCAGGAGATGGTCGCCGTCACCCGGCGTCACCACAGGTCAGCGGCTCGGGAGAGCCCGCCGGGGCGACCATCTCCTGCTCCCCGGCGTGAGGCCTCAGCCCTCGCCGGCCGGTTCCGCCGACTCCGCCGCCTCGGCCGCCCGGGCCTCGGCCACCGTGCGCTGCAGCAGGCACAGCTCGTTGCCCTCCGGGTCCGCGAGGACGACCCACGTGACGTCGTCGGGCTGCCCCACGTCGACCCGCCGCGCGCCGAGGGCCTCGAGGCGGGCGAGCTCCTCCGCCGTCGTCGTGCCGTCCGCGCGCAGGTCGAGGTGCAGCCGGTTCTTCACCGCCTTCCCCTCGGGCACGCGGAGGACGTCGAGGCGCGGCCAGGAGCCGTCCGGCGCGCCGAGGCCGATCCCCTCCTCGTCCTCGTCGACGACCTCCCACCCGAGGGCGGCGGCCCAGAAGGCGGCGACGGGCCCCGGGTCCACGGCGTCGAGGGCGATGGCGGCGATGCGGCTGGTCATGTCCGGCAGCATGGCCCCGCGGGCGCCACGGCGGCGCCGCGCGCACGACGACACGGACGAGGGGCGGACGCCATGGCCGAGGAGCACCCGCCGGCGGCGCAGGCCGCCGAGGACCCCCTGCTCAACGCGGCGCCGAGCCCGGCGCCCCTCGTCGGCACGTGGGCCGCGACGGGCGAGGTGCTCGGCGAGGACGGCGGGGTCGTCGGCGCCGTGACGGGCACGGACGCCTACCGCTGGCTGGGGCCGACCGTCGTCCACGAGGTCGACGTCGTGGTCGGCGGCCGCCGCACGCAGGCCCTCGAGGTGGTCGAGCCGTACGACGCCGCCCGCGGCGCCTTCCCCACCCGCGCCTACGACGACGCGGGGGGCGTCGACGTCAGCACGGCGGCCGTGGACGCCGACGGCGTGTGGACGTTCCGCGCCCGGGGAGCCCGGGCCACGCTCGAGGTCGCGCCCGACGGCGCGACGATGCGGGCGCTGTGGGTCCGCGAGACCCCGGCGGGCGACGTCCCGTGGATGCGCCTGCGCTGGACGCGGACCGGCTGACCGCCCGCACCGCGCACCGCCGGCGGCGGCTCAGGCGAGGCCCGCCAGCAGCGACAGGGCGATGGCCACCATGACGACGGCGATGCCCGCGTCGAGGACCCGCCACGCCCCGGGCCGGGCGAAGACGGGCCGCAGCAGGCGCGCGCCGAAGCCGAGCCCGGTGAACCACACGACGCTCGCGAGCACCGCCCCGACGCCGAACCACGCGCGGGCGTCGCCCTGGGTGGCGGCCACCGAGCCGAGGAGCACGACGGTGTCGAGGTAGACGTGCGGGTTGAGCCACGTCAGCGCCAGGGCGGTGAGGACGACGGCGCCCGGCGTGCTCCGGCGGACCGGGGCGTCGGCGTCGAGCGCGTCGCCCGAGGGCCGCAGCGCCCGGCGCGCCGCCAGGGCCGCGTAGGCGAGGAGGAACGCCGCGCCGCCGACGCGGACGACGACGAGGAGCCACGGCACCTGCTGGAGGAGCGCCCCGACGCCCGCGACGCCGGCGGTGATGAGGAGCGCGTCGGACAGCGCGCACACGAGCACGACGGCGAGGACGTGCTCCCCGCGCAGGCCCTGACGGAGCACGAAGGCGTTCTGGGCGCCGATGGCGACGATGAGCGAGAGGCCGAGGCCGAAGCCCGCCAGCAGCACGGAGAGGTCCACGGGCGGCGACGCTAGGGCGGTGCCCACCGGAAGACCAGATCAGGTCTGTCGGCCACCCGTAGCATCTCTCAGCATGGTCGACCGTCCGCCCGCGACCGGGCCCGGGGACGCGGACGCGCCCCCGACGTCGCCGGCCGCCCCGCCCGTGCGCTGGGACGCCGGCCAGCTGGCCGCGCTCTCCGCCGTCGCGACCGCCGGCTCCTTCGAGGGCGCGGCGGCGCTGCTCCACATCACGCCGTCCGGCGTCAGCCAGCGCCTGCGGGCGCTCGAGCAGGCCGCGGGGCGGGTGCTGCTCGTGCGCTCCCGCCCGGTGCGCCCGACGCCGTCCGGCGAGGTGCTGCTGCGGCTGGCGCGCCAGGTCGGGGTCCTCGCCGCCGGGGCCGCCGCGGAGCTCGGTGCGGGCGGCAGCGGCCTGCCCGAGGTGTCCGTCGCCGTCGGGGCGGACGCCCTCGCCACGTGGGTCCTGCCGGCGCTGGCCCCCGTGGCGGCCGAGGTCCGCCTCGACCTGCGCCGCGAGGACGACTCGCGGACGGGCGACCTCTTGCGGGCCGGCGAGGTCATGGCCGCGGTGACCAGCGAGCCCGCGCCCGTCCCGGGCTGCACGACGACGCGGCTCGGGCGCCTGCGCTACCGGCCCGTCGCGGCGCCCGCGGTGGTCGCACGGTGGTTCCCGGACGGGCTGACGGCCGCGGCGCTGGCGACGGCGCCCGTCGTCGTCTTCGACCGCAGCGACCGCCTGCAGCACGACTTCGTGCGCCGACGGACCCGCCGCGACCTCGCTCCGCCCGTCCACCACGTGCCGGGGTCCGCGGCCTTCGCCGAGGCGGTCCGGCTCGGCCTCGGCTGGGGCCTGCTCCCCGACCTGCAGGCCGACCCCGGCCGCGCGGACGGCTCGCTCGTCGACCTCGCCGACGGCACCCGTCCCCGCGACCGGGTCGACGTCGTCCTCCACTGGCAGCAGTGGCGGCTGCGCTCGTCCGCCCTCGACGCCGTCGCGGCCGCCGTCGCCCGCGGCGCCCGGTCGGCGCTCGCCTGACGGCAGGACGCCGGCTCAGGCGTGCTCGGAGACGAGCACCGCCGTCGTGCCCGGCTCGAGGGCGGCGAAGAGGTGCGGCCCGTCGCCCGGGTAGCTGACGTAGTCGCCGGGGCCGAGCTCCACCGGGTCCTCGGCCGGACCCACCTGCGCGCGTCCCGTGCAGAGGACGACGTGCTCGCGCACCCGCGGCATGTGCGCCACCGAGCGCTGCGGCTCGCCGGGCTCCGCGGCGATCCGGTAGACGTCGCGGCGCACGCCCGGCGGGCAGGGCGACAGGAGGGTGGCGAGGTAGTCCGAGCTCTCGGACGCGAGGACGACGCCCTCCCCGGCCCGGACGACCTGGACGACGGGCGCCTCGTCCTCGAGCAGCCGCGTCACGGGCACCTCGAGGGCGGTCGAGAGCGCCCAGAGCGTCTCGACGCCGGGGTTGCCGGCGCCCTGCTCGAGCTGGGAGAGCGTCGACTTGGCGACGCCCGCACGCCGGGCGAGCTCGGTGAGGGACATGCCCGTGCGGGCGCGCTCGCGGACGAGGGAGCGGGCGATGACGTCGAGCGGCGCGGTCGTGCGGCGGTCCATGGCGTCCTCCGTCGTTCGCTGTACCGGTCGTCGCGGTCGCCCTTGACGAACGCCACCCGCTGCGGTCACTGTACCGACCATGCGTTCGCCGTACCGAACAGTGATGACGCGGGTCGGGCTCGAGGCCGACCTCGCCCGGGACGCCGGCGTGGCCGCGATGGCCGCCGGCGTCGTCGGCGTCGCCTTCGGCGCCGTGTCCGTCGCGGCCGGCCTGCCGCTGTGGGCGCCCGTCCTCATGTCGGTCGTCGTCTTCGCGGGCGCCTCCCAGTTCCTCCTCGTCGGGCTCCTCGCCGCGGGCGCCGGGCCGGTCGCCGCCGTCGCAGCCGCCCTCCTCGTCAACGCGCGGCACCTGCCCTTCGGCGTGGCCCTCGCGGACGTCGTCGGCCGCGGCGGTCCGTGGCGCCGCGCCCTCGCCGCGCACCTGCTCATCGACGAGAGCGCAGCCATGGCGCTGGCGCAGCGCGACCCCGGTCGTCGTCGCCGGGCCTTCTGGGCCTGCGGCGCAGCGCTCTTCGTCGCCTGGAACGTCGGCGTCCTCGCCGGCGCCACGGCCGGGGCGGCGCTCGACACGACGGCGCTCGGCCTCGACGCCGCCCTGCCGGCCCTCCTGCTCGCCCTCGTGCTGCCCGCCCTGCGCGACGACGCCGGCAGCCGCCGCGCCGCGCTCGGCGGGGCGGTCCTCGCGGTGCTCCTCACGCCGCTGCTGCCGGCGGGCCTGCCGGTGCTCGTGGCGCTGCTCGGGCTCGTCCTCCTCGGCCGCACGCGCCCCGTCGCCCCCGTGCGCGTGGGCGAGGTGGCGGCGTGAGCACCACCGCCCTGCTGCTCGCCGTCGGCGTCCTCGGCGCCGGCACGTGGGCGATGCGCGCCGCGGGCCCCTGGCTGCGCGCCCGCACCGAGCTGCCCGCGGGGCTCGAGCGGGTCGTCACCGCGGCCGCCGTCGTCCTGCTCACCGCGCTCGTCGTCACGTCGGCGGTCCTCGACGACGGTGGTCCGGCGGGCGTCGCGCGGCCCGCGGGCGTCCTCGTCGGGGGACTGCTCGCCTGGCGGCGTGCCCCGCTCGTCGTCGTCGTGGTCGCCGCGGCCGCCGTCGCGGCGCTGCTGCGGCTCGCCGGCCTGCCCTGACCCGGCGCTGATCGGCGCGGCCCGACGAGGTCCCGGCGTCGCTCAGCGCCCGGGAGGCCGCCGCCGGCCCCCGGCCGCGCGGAGCAGCGCCCCGGCGACGAGCAGGGGCACCGCGAGCGAGAGCACGACCAGGCCCGGTCCGGGCAGCACGAGGAGCAGCAGCCCCAGCACCGCCACGAGCGCCCCGGCGCCCAGCACCACCGTCCCGACCAGCCGCACGACGGACCTCCCTCTCCCCGGACCCACGTCCGCTCAGATCCAGCCCAGCCGGCGGGCCTCCGCCGCGGCGTCGTGCCGCGTGCGGACGCCGAGCTTCTGCGCCGCCGACGACAGGTGGTTGCGCACCGTGCCCGGCGACAGGTGCGCCCGGCGGGCGATCTCCTCGACGGGCGCCCCGGTGGCGGCCAGCTCGAGGACGTCGGACTCCCGGGGCGTCAGCGGGCTGTCGCCCGCGCTGATCGCCTCCGCCGCGAGCTCGGGGTCGACATGCCGCCCGCCCGTGTGGACGGTGCGCAGCACGTCGGCGAGGACGGACGCCGGGACGGTCTTCGGGAGGAAGCCGCGCACGCCGACCGACAGGGCCCGCTTGAGGTGGCCGGGCCGGCCGTGGCCGGTGACGACGACGCACGCGCACGTCGGCAGCTCCGTGGCCAGCCGCTCGGCCACGGCGATGCCGTCCGGCTCGGGCATCTGCAGGTCGAGCACGGCGACGTCGGGGCGGAAGCGCAGCGCCATCGCGAGCGCCTCCGGGCCGGACGCGGCCTGGGCCACGACCTCCACGTCGTCCTGCAGCGAGAGCAGGGCGGCGAGGGCGTCGCGGACCAGCGTCTCGTCGTCGGCGAGCAGCACCCGCACCGGCGCGGTGCTCACGACGGGGCCCCGGCGACCGGCGCCCCGACGAGCGGCGTGTCGTGGGCCGGGGGCGCGGTGGGCACCCGCACCGCCAGGCGGAACCCGCCGCCGGGCAGCCGGCCGGCGTCCACGCGCCCGCCGAGGGGCCGCACGCGCTCGGCCAGGCCCACCAGCCCGGCGCCGCCGGTGGGCACGGGCGTCCCGGGCGGACGCGCGCCGTCGTCACGGCCGTCGTCGTCGACGACGAGCACGGCGTCGCCCTCCTCGTCGAGCAGCCGCACCGAGCAGGTGCGGGAGCGGCTGTGCCGCAGCACGTTCGTCACACCCTCGCGGACGCCCCAGCCGAGCGCGGTCCGCACCGGGACGGGCCAGCCCCGGGTGCCGGGCAGCTCGTCGCCCGCCGTCGTGCACGTGATGCCGGCCGAGCGCAGCAGCGACCGGGCGCCGTCCAGCTCGGCGGCCAGGTCCACGTCGCGGTAGCCGCGGGCCAGCGCCCTGCTCTCGCGCAGCGCCTCCTGCGCCAGCGCGCGCACCTCGACGGACTGCTCGGCGGCGCGGCGGACGGACGGCTCGTCGCCGCGCCGGGCCAGCTCGGCGGCCAGCTCGCTCTTGACGGCGACCGCCGACAGGGCCCGCCCGACGACGTCGTGGAGGTCGCGCGAGAAGCGCAGCCGCTCCTCCGCGACGGCGAGGGCCGCGCGGGCGGCCTGGGCGTCGCGCAGCTGCGCCATGACCCCGAGGTACCAGGCGGAGAAGCGGAAGCTCAGCGCCGCGGCCACGACCCCGCAGAGCGCGGAGACGGCGGTGGGCACGACGGTGCGACCGGTGGCCGGCCCGCCGAGGACGAGGGAGCCGACCACCCAGGCGCCGGCCACGGCGGCCGCCACCAGCAGGACGACGCCGGCCCGCACCGCGGTCGCCGCGGCCCCGGCCGTCAGCGCGGCGGCCGCCACGACGGCGGCGGACAGGGGCGTCCAGCCCTCGGCGGGCGCCTCGAGGCCGCCGAGCCCCACGACGCCGTAGGCGGCGAGGGCCCCGCCGAGCGCGACCGCGACGGCGAGGTGCCGGCGGGGGCGTGCGCGCCGCGCGAGGTAGTGCTCCACCCCGGCGTGGACGAGCGCGGTGCAGGCGGCGGCGTGCGCCAGCGACAGCACGCCCGCGACGACGAGCTGGGTCGTCGAGCCCACCGGGGCGAGCGTGACGAGGACGAGGAAGGGACCGAGGAGGCCGAGCAGGTAGAGGGACGCGCGGGTGGAGACGTCGAAGCGGTCGACGTCGTCGAGCGCCGTCCAGCGGGCGCGCCACGCCGACGGCGCGAGCACCGGCCCGAGCCGCCGCCCGCCGTCCTCCCGCACCGCCGCCACGGGCGGAGCCTGCCAGCCCGGCACCCCTGCCGTCCCCGCCGTCCCCGCCGTCGCCACGGACGGCGACCCGCCCCGCGCCGTCGCGGCGGGGGCGGGCCGGGGGTGGGAGCTCACCCGCGGGGCTCCCAGCGGAAGAGGTGGCGCGCGGCGACGACGCCGAGGACGCCCCAGGCCGCGGCGACCGCGAGGGGGACGAGCGCTTCGCGGGTCGTGGCGAGCAGGTCGCCGGCCGCGCCGCCGGGCTCCGTCGTCCCGAGCCAGCCGAGCTGCACGAGCTCGAGCACCGGCGTCAGCGGGAGGTAGCGGCCGACCTCGGCGACGGCATCGGGCAGCAGCTCCAGCGGCACGAAGATCCCGGCGCCGATGATGCAGACGCTCATGACGGGCAGCGACGTCAGCTGGGTCGAGACGGTGGAGCGGGTGAAGGGGGCGGTCAGCAGGGCGAGCGCCGTGAACACGACCCCGCCGAGGACCACCGCGACGAGCAGCAGCGGCACGTTGGCCGGGACGGGCAGGTCGAGGAAGGCCGCGGCCACGGCGACGAGGAGCACGACCTGCACGAGGGCGGTGAGGACGGCGGGCAGCGCCGTCGCCGTGAGGATCTCGCCGTCGCCCGCCTCGCCGGTGCGCAGCCGCGTCAGCACGAGCTCCTCGCGCCGCGCCACGTAGGCGGTGAGGAGGTTGTAGTAGACGACGAAGAGGAGCAGCACCCCGACGAGGACGGAGATGCCGCGCGCGGCCGCCTCGCCGTCGCCGCCGACGGCCACGAGGACGAGCGCGCCGACGACCGGGACGCCGACGACGGAGAGCATGGCGACGGTGTCGCGGCGCAGGAGGAGGCCCTCGGCGCGGGTGAGGGCGAGGACGCGTCGAGCGGTGCCGGTCATCGGGACGTCTCCAGCAGGTCTCGGTGGTCATGGCGGTCGGGGCTGCCGGTCGCGACGGGGGCCGTGGCGCCGTCCCGGTCGCGGTCGGCGGCGGCGAGGAAGACCTGCTCGAGCGAGGCGCTCGTCACGGCGAGGCCCTCGAGGTCGTCGCCGTGCTCGTCGGCCCAGGCCAGCAGGCGGACGAGGACCGGGCGGAGCGCGCGGGTGCGGACGACGGCGCGGCCGTCCTCGAGGCGGACGTCGACCGGGCGGCCGTCGGGCTCGACGAGGACGGGCAGGTCGGCGGCGGCCGTCCCGGGCGCGGGACGCCAGCGGACGCGCGACGGCTCCGCCGCGACGACCTCCTCCGGCGTGCCGGCGACGACGACCTCGCCCGCCGCCATGATCGCGAGGTGGTCGGCGAGCTGCTCGGCCTCCTCGAGGTAGTGCGTCGTGAGGACGACGGCCATGCCGTCGGCCACCATCGAGCGCACGACCTCCCACGTGGTGCGGCGGCTCTCCGGGTCGAGGCCCGTCGTCGGCTCGTCGAGGAAGAGGACGTCGGGTCGGCCCATGACGGCGACGCCGAGGTCGAGGCGACGGCGCTGCCCGCCCGAGAGCTGGCGGATCCGGACGTCCGCCTTGTCGGCGAGCCCCACGAGCTCGACGACCTCCTCGGGCGGCCGGGGCGCGGTGAGCGTGCCGGCCCACGTGCGGGCGGCCTCGAGGACGGTGAGGTCGCGGGGGAAGCCGCCCTCCTGGAGGACGACGCCGGTGCGCGGCCGGACGGCGCGGCGCTCGCGGTAGGGGTCGTGGCCGAGGACGCGGACGGTGCCCGACGTCGCCGGCGCGAGGCCCTCGAGGACCTCCATCGTCGAGGTCTTGCCGGCGCCGTTGGTGCCGAGGAGGGCGAAGAGCTCGCCGGGGGCGACGTCGAAGGAGACGCCGCGGACGGCCTCGAAGCCGCCTGCGAAGGTCCGGCGCAGGTCGCGCACCTCGACGACGGGGGCGCTCATCGGCCGGCCCCCGCAGCGACGTCGGTGGTGGCGGCGTCGGGGCGGGCGGCGTCGGCCCACCGGCGGCGGGCGACGAGCGCCCGGCCGACGAGGTAGCAGGCGGCCAGGGCGCCGAGGACGACGGCGCCCACGGCGGCGTCGAGGAGCACGAGGAGGCCCGCGCCGGCGGCCAGGAGGACGACGTTGACCGCGGTGGCGGCGAGCTCGCGCCGGGGCGTCGGGGCGGGGCCGAAGCGGCCGGCGTCGGCGACGGCGCGGGCGAGGGCGGGCGGCTCCGCCGGGCGGTGCCGGCGGTCCCCGGGCCGAGGAGAGGGGCGGTGGGGGGAGCGGGTCTGCGACATGCGTCGAGCCTGCTGCCGCCCCGGGGCCGCGGGCCGTGCCTGGTGTCACGACCTCCGGCGCCGGGCGCACGGCCCGGGCATGACGCGTGTCACGGGTCGCCCCGCCGGGACCGCCGCCCCGTCGGAACCGTCGCGCCACCGGGACCGCCGCTCCGCCGGGACCGCCGCGCCGCCGGGACCGTCGCGCCGGCGGCGGACGACGTGGGGCGGGCCCGGCGGGGCGGCCGGCGTCAGTCGGTGAGCGGGTCCACCCCGCCCTCGTGGTCGTGGGCGTCGTCGGTGCCGAGCGCGTGCACGGCGTCCGGCCGCGTGTCGGCCAGCTCCGGGGCGGCCATGACGGACAGGGGGACGGACGTGGGCTCGCCGGCGAGCTGGACGCCGGGGATGACGGTGCACATCGCGACGTCCTTCCGGCACGTGAAGCCGGCGTTGATGCTCGTCTGGCGGACGTTGTCGTGGCGGTACTCGAAGTGCAGGTGCGGGCCCGAGGAGCGGCCGGTGCTGCCGACGTAGCCGATGGTCTGGCCGGGCAGGACCTCCTGCCCCGGGGCGACGGCGACGGCGGACAGGTGCGCGTAGATCGTGCGGTCGCGGGAGCCGTGGTGGATCCGGACGAAGGTGCCGTAGCTCTCCGAGCCCGCCTGCGTCCCGGCGATGCTCACGACGCCGGCCGCGGCGGCGATGACCTTGGTGCCGGTCGGGGCGGCGACGTCGACGCCGCCGTGCCCGTCGCCCGGCGTCGAGCAGTGCCCGCCGACGATGCCGGTGACGCGTCCGGACGCCGGGGTGACGAGCTCGCCGTCCGCGGCGTGGGCGGTGCCGGCGGCCAGCGCGGCGAGGACCGACAGGCCCGTGACGGCGAGGGCGCGGCGCCGGCGGGAGGCCCGGGCGGCGCCGGCCGCCGCGCGGCGGGCGGTGCGGGGGGCGGTCGGGGTGGCGTGGCGGCTCGTCATGGGCGGCGCTGCTCCTGTCGGGTGACGACGTGGCTCGCCCGGCGCGTCGGGGGGACGGCGGGCACGGCTCGTGCATCGGCGCGCCCCGGCGCCCGCTTGAGCAGCCGTCACCGCGGTCCCGGAGGGGCCGCGCCGCAGGCGCTGCGCCGCAGCGCTCCTCCCGTCGTCCATGCTGCGGAGGTGACCGACCGGTACCTGCCCATCGCCGAGCACGGGATCATCGGCGACCTGCGCACGGTGGCCCTCGTCGGCACCGACGGCACCATCGACTGGTACTGCCCCGGCCGCTTCGACGCCCCGTCGCTCTTCGCGTCCCTGCTCGACGCCGACCGCGGCGGCTTCTTCCGGCTCGCGGCCCAGAAGGGCGGCCGGCCGAAGCAGCTCTACATGCCCGACACGAACATCCTGCTGACGCGGTACCTCACCAAGGACTCCGTCGGCGAGGTCGTCGACTTCATGGTCCCCGAGACGAGCGACGTCGCCGCGGCGCGCGACCTCGTCGTCCGGCAGGCGTCGTCGGTGCGCGGCCGCACGACGTTCGCCCTCGAGTGCCGCCCGGCTTTCGACTACGGGCGGGTCCCCCACGAGGTCCGCCTCGTCGAGGGCGTCGGCGCCGAGTTCACCTCCTCCGCCGGCGGGTGCGTGCTCCGGACCGGCGTGCCGCTGGAGCTCACCGACGACGGCCGCGGCGTCCGGGCCGTCTTCGCCGTCGAGGAGGGCGAGCAGGAGGACGTCGTCCTCGAGTGGCGCGGCGTCGTCCGCCCGCTCGTCCTCGGCGAGACCGACGACCTCTTCACGCGGACGAGCGAGTACTGGCAGAAGTGGGTGTCGGGGTCGCGCTACCGCGGCCGCTGGCGCGAGGTCGTCCAGCGCTCGGCGCTCACGCTCAAGCTGCTCGTCTACCACCCCACCGGCGCGCTCGTGGCGGCGCCGACGACGTCGCTGCCCGAGCAGCTCGGCGGCGGGCGCAACTGGGACTACCGCTACGCGTGGCTGCGCGACGCCGCCTTCACCGTCTACGGCCTCATGCGCCTCGGCTTCCTCGAGGAGGCCGCGGCCTTCATGGACTGGATCCAGAGGCGCTGCGAGGAGGCGGGCGTCGAGCGCGACGTCATGATCATGTACGGCGTCGACGGCAGCGAGGACCTGCCGGAGACGGTGCTCGACCACTTCGAGGGCTACCGCGGCTCGCGGCCCGTGCGCATCGGCAACTCCGCCGTCGGCCAGCGCCAGCTGGACGTCTACGGCGAGGTCATGGACTCGGTCTACCTCTACAACCGCGAGGTCCCGATCTCCTACGACCTCTGGACGACGCTCGGCAAGCGCCTCGACTGGCTCGCCGACCACTGGGAGGAGCCGGACGAGGGCGTCTGGGAGGTGCGCGGGCCGCGCCAGCGCTTCACGTACTCGGCGCTCATGACGTGGGTCGCCTACGACCGGGCGCTGCGGGTGGCGCGGGACCGCGGGCTGCCGGCGCCCACGGAGAAGTGGCGCAAGATCGCCAACAAGGCGCACCGGTTCGTCCAGGAGGACTGCTGGGACACCGACCTCGGCGCGTACGTCATGCACCCGGGCAGCCGCCTCCTCGACGCCTCGCTGCTCGTCATGCCGCTCGTGAAGTTCGCCGGGCCGACCGACCCGCGCTTCCTCTCGACCCTCGACCGCATCGGCGACGAGCTCGTCGCGGACTCGCTCGTCTCGCGCTACGCCATCACCGGGCACGACGGCCTCGACGACGACGAGGGCACCTTCAACCTCTGCTCGTTCTGGTACGTCGAGGCCCTCACCCGGGCCGGACGGGTCCGCGAGGCGCGGCTCGTCTTCGAGAAGATGCTCACCTACTCCAACCACCTCGGGCTCTACGCCGAGGAGATCGGCCCCTCGGGCGAGGCGCTGGGCAACTTCCCGCAGGCCTTCACGCACCTGGCGCTCATCTCCGCCGCCGTGAACCTCGACGCGGCGCTGGACCGGCAGCGCCCCTGACGCCCGGCGGACGCGCGGTGACGACGGTGGGGGCGGGCCCGCGGCCCGCTCACCCGAGCAGCGCCGGCACCGCGACCATGACGGGGATCGACGCGAAGGTCGTGAGGGCGATGGCGTCGCGCGCCGTCAGCAGCGTGCGGCCGGTGTCGTAGCGCGAGGCGACGACGAAGACGTTCTGCGCCGCCGGCAGCGCCGAGATGACCGTCGCGGCGAGCACCTCCGCGGGAGGCAGGTCGAGCAGGGGCCCGGCGACGACCCAGGCGACCAGCGGCTGCAGGAGCACCTTGAGCACGACGACGAGCGCCAGCTCCGGCCGCGAGGAGCCCCGCCCGGGCAGCGGCCCGAGCCGCAGGGAGACGCCGAAGGCCACGAGCATCACCGGCACCGCCATGCCGGCGACGAGCTCGAGCGGCGCCGCGAGCGCCGTCGGCGGCCGGAGCCCGGTGAGGTTGAGCGCCAGCCCGACGAGCGCGCCGACGGTGATGGGGTTCCGGAAGGGCGTCGTGACGAAGCGCAGGACCGAGGGGCGGCGGTCCGCGGCCGCCCGGTCCAGCAGCGCGAGCGCGAGCGGCTGGAGCACGAGCATCTGGAGGAGCAGCACCGGCGCGATGAGCGCGGCGTCGCCGAGCACGTACGCCGCGACGGGGAGCCCGAGGTTGCCCGCGTTGACGTACCCGGTGCAGAGCGCGCCGACGACGCCGTGGACGAGGCCGCGCCGCAGCAGCACCGCGACGACGGCCCACACGAGGACGACGACGGCCACGCCCGCGACGACCGCGCCGACGTACCCCGCGAAGAGCCGCGACACGTCCGCCTCGGAGAGCACGGTGACCATGAGCGCCGGGCTGGCGACGGTGAAGGCGAGCCGCGTCAGCGTCCGCTGCCCCGCCTCGTCGACGATGCGCAGGTGCGCCACGAGGGCGCCGGCCGCGACGACGAGCAGGATCGTGGCGAAGCCCTCGAGCACGCCCTGCACGAGACCTCCACCTGCGCCGACGCTGTCGTCGACCCGACCCTAGGTGCCCCGCCGTGCCTCCCGGCCTCGGCCGCCTCATGCGGACGCCTCCCGGTACGGGTCCTGCACGACACCTCGGCCCGACGCCGACGCGGCCGCGGCCGGTCGCCCTCCGCCCGCCGCTCTTCGCCCGCCGTCTCCCCGACCGACGCCTCCCCGACCGGCACCTTCTCGCTCGGCCACCGGCCCGACCCGGACGCCCCCGCACCGCCCGGCTCAGAAGGGCGGCGGGTCGTCCTCGTCGATCGGCGGGGCCGGCGGCGTCGGCGGGGCGGCGCGGCGATGGTCGGCGGTGGCGGCGCTCTCGAGGGCGAGGGCGCCGGGCCAGGCCATGTCGACGGTCGGGTAGGTCGGCTCTGGGTGGTTCCCGAGGTCATCCCAGCCGGTGGGCAGCGGCGTGCCGTCGTCGTCGCCGGTGATCGGTCGGGGCAGGAAGGGGGGTGCGGGGTCGTCGTGGACGAGCCCGAGGGGTGAGGTCCAGCGGGTGCCGAGGCCGTACGGGTCGGTCGGGTCGTCGGTGATGGCCTCGACCTGCCAGCCGTAGTGGGTGCGGCACTGGTGGTGCTTGCGGCAGCGGGGTCGGAGGTTGCACTCGCAGGTCGGTCCACCGGCGCTGTGGGGGACCTGGTGGTCGAGGTCGCACCGGACGGCCGGGACGGTGCAGCCGGGGTGGGTGCACTCGGGCAGGGCGGCGCGGATGTAGCGGGACTGCTCGGCGGTGGGGACGTAGTCGGTGGGCAGGCCGGCGAGAGGGCACGGTGGCCGCCCGGGCGGTCCGTCGGTGGAGACCTCGCCTCTCGCCGAGGCCCACGGAGGTGTGGCGACGCCTGGCTCGTGTGCGCCAGGCGTGCTGGAGCCAGGCGTGCTGGAGCCAGGCGTGCTGGAGCCGGGCGTGCTGGAGCCGGGCGTGACCGCGTCGGCGATGCGGGTGAGCTTGTCGGCGAGGCCGGTTGGCAGTGGCGCTGTGGTCGTCGGCGGCGGCGCGGGTGGGGTGCCGGTCGGACGGTGCCCCGTCGAGTCGGGCGTCGTGTCGCGCCCGGCGTCGCGAGCGGTCGTGGTGGGCCGCGCCGTTGCCGGGGTGCCCGGGGCCTTGAGGGCGTCGAGGCCTGAGGGCTGTTCCGCGGCGCGGGTGGTCGTGGCGTCGGTGGCTCGGGTGGTGGTCGTGCGGGCCGTGGTGGCCGGGAGGTGGTGGAGATGTCCGTCGACGCCGAGGACCGTGCCGGTCCAGGGGTCGGTGAGGATCCGGCGGAAGGGGTGGCCGGCGGCGAGGAGCTCGCGGGCGACGTCGGCGGGCACGGCACCGTGGCCGGCGAGCCACGCGGCCTCGTCGTCCAGGCCGAGCAGCGTGGGCAGGGACACGTTGAGCGTGGGGCCGTGGCACTGCCCTGCGTGTGCCCGACCGTCCTCACGTGGGCCGGCGCCGGTGTCGGTGGCCAGGCCGACCAACGCGTCGAACCTGCGAGCGTCGACGCCGCGCTGGTCGGGCATACCGGCCGGGTCGGTGGTGACGGGGTCCAGGCCGGCGGCGACCGCCGCGTGCGGGTCCGCGCTCGCGTGGGGGCCGGTGCGGGTGGTGGCCCAGGTGGTGAGGCGGTGGAACAGGGCGGTGATGTCGGCGACGGGTCCGGT